>NZ_JAUYVJ010000007.1:0-153044 GCF_030689115.1 Psychrobium sp. 1_MG-2023 | reverse complement strand
GGCGGAGTGGACGGGACTCGAACCCGCGACCCCCGGCGTGACAGGCCGGTATTCTAACCAACTGAACTACCACTCCGCTGCATAATAATTGATGTTGACATAAGTAATTGGCGGAGTGGACGGGACTCGAACCCGCGACCCCCGGCGTGACAGGCCGGTATTCTAACCAACTGAACTACCACTCCGCTTCGCTTACTTGATGTTTCCATCGTTGCTCACTAAAAGACTTCTTTAGAAGCCGTCTCGTTGTCAGCGGGGTGGATAATACGTATGTGACCAATTCTAGTCAACCAGTTTTTTTATCTATCG
Organism: Psychrobium sp. 1_MG-2023; assembly: GCF_030689115.1. NCBI lineage: Bacteria > Pseudomonadati > Pseudomonadota > Gammaproteobacteria > Alteromonadales > Shewanellaceae > Psychrobium > Psychrobium sp. 1_MG-2023. The sequence continues at coordinate 152,735 of NZ_JAUYVJ010000007.1, read as the reverse complement.
TAAAAAAATCGTTTAACCGTTGAAAATAACATCAAAAAAATCAAATAATGAGCAAAAAGGCTATTTCTTGTTATCCTTTTCTTTGTCGCCAGCCTTTTTCTTTTCTTTTGCATCATCTCCTTTATCATCTTTTGACACTTTTGGTTTTTTGGTGCGTAAAAAGAACCACATCAATAACCCACCCAGTAATAAGATAATTACATTAACCATGACTATGATAATGATAAGGGATGTTTGTTTTTCTTCACGTTGCTGCTTTTCTTTTAACTGCTTTGCGCGCTGCTGTTTTTTAAACTCAGCCTCACGTTCTTTATCAAAGGTTATTTGTTCTTCTTCTGCTTGTTTAGCTGCCGGGGCAGCAATCTTAAATTTGAGCTGCTTAAGAGATACTTTAAAATCTCGCCCAGAGGTTGTTTTACCGAATACATCCACATCTATTTTATATCGTCCAGGCGCACTGACTTTACTTAACCTAAATAAGTGATTCGCAACCAATCCATTAACACTAAGTTGTTCGACGGTGTTATCAGGGTGCTTAACCTTAATTTGAATGGCAGTCCCAGCTAAGTCCACCGCCTCTGCATTGGTGATAAAGCGTAATGCATAGCTCCCCCCTATCGCTGCTGAAATTAAATCAACTTTTACTGGTTTAGGTCTTAGAAACAGTTCTTGTGACACTTCTCGCTCAAATACTTTATTTTCAGCTCGTACAAGTAAAGTATAAGGTCCGTAAGGTTTATCAAGGTTTAATCGGCCAGTGAACACACCATCACCACGGCGCTCGTCAAAACCTAAACCGTTATCGGTATAGTCACCAATAATAAAAGTCCCCGCACCAAAATTATCGTTATCAACAATATCTTTACTGCGTAGGAATACATTTAAACCAATTAGGTCGTCTACACGCCCCAATGCTAACAGCTCATTATTAAACTCTATCTTTGCTGTCAACTTGATATCTTCACCGATAAATAGCTCATCTGGGATGTGATCAATTTTTAATGACAAGGAGGTTGCTAAACGCACTTCACTGCTTGGTAAAATGTCACCGATGATCTGCCACGGGCCAATCATCGGCCCTGTGATCTCAATCATGTCCCCTGAATTACCATCCATCCAGCGCACATTCTCGACATTACGATTGGAGTAGAGTTTACTGCCATCAGGACGCACTAAAATTATCGGTGCAGAACCCGGCTTGCGCTCAATAATAAATATTATGCTTTCAACAGCTTGATCGACACGAAAGCGATTTGACAATAATTTAATCTTTTGTTGTTCATTAGCAGTGGTTGCAGCCCACACTTTGGTCGGTACTGACATGCTTGCTATTAACACAAGTAAACTAATTAAGAATCTCAACCTTATCCCCTATTGTTGTATTAATTATTCTTGCGGTTCACCCAACCACAAACACTGACCACCTTTGCTTTTAACTAGTTCTAGCCGTTCGGTATGGGCATTTAATTCACTTTCTGTCGCGGCTAGAACTTTTAGTGCCAATGCTGGATTAACGGCCTGTATCGCAGCGCCATCACCATCGTTCTCGGCCTCATTGGCTAAATTTAAAGATGTTTGGCCACCTGTCATTGCTAAATATACATCAGCAAGGATTTCAGCATCTAATAATGCGCCGTGAAGCTCTCGAGAGGAGTTATCGATACCATAGCGTTTACATAAAGCATCAAGGCTATTACGCTGACCCGGATGCATTTGTTTTGCCATGACTAATGTATCAAGGATACCGCTCATTTCAGACGTTTTAGGAATGCCTTGGCCAAGCATGTCAAACTCATAATCCATAAAGCTGACATCAAAGGGCGCATTATGGATAACTAATTCTGCACCTTGTATAAATTCAACAAACTCACTGGCCACTTGAGCAAATGTCGGTTTATCACGTAAAAACTCGTCACTTATCCCGTGAACTTGAAACGCCTCTTCATCAACTGCACGACCAGGATTGACATAGACGTGATAATGTCGACCCGTTAAACGGCGGTTAATGACCTCAACACAACCAATTTCAATGATTTTATGGCCTTGATAAATGGGACCACCCGCTTGGTTCATACCGGTTGTTTCGGTATCAAGCACTACCTGACGGCTATATGTTTGCTCTGCCATATCAATACTCTTTACGATATACTTCTTAAAAATTATTCCCTATGGTAACAACTCAATGAGCAAGCTGAAACAGGTAGATGTATTTACTGATGGTTCTTGTTTAGGAAATCCCGGTCCCGGCGGCTACGGTGCACTATTAATTTACGCTAACCATAAAAAAGAACTATCTTCTGGTTATCAATTAACCACCAATAACCGAATGGAAATGCTCGCAGCAATTAAAGCGTTATCAGCATTAAAAGAACCCTGCGCGGTTAGCTTAACCACAGACAGTCAGTACGTTCGCCAAGGCATTACATCATGGCTAGTGAACTGGAAAAAACGCAATTGGCAAACGAGCAATAAAACACCGGTCAAAAACGTCGACTTGTGGCAGCAACTTGATCAGCAATGTCAACGCCACCAAGTTCAATGGCATTGGGTCAAGGGTCATAGCGGCCACACCGAAAATGAACGAGTGGATGATTTAGCAAGAGCAGCTGCAGAGTCAACATCCCTTGAGGTTGATGAAGGCTATATCGCAAGCACAACGTAACAACTCTAAACGGTTCATAGATAGTTTTTATAATCCATATCTGACTTTAATATATGTTTTGCTAGCCATTTGTAGAGGAACATCGCAACGCGGTTATGACTATCAACATCGTTAAAATCCACACGTTCAACCACTTGCTCAACTTTATCCACCAAGTCTTGGTGCTGTTGTTGATGAATAGCCAATTTGGGGTAATGTATTTGTGCCATCAGTTGCTCTTCAGCAGAAAAATGTAATCCAATATAATGAGTCAGCTGAGCTAGAATCTCACTCAATACATCGGGATCATCATGACTATGAAAAAATTTATTGACCAGTGAGAATAATATTTGATGGTGCTTGTCCATTTCTGAGTGACCCACAGAATATTGAGGGTGCCATTTTATTTCGATGTCTCCATCAATTAATTGCTGCTCGAGAACTTGCCATGGGTTTTTTATCTCTTCCAGAACAGTATTTAAAATGGCACTTCGGCTGGAAGGTTTAACTAGGTAAGCATTCAAGCCTAACGGAATCCATTTAACAATGTAGGGTTTATGTTTTGCCTGAGTTAGTGCGACGATGGGTAATTTAAATCCTAAAGTCCGTAACTTTGTGGTCAAATCCAAACCATTTAATTTAGGTAACTCATATTCCGTTAACAGCGCATCTGGTTGGTGTTTTTTGATGGCGAGTAATGTCTGTGGGCCATCTTGCGTATATATAATCTTAAAACCTTGTGCTTCAAAAATTTCCCCTAACACTTTAGCGAAGAGCTCAGAAGGTTCAGCGATAATAATAGTTCGCTCTATACCGTCAGCATTATTGTTGGTACGTTCACTATCACTACTTAACGGCTTATCGATATCTGTTAAGGTTGCTGTGGCCTGCTCCCCATTAATGTTAATAGAATGAGATTGATGAGGGGCAGCTATTCGCTCTGTTACTGCACGTTGAATTTTATCAACATCTAAAAGTTGCTCAATAAGTTGACCAAACTTGTTATTAAGCACGCCAGTCAATTGATTTAACTCTTCTTTGACTGCCCTCTCCACTTCTTCAACCAACGTTTCATCTTGACTCACTCGCTTGGTTGTTTCGACAATGCTAGATTCACATTGATTAATACTTGATAGTAATTGCTCTTTCAACTCCAAACCATGACTGATACAGGAGGCAAGTTCCAGCTCGCCATTAGCCATCAATTCACTGAGCCCATCTAGATTATGTGTATTGACCAACTGCAATGATTTTAACAAAATTAATGTTAAGCGGTGCGGATCGTTCAGTGGGCTGATTATAGCGTAATCATCAAACAGGCCGTTTTCACATGCAACAAAAGCCTTGATGTAATCTTTATGGCCAGTTAATAAAATCGCACGATGTTGTGACATCTTCTTAGCATGTTTTTCAAGAAAGCTGACATAAAACTCGATGCTTTTGATCAGTTGGTTTGACGAAAATAGTAATATTTTAGGTTGGATTGCCACCAATTCATTCGCCGCATCAGCGGAGAATTTAAGAGGATGAAAGCTTAGGTTTAAATGCCTGACTTGTTCAATAACATGCTTAATCGTATCACTATCTTGATAGATAATGACAATATCCGCTTTTAAATAACTTTTACGAGCAACCATTTATATTAAACCTAATTTAACGACATCTTTAAACTAAACATAACAGGTTTAATCAGTTATACAACAACACTAATCTATCGTAGTATTAGCCTTTAATATCTTCAGACAACAAACTAAGTCATTACACACATGAATATTTTATTTATCACCGATATCTTTGGTCTATGTCACAGCACTGACCTGATAACAAAACATTTTATTCAGCTGGGGCATAACATCTCTATTGTTGACCCTTATCAGCAACAATATCTTGGTTTTGGTAATGAAGAGGATGCATATCACCATTTCATGACTCACTGCGGACACGACCAATTTTTAGAGATGGCACTCAAAGAACTAGCCAAACAACAATTTGGACTCGTGGTTGGTTTTAGTGCTGGAGCCAGTGTAGCTTGGCGCTTATCAGCCTTGCCAGAGCCTCACCACAGCCAAGTAGTTTGTTTGTACCCCTCACAGATTAGGCATCATTTGAAGCTTAAGCCTCAAACCGAAACCACCATAATTTTTGCAAAACAAGAAGCAAGCTTTGATGTAGCGATCGTCGCTCAACAGTTAAGCCAATCGACAAAAACAACTTGTCAGATTGCTCCTTACCATCACGGTTTCATGAATCAATCATCAAAAGCTTATGACGAGCAAGGTTACTTACAAACTATTCAGCAACTCACCACCCTATGTACTTAATAGTAAGAATAACAGAGTATATGTAACTACCCTTCACGCCCATTACTCCATCCTAGTGTTATTAAGTCGCTATTGCGCCAAATGAGCATATAAATTCTTAGACTACTGGCTATTGTCTTCGACCTCTTGTCTTATTTTTACTGGGATAGAGAGACTATCCCATGCCATATTTACAACAGGGATGGTGACATATTTATCTTTTAACGCCCAGCGAGCATAACGTTCGTTTAATTTTCGATATTTTAATGTTGCCGTTAAAGTAATCGGTGACTTAACCCATGATGGTAAAGCAAACTCGTAAGCGACTAAATCTGACTCACCCGCTTTGATCACCCGCTTGAAGGACTCGCCTACCCGATTAAATAAATCATGTTTCCAAACTAAGCGACCTTGCTTATCAACAGGTAACGAGCGATAAAAGTGTGCTTTTTTATCAACAAAATTGTTGCTGTCAATCAATCCACTAGCAAACACATCCCGCCCTTGAGCATCAACGACGATAAACTCAAGCCATGCTTGGTTAATATCAATAGTCCCTCCAGGAAAACTGTGCCCCACACCTTGATTACTCACAATGATATTTATCTTTGCTTGTTCACCTAAATAATAATAATACGGTGCTTCACTTGAATCCCTTAACCGCTCATCTACAGCATGAAGTGTTTGTAAGGCGTTTTGACGACTAGGTTTATCAATACTGACACGTAATTTGTTCGCTTGAAGAAAAGACTTTACCGCTGCTAACTGTTCTTTATCACCACGTAACGTTGGTAATAATGTATTGGCTGCTGGGTAGTGATGTGATCTAATCTTGCCATTTTTGTCCGCCGAAGGATCACTAGACTCAACTAATGGCATATGGCAATCTTGGCAACGACTCACGTTCGCATCTGAAAAGTTTTCTTGATGCTGGTTAGAAAATGGGCTTTCTAACCACTGGCCATACTCATCTTGCATTTTTACCCACCCCCAATCATTCATGTCTTTATCCATAAATTGACTGTGACAGGTAGAGCAGTATTTTGATTCCTTGAACAGTGGCTTACCCAGATCTTTAATATGCTGGTCTGGCTTAACTCTAATCAGTAAATTATTTAGGCGAGTTAGCCACTCATTATTACTCTGGGCAAAAAGATAATCTTGCTTAGGTTTAAATTGATAACTAGCGACCCCCTTTAAATGAACCAATTTATTTATCCCATGACAACCTAAACACGACACTCCCTCTTGATTAGCCATCGTGTCACTCACGGCACCATGTTTTCCTCCGGGTGACAGTTCACCTGATAGTAATGCAACTGGCGCATGGCAGCCTTCGCAGTAACGTGTAGCAGTAATCCCCTTACTATTTACCAATGTCTTAATATTGGTCACATAAGTAGGGTCTGAAGCTGCTTCTTTGTGTACAGAAGCAACCCATTGCCGTCCGATATCTTCATGGCAAGCGAGGCATTTATGAGAATTACCTATTTGTCTCTTATCAATAAATGTATTGGTTGCACTTTCCGTTTGACTGGGACGAAATGGATGTGGTCCATAAGGTAATTCATAGTTATCTACTTGAGGCTGTGTGGAGTATGCTTTCAACGAGTACTGATAAACTACACTCAAACCAATTATTAATCCGACTATTGCCACATTAAACCATAACACCACTTTACTGGTTCCATGAATAATACTCGGAAACTTAGGCTCTGCACTTTCACGTCGTCGTTGAGGTAATAAAAAACGGTGTAAAAAGAGATGCAAAGCCAAAAAAACAATAAACAAGCCCGAGCTAATAATATGAGTAAGGTAAACCCAATGCTCACTTTCTTTTTGCCCCAAAAACAACAAATACCAACCGGTATAGCTAAAAGCGATAAAGATAAAAAGTATTAACAGCCCACTGGTAAACACTCGGATTCGGCGAAAGGCGATAGTCCGGCGAAAGTGACTCACTAAAAAGAATAACAAGCCCAAGCTACAAGCAACCCCAGTGACAATATGAACAAGTACAGACCACTGTATCCAGACAGTATGATTATTAATAAAAAAAGTAGCAGCGCCTGTCACACTACACGCCAATGTGACAGCCCACAGTGCTGGCAGTATTTTTTGCTCTTGGGTTAACAGGTTCATTTTATTATTCATGAGTAAAGAAGTTCGAATGAATATAGGCCAATACTTTCGATGATGTAAAAGGCACAAGGTGTTTTGCTGACGCTAAACGTACTTCAGTATCGAGTTGTTCAGCGGTTAACCTTTGCCATAACAGTTCTTGAAAGCTCGAGAGTAGTTGATGGCGATGCAATACATCAAGAGCATCTAAGTAAGCAGGGGGCGGTAACGATAGCAATCGTTTTGACAATGTTGCTTTAGCAATCAAAGCGTCAGATATAGCTCCATCAATTAGAACATTATTTTTAGCTTTCTCCGATAATGACTCATCAGATAAGAGCTGATGAAGAATGTGATTTTTTTTCAAACTGAGCTGCCTATCTTTTTTCGCAAACAAACGCGATTTGTCAGAAAAAATACACTGTGCATAAGCTAATAAAACTTTGCTTGAAAACGTTGAAGTGTCGACTCCTTGATGCAGTGAAAATGGTATCTTCGAGCTAGTACAACGGTGAAATAATGTCTGTAGTTCTGACTGATTGAGCTTCGCCGTCAACATCTGTTCAAACAGTCGAGTCGCGCTTTTTTTGGAAATAAAATGATATAAATCGATCAAGTGCTCGACTGGAACACCTTGTTTATCAGCCCTCATCAGCAACTGCTCGATGAATACCCCTGATAAAGTTAATTTTACGCTCCCCAACTCTTTGATCACATTGATAACGTCAAGGACCGGCAAATTTAAAAGCGCTTGCTCAAATAGCTTTGTTGAGTTTAAGTCACCAAATAATGACAACGACTTTAAAGCATGTCGTTGAATTCTTTTGTTTGGGTGAGTTAAAAAAGGCTTAATCAATAAATAATGTTGTGATGTTTTTCCCGCTGCTAGGGCGTTTAATCTTGCCACAGAAAGCCGCTCTTTTTCATTAGGCGATGGTTGGTTTTGATGGAGTAGTTGGTTTAATAACGATTGTAATTGGTGATGTGAAAAAACAACTCCATCAGGGTGATTAAATAAATACGAGAGTATTTGATAATTTTTATCACTCACTACGCCCGCAACTTGTGTCGCAGTGCTTTGACCAAGTACGGTTCTGCTGAGTAATGGCACCAACAACTGATAATCCAGCCGAGATAACCCAATCAACGAAGATGCAATCACTTGAGCATCAAGTTGATTGTTTTTGATGATTTTAACTAGAGGTTTTATAGCCCTCTTATCTCTTATGAGCCCAAGAGCTCTAATCGCCGCAGACTGCACAATAGGGTTTGTGTTGGCATTAATAAGCTTAATTAAAGGCAAAACAGCACGCTTTCTCTCAGCCCTCGCCAATGCATTAATGATACAGACTTTGACATCATCATCTGTAGAGTCCAAATGCTTTATCAACGGCACCAGCGCTAAAAACTTACGGTGGGTAGCGGCTTCTTCTTCATTGAAATAAAACTCAAACGTTTTAGCCACTCCACATTGAATGGCTGGCTCACTGTCATTGAGTAATGGTATAAGCCAATTAACACTACTCTCAATCTCTGATAACCTTAATAAATGAACACTCAACAACCGTAATCGACTTTGTTCACTTGTTAATGCGTCCATGACTATTGGTAAAAATCGCTTATCCCAACGCCCCTCTAATTGCGACAAAATAGATGCTTGTACTTGAGGTGAGCTTTCTGACCAGATGGCCAGCAATTCATCGATCACTGTGTCGGGCGGGTATTGTAATAAAATTGTTGAAAGTAACTTTAATGACTGAGGCGTTAACTTAGCGTGTATTTTGATTGTTACATTATCTGATACCGCATTCGTGTCGTTAACATCATTCCCTATAACTTGCTCATAATGGCTGTTTTGTTTATTAACCGAGATGTACTGATTCACTTTAATATTGTCAAACGAAGAGCGATGACCATCAGGCCAAAAGATTGTTAGCCGTTCAATGACATCATTTTTTCCTAACCCAAAATGGACTCTCGAATCGCTTTGGGATAAAAAGCTTTGCTGTGGCAGCACATTTTTCTTTAAAGTCAGGTTGTTGGTTTTCAGTTCAATACTCGCGCCCAAGACATCTTCAGAGTTATTTTCTAAGTGCAGTTCAATTCCTAACCAATTATTCGTATTTCCACTTTGACTTTCAAAGATTTGTAGATCGCTGTTATTATTACTAACAATTATTTCCATTGCGCCGTCATTATTCAAATCAGCGGTGATAGCGCCCCGTGACGAATTGGCAAAGTGTTGCTCAAATGCTCGTGGTTGCAAGCTAAAACCGTTCTCTTTGTTATTCAAGTAAATGCTATTTTTTTGGCCCTGACTGAGAAATGGCGCGTCAACATCAGGGCTACTCAAGCCATGAGCAACAAAAATATCTAGATAGCTATCATTATTTAAATCTGCACTCACAGAGGCCCATGACATATTGGAAAGAGATCTAGCCTGAGCTAACCCGTTTTCCCAAGAGAGGTTTTTAAATGAATATCGTTTCTTTCCATCATTCCCATCATTCCCATCATTAGTTGCTGTGTTTTTCAAAAACACAGCAGGAAAATTCAGACCCCGACTAATAAAAAACTCGTCTTGTTGATCATTGTTAAAATCATTAATCAATAAATCATGACTCCAAGCGACTTCTAAAGGCGCATACTGACCACCACCGCGGATGAATTGCTTACCTTTGTGATTAATAAATACCTGATTTGCTGATTTTTGCGCATTAATCACAATTAAGTCTAACCAAGAGTCATTATTAATGTCATACCATTTAGCCCCCACGCTGCGCCCTAAATCGTTAGCCACTTCCATTTTATTGGTCACATCTTCAAACCTGAACTGCCCTGTGTTTAAATATAGTTTATTGGGTTGTGGGTCATAAAGCGTTGCATCAAATGCAATATCGGTCGTTGGCCGGAAACCTTTGGTACGTTCGAAGGTTCGAGCTCCTTTTTTATAATCAATATAATTACTCAAATAGATATCGAGTAAGCCATCTTTGTTAAAGTCCCCTAATGCCGCAGACATACTCCAATGGTTACCAGATAGTCCCGACTTATCAGTTACATTAATAAAGGTACTATTGCCCTGATTTGCATATAGTTGATTTTTTCCAATGCCAGTTATCAATAAATCCGTTAAACCATCATTATTGAAATCAGCAACCGCACACCCCATGCCTTGAGTTATTTCCAAGACTCCAGCCCCTTCAGATATATCAGTAAAATATTGGCCTTTCATATTGAGCAATAGGCGATTGCCACTATTTTTCGACCACCACGACTGTTTACCGTAATAACGGGTGTGACCACTGCCCCCAACAAAAAACAAGTCCATCCAGCCGTCACGGTTAATATCTAAAGTACAGACACCACTTCCCATACTCTCTGTTAATGAAGAGAGTTGTTTTGATGCTTGTTGATGTTTGTTTTGCACTCGCCACTGTAAGCTAGTTTCTTTAAAAACAATTTTTTGCAACGTATTTTGAGTGACCAGTGGCGAAAAAACACTCGCCTGTATTTTTTTATGAGGAATTGGCTGCAGCACAATGACTACATAAATAATCATGCAACTAACTACCCCTAAAAAGACGATATAACGAGATATCTTAAGCATTTATAGCTCTCAAAGTTTAATTTGAGTATAGGTTAGAATTTTGCGAGGAGAGAAAATAAAAAAGATACAACAGCGAAAAAAAGTTTATCGTGATTTTTTAAAGACGAATACATTTGTAACTCGTTAACTCTATTACTTTTTAACTACAATTTCGCTACATTGCAGTTGTAATGCGGGTTTTAAAGTGAATTTAATTTTTAACTTAACAGGAAAAAACAAAGGTTCTTTACTATACTTTCCTTTTAGAAAATTAAAGAAAGTAACTAGAACTTACATTTTCAATCCGACTTCCCAAGTGAAGGTGGATCTAACTGAAGGTGTAAGTATTTGCTTTTCCGGTGTGGCGTAACTAAACCCGACACTGGTTCTCAATAATTAGTGATAACTAAATTATGGGAGAGTGTGATGCTAAATAAAAAGATATCACTCTATTACCTTATAAGTGCATTATTTTTAAGTTTTTTCTTGATTTCGTGTGGGGGTGGTGGAGACAGTAAAAAGTCAACTACCGACCCTAATAATGCACCTACCGTCGAAATTATTGGTTCAAAGACCGTTCAAGAACGCAATAATTTTTCTCTTACTGCACAAGCAACTGACTCGGATGGTTCAATTTCCTCCTATCTATGGTCAGTCACTTCAGATAAAAAAGTCACGCTATCAGGAAAGACTTCAGCAACCGTCTCATTTCAAGCCATTGATGTAAATGCTGATACCCCAATCGAGCTGAAAGTTGTTGTCACTGATAACGACGGTGCTTCAGCCACAAAAAGTCATACTGTAACCATATTACGAAAATCAAGTGAATTAACGTTAACAGGCTCAGTCACCGACAACCCTATTGCTAATGCATCGGTTCTAATTACGGTGGGTACAGAATCATTTTCGACGATTGCTGATGCCGTTGGCGATTACAGTATCATGATTGATGTAGATGAGGATAACACTGACAAATTAGTATTACTAAAAGCAACAGGGGCCAGTGATAGCCATCCTGGTGTAGTTTTAGTGTCACAACTGCCAACTTTTAACAGCCTGGCAACGCTAGCAGGAACCGGATCAGAAATAGATAGTAGTAACTTTTTTGGTTTAAACATTACCAATGTCACAACCGCACAACTTGCTCTAATCCACCGAAATTTAAGCGGTAACAACCTTGAAAGTGAAGAGCAACTCAACCAACTATTAGCAATGGTCGATGCACAAGAGCAGTTGACGATAGCAGCATTAATTAAAATTATTATCGACAACCCACTATTTACGTTACCAGACGGTGCTCAAGATACCTTTGCTTTAGTTCTAGATGAAACATTAAAGCAAAACTTTGAAGACCTTGTCATTATTCAAGATAGCGCTTTAATATCAAAAACAGTCAGCGAAATCATTAATGATGAAAGCTTGGTTTCAATCGGTGAAGGCCGAGACTTTGACAATGATAGCGTTTTAGACACCGATGACGCCTTTCCGTTTGACTCAACAGAAAGTGTCGATAGTGATAAGGATGGTGTTGGTAATAACGCTGATGATGACGATGATAATGACAAAGTTTTAGATGTTAATGATGCCTTTCCAACAGACGCCACTGAAAGTGTCGATACAGATAAAGATGGCATCGGTAATAATGCCGATAAGGACGATGATAACGATAAAGTCTTAGACACCAACGATGCCTTTCCCACAGACGCCACTGAGAGTGTAGATACAGATAAAGATGGTACGGGCAATAATGCCGACCCTGACGACGATAACGACAAAGTTTTAGATGAAAATGATGCCTTTCCTTTAATATCAGTCGAGGGGTTAGTTGATACAGATGCTGACGGCAGACCCGATGATTGTGACCAAGCTTGTATAGATTTAGGCTTAGCTGCGGACGATGACGATGATGGTGACGGAATCTTAGATGTAGATGAAATTCCCCCCGTTATTAATGTCGCCATTAACACGCCCAAATCATTGACCACCGTAGGCACATCGACAATCACAGTTTCTGGTACTGCCGTACCTGCCGATGCCACATTAACATTAAACGGAACCACGGTGACTAATAACAGTGGTAACTTCTCAAGCGAAGTTACTTTAACTGAAGGTTCAAATACAATTGAGGTTAAGGCGACAAAAGGCAACCTTATCCAAACAGATATCGTTACAATTTCATTGGATCAAACACCTCCCTTCCTCACTATCGACTCGCATAAAGATGGCGATACAGTCTTTACCAACACAGTAACAATTACAGGCTTAGTTAATGATATTGTGCGGGGAACAATTGAGGAAGATCAAGCTAATGTAACCGTTAACGGCATTGATACAACTATCAGTAATCGCTCCTATGCTGCCGCCAATGTTCCACTTATCGAAGGGGAAAATACCATAACAGTCAATGGTGCTGATCAAGTCGGGAATGTTAGCAGTATTGATATTAAGCTTAATTACGAAGTCATCGTTGGTAAACGTGTTGAACTTTCACGAGGCCAACAACAAACCGGTGTGATAAAAACAGAATTAGCAGAACCACTCGAAGTTCGTGTACTTAATGATGATAATGAATTAGTACAAGATGCTGCTGTGGTCTTTAGGGTTTCTCAAGGTTCAGGCGCAGTTGGAGCAGGAACCGATAATGAAGGGCGAGCTGTTGTTGTAGAAACTGACGTAAACGGGATTGCTTCGACCCGATTTAAAGTCGGTGCGCGTGCCGGTGTCTCAAATCATAAAGTAACCGCAGCCGTGGTAGGTTATGTAAGCCAAGTTGATTTTAGTGCTTCAGCCAGTGGTGAAATAGGTAATAAATTAAGTGTCAATTCGGGAAACAATCAACGCGGCTCGGTAGGAAATAATTTACCTGAACCATTGGTAGTGGTTGTCACAGATGCTGGTGCTAATGTTGTCGCAAATTCCAGAGTAAAATTTGATGTAACCGTTGGCGAGGGTTTATTAAGCAACGACCTGCAATCCTACGAGGTACAAACAGACTCTGATGGGCGTGCGTCAACGTTATTTAAATTAAGCTCTCTGACAGGAATCGATGCCCAGAGGGTTGTCGCAACATTAGTGGATGCACCAGAAGGGAAAGTGATTACTGCAGGGTTTAGCGCGACGGCCTTTATTCCTGCTGAAGCGGGTCTCACGAAAGTAAGTGGGGTTGTACTTGATAATCAAGAGGAACCTATTCCAGGGGTGACATTACGCATTGAAGGTAGTAACCGTGAAGCCATCAGTGACTCCTCTGGACAATTCACCATAGAACAAGCCCCAATTGGCCCTCTTCATATTATTGCCGATGGTTCAACAGCAACAAATGAAGGTGAGTATCCGTCACTAAGTTTCAATTTAGTAACCATTTCGGGGGTCGATAATCCCCTCCCATCACCTATTTACATGGTCAAGCTAGACACTGAAAATGCCGTTTATGCAGGTTTGGCTGATACTGTATTAGAGCTAAAAGAATACCCAGGCTTTAAACTAGAAATTGCCAAAGACTCAGTCACTTTCCCAAATGGTGATAAAGAGGGATATATTTCTGTCACCCCAGTCAATGCTGGCACAGTGCCGATGGCACCACCGAATGGAATGCAGCCTAAATTTATTGTGACCATTCAGCCAACTGGCACCAAGTTTTCACCTCCTGCTAAGCTCACCTTACCTAATGTTGATGCCCATGAACCCGGGGCACAAGTTGAAATGTATTCTTTTGATCATGACTTGGAAGAGTTTGTTGCCATTGGCTTAGGCACGGTCAGTGAAGATGGCACTCTTGTAACGACCAACCCGGGAGTTGGTGTAATTAAAGCAGGCTGGCATTGTGGCTCTCAACCAGGAGGACAAAGTTGTGCGCATAATTGCCCTATCTGTCAAGACTGTGATGGTGATTGTAACTGCGTGCCCGCCTCCGGCGACCCTCGTTTAGCAAGTTTAAATAAAGTTGGGGATTGTAAGAAAGCAGAATGTTCTGATGGCGGTGTAGTCACAGTCAATGACAACGCAGATGCACCAGAAGATGATAAAGTGGGCGATTGTAAGAAGTTTAGCTGCGAGGATGGAAGTCCTGTAAAAGTCACTGACAATACTGACGAAACAAAATGTACGACCTGTGGTGAAGACGGTCCAGAGGCTAAACCTGACGGACATGTTCCAGACGATGATAAGTGTATTATCTGCCAAGACGGTAAAGAAACGAAAAAACCGGATAATGAACTTGGCGGTACTACGATTACCTTTAATGGGATGAAAAACTTAATTGCTGATATCAATAAATTATTGACTCTTCTAGGCTCTAATAAAAAGCTACCGGAAGTATCACTTGAATACAGTAATACGAAAAAAGAAGTCTGTTGTACCCAAAGAGATGGTGCCACAACCTTAGAAGAAACCGACTCTGGAACCGCAGCAATCAGTAAATGGGATAATGAATGGATTCCAACTATTCCGCCTTTCTCAGGAGATTATACAGTTCGAGTTTTCGGTAAAGAAATTGGTGTCAAATATGGCATTCGCTTTACCTTCGGTGTCAGTGGCAAACTCACCATCAGTCGAGTGAAAAAAGAATGTGAAGACAAAAACTGCTGGGGTGGCAGTGTCACCATTGATATTGGTGTCGGCGGAGGCCCATTTGGCAGTGTTCCAAACCCTGCCTCATCGCCAATATCTTGTGGACCAGATGGGAAAAAACGTCCCTGCGACATTATCAGAATTCAAGGCACAGTTAAAACGGGTGTTAATGCCCAAGCCTCTGTCGACTGTACCGCAATCAAAGGTACCATTGGTCATAATGGTATTAGTTTAAATGCAGAAATTGTTGTAGCAGAAGGCTCTTGGGTCGAAATAGGTGCGTCAGAATCTTGGGTTGTTGCTAATTCAGCGAGTGTCGCAATAATTAATATCCCGATGCCAGAATAATGTTTAATCAACATAATCTAAGGAGTGAGATTTGAAACAAGTGACCGTATTTTCTCAAATGTTAATTCTATTGTTGGCCTGTATGTTGACCATGATGACTCGTTCAACACATGCAGCTGAACTGCTATGGGTTATTCCTACATACCCCGCTTCAGAGCCAGAAAAGAAAAGTTTGATCGTTGAAACACAATTTGATTATCACCTTTACACTCCACATAAAGGCCATAATCAGGTTCATTTGGTACAACGTAAATATGCTTCATTGGATTCTGCTGATGACTCTTTTGTTTCAAGAATGTCCGCAATTAGCTCAGTAAATTATTCATGGTGGTTAGATACTTGGCAACCTTCATCAAAACAACTAGCACTGCAATATTACCAACAGAAAGGCCTTGACCAACCTTACTGGGAAAAGGTGTGGCGAGAAAAGTTTGTCGGCAGAAAAATTCGGCTAAAACAAAAAGTGATTTACAACGATTACATTGTGATGGTTTATAACGTTTCTAACCCTAATGGTAAAGAAAGTTACCTCGATTTACCTGTTGTTTTAAAAAAGGAAAGTAATGATTGGTTAGTAAGTTTAGACCTCAGACAAAGCCCACTACTTCGGTTTAGCCCTTGGGTTGAAGGTATTGACTCCGAGAAGGTGATTTATGAATAATTTAGCTAAGAATTATCTTTCTCTTGTAATGTTAATCGCAATATCAACGTTAGTACTGTGGTCATCGACCGCACAAAGTATTGAGCGTAAATATAATGATCAAGGCGAAAAAACATTTACCTACACTCAAGAATTTATTTTTCACCATCAAAAATATCAAAATGTGATTTTATCTGACTTTATCACTGAATCTATTGATATTAACAATGGGCCGGATACACAACTAGTTCACTTTCTATCCGCTATTCTTGCCGACGATTTTGAATGGTGGTTAGGTCTATGGAGCATTGAAACGCAGCAAGACTGGACACAAAAGTTAGCGATAAATAAAGCCCAACGTACCTTCCACTATTGGAAGGGTCGCTTCAACAAAAACACGGTTGCTCAGTTACAAGATTTTATTGTTTTAGGGCAGCGAGTATTAATTGGTGTGGAGCTAAAAAACATTGCATCTGAGTATTATTTGATCCCATTTACACTTGAAAATAACCGTTGGCGAATAGACCAACCGTTTATGGATTCGTTGCTCTATAAAAAGTTAAAAAACAACATCATTAAGTCATAGAGAAGAAATAATGTTATGGCAGTAACAATAGAAAAAGACACAACACAGTTCATGGTCAGTTCATTTCCAAAATGCGTCTTTGGCTTGTGTGTACTATTTCTATTAATTTTTTGGTCAGCGGTACTACTTGTTGAACAAGCAAAACAACTAAAAGCAGTTGACTATTTTATCTTCTCTTCAATTTGTTTAATCGGAATGATTATTCAAAAACATAAAAAACTGTCGCTTAATAAACAAAACAATCAAGCGATATTAGTCGTTAAGAGTATTTTGGGTACTAAAGAGCAGCGGTTTTCTTTAACAGATATAGAGTCTGTTGAAATGGTTTACGGAAGAGGACAATACGCCCGTGGAGGCGCAATTTACCTTGTTATTGACGGTCAAAAGCAAGCGATCGTCGATTCAGATATTTGTTTCGGTAATGTAGAACGTAATATTCGAGTAAAAGAAGAGATTTCACAGTGGTTATAGCTGTTGGTTTATGAATTAAACAAACCTTGATAATTGATGAATAATCATTTGAATATATTGTCCATCGATTAAACCAAAGCTTACTGATTTTTTATTCTATGTATACGTTAAAACGGTAACTTAGTTATGAATAATCTAAATAAAATCAAAGCAGTGTTTACGATTTTGACTTCGTTAAGTATTGCTTTATCTTCTCATTCATTTGCCGTTGAACTTAATGACAAGTGTGTTATTAATATACTCAATCGCACGATCCAAGTTGCATCCAATGGGGGGTGGTCACTCCCTAATGTGCCCTCTAATCAAGGGGCTGTCAAAGCCCGTGCGACTTGTATCAATGAAGATGGAAGCACGTCGTCTGGTCAATCCGGTTACTTCAATCTAATCACCAATGGTATTACCCCGGTTGGTGACATAATGTTTGCCGAGCAAGAACCCGTTCCTGCTGACTTAAGCTTTTTCTCATCAAATCAAATTACGCTCACTTCACTTGGGCAAAACTTTCAATTACAAGTAACAGCCACCTACCCTGATGGTTTGACCGACGATGTCACCAATAGCGGTTCTGGAATAAACTATACCAGCTCCAATACAGGCGTTGTTTCTGTCAATGCTAACGGTTTACTCACTGCCACAGGTAGCGGTCAGTCACTAATAAGTGCAGATAAAGACGGCCTTATTGCCACGCGGCTGGTCCGAATCAGCTTTACCGGTGATCAGGATGGTGACGGTTTACCCGATGATTATGAAACTTCAAATGGTCTCGATCCCAACGACCCTGCAGATGCGTTTGAAGATATTGATGGCGACGGTCTAAGTGCACTAGATGAATATAATGCCGGCACCGATTTAACTAAAGCCGATAGTGATGATGATGGAATAAAAGATGGCGAAGAAATAATCGAAGGTGACGATGGCTTTATTACTAACCCTCTACTATCAGATAGTGACGGTGATGGTTTATCTGATTCTGTTGAAATTACGACAGGCTCAGATCCAAGTGATAACAGCAGTAATAACTTTGAAGACGCTATCGTCTCAATTTCTGCAACGCCAACCAATGTTGTCATGACTTTTAATGGTATTGATAGTGAAGTCAGCACGCAATTAACAGTCATGGCCACAATACTCGATGGATCACAACTTGATGTGACCGCAAAGGGGAATGGTACAGCCTATAGTTCATCTGATCTCAGTATCGTTAGTTTTGGTTTAAGTGATGGTGAAATTTTTGGTGGGGCTGAAGGTAATGCCACAGTCACCGTTAGCCTATTTGACCTATCTCTTGATATTCCTGTAACGGTTGAAAGCTTTCAACCTGTTGGGATTGCTTCACTGACATTCACTGGCAATGGCCACGATACTGACGTTCAAGGTGACTATGTGTATATTGCCGCTGGTGCAGGTGGCTTGCACATCGTAAACACCAGCGTAAAAGAAACACCTGAGCTAGTTGCAACTCAGGCCATAACTGGCAGTGCTGTGGATGTTAAAGTTGTCGGAATGACAGCTTATGTCGCTGCGGGAGCTAGTGGAATCGACATTATCAATGTGAGTAATCCATTAGAGCCAGCACTTATATCTAACATCAAAACTGCTGGTAACGCCGTAGATTTGGCAGTACAAAACGGTTTACTCTTTGTCGCCAATGGTAGCGGCGGCATGGAGATCATAGATGTTAACGACAATACAACCCCCTTTAGCCTGGCTAAGTTAGAAGGGTTAGGCAACGTCATCGGTATTGATGCTCAAAATGATAGAGCAGTGATAGCCAGTTCATCTTCAATCATCATTGCCGATATAACCGATCCTAGCTCACCTATGCGCTTAGGGAGTATTAATATCGGTAATGTTCGCGCCGTCGTAATGGACGGTGATTATGCCTATGTAGCATGTTACACCTGTGGTTATAAAGTCGTTGATATTTCTGACCCTTTAAAACCCTCCATAGTCGGTAGTGATAGTCGGTTTTATCCATCTGACGTTGAATTAACCAATGGTTTAGCTTTCTTCTCCGATATATTATTTGTCAACGCAGTTCCTTACGTTAATATCTTTGATCCGTTAAATTCGATATTTCAAGGCGTTATCGACATCAGAGAGTTTGGTGATCGGGATGCCGTGGGCCTGTCACTCGATGCAGCCTTTGCATATTCAACAGGCAGTAATAAGCTCTATATATCACAATATCGTGTACTTGATGACAATCAAGGAATAGCACCAACTGTTGAGATAATCGCTCCACTTGATGGAGGGGTGGTTGTTGAAAATAGTCGAGTGCTGGTTCGCGTTGAAGCGTCAGACGACGTCGCTGTCGCTGCCGTTAACTTTACTGTCAATGGTACACTTTTACTAACCGATACCACCCGACCTTATGAAGCTCCTGTTCTGGTGCCTGACGACTCAGACACATTAAACATTCTTGTTGAAGCCGTCGACTTTGGGAACAACATTGAAAACCAAGTCACCTTACTTTCAATCGAACCAGATGGTG
This sequence comes from Psychrobium sp. 1_MG-2023, assembly GCF_030689115.1. Lineage (NCBI taxonomy): Bacteria > Pseudomonadati > Pseudomonadota > Gammaproteobacteria > Alteromonadales > Shewanellaceae > Psychrobium > Psychrobium sp. 1_MG-2023. The sequence goes on along the minus strand of NZ_JAUYVJ010000007.1, from coordinate 132,976 downwards.
ATAATGATGGGCTTGGCGATAACGAAGAAGTATTTACTTGGTTCACCGATCCAGAAGATCCTGATAGCGATAACGATGGGTTACCTGACGGCGATGAAATAAATATCGGCACTGACCCGAATGACTCAGATTCAGATGATGATGAGCGTACTGATGGCGCAGAAGTTGCCGCAGGAACAGACCCATTAAACCCTGATATTACCGCGCCTTTAGTTAGTTTAGTTGACCCGTTAAATGAAGCACTTGATATTTGTGAAAATCAATCGATTACCGTGACCTTTAACGAAGGAGTATTACGCAACTCCATCACGGCCGATAGTTTAATGTTATTAAAAGATGGGGCGACTGCCACTGACGGCTCTTTAAGCTTAATTTCTAGCAACACTGAAATCCTCTTTAGCCCGACAGGACTACTACAAGATAACAGTGATTACACTATCAAGGTTGCCGGCGTCAAAGATGAGGCTGGTAATGTATTAGCCACCGAATTCACATCTACGTTCACAACGGGAAATTGTGTTGATTTAGAACGCCCAACCGTCATTGACATTAGCCCGCTGAATGGCTCAACGGAAATACCTGTTAATTCACTTGTCACCGTCATTCTCAACGAGCCAATCGACCCGACTACCGTAACTGAAGACACCATGTACGTGATCGATCAGTCCAGCGGGCAACGTATTGGAGGAGTCTTACAAGTTGCAGATAATAAGTCTGCAATTACTTTTACACCTAACGTTCCGTTCTTGGTCGGCCGACGCCATTACGTTTATATCACAACCGGTATATTAGACTTATTTGGTAACGCATTAATAGGGACTAGTCGTTATTTTGATACTTCATTTGAGCCCGATGGGACAGGGCCAGAAATCATCAGTACCACAATTGATGATGGCGCCACTGACCTTCCTATTAATGCTAAGTTAGCTGTGTTATTTGATGAACCAATTAATGCATTGTATTTACAACAAATTCAATTACAAACAGCGTTAGGGGTTCAAATTGCAGTGACACGAGACATTAGCTCTGACCGTCGAAGAGTTATTTTAAGTCCAATCACAAACCTTGACCCCAATGAAGATTTCGTTTTCCTAATCGATGGCGTACAAGACTCAAGTGGAAATTTACTGGCTAATTCTTATCAAGTGTCATTTACCACGGGCGAAGAAAGTGACACGACAACAGGCAGTGACTCAATTTGGAGCATACCTGTCAACAACACCCAAGACGTCCCACTTAACCCAATACTTTCTGTCACCTTATCTGAACCAATCGACCCGACAACACTTAACTCTAACTCCTTATATTTATGGGATAATTCCACAGGATTAAGAATTAGTGCAACAAGAACCATTTCAGAGGATGGTACAACCCTAACCTTGGTTCCAGACGATTTATTACGAGAAAATAGACGTTACTACTTCTATGTTGGTTACTCACCATATTTCACGGACTTTGCAGGAAACATCGTGGCGCAGAATCGTTATAGATACTTCACCACTGGCTACGCTGAAGATTCTACTGCACCTGAAGTATCATCGCTTAATATGCTTGATGGAAATACCATTATGCCAATTAATGGCAAAGTCATTATCACCCTTGATCAACCGATAAGTGATGCATGTTCTTTAGCGGACTCTATACAATTAATGACAGGAGAAACCCCTACCCCGGTCACAGCCTCATTAGCCAATGATCGTAGAACTATCACTATCATGGGGGAAGAACCATTTGATACCGAGACAACTTACCAACTTTCAGTTGCTGGCCTGTGTGACTATGCGGGCAACGCATTAAGTGAGTTTACCATGTCATTTACCACAACGGATGTTGAAACAAATGACACCACAGGCCCATCGTTAGTTAGTATTACTCCAGCCCATACAGCAACTGACGTCTCAGTCACGACAACTGTTGTTATGGAATATGACGAAAATATTGATATCCGCTCGATGCCACCGATCACTGGAGCAGGCATTACACTGCCGGGTGACTATGTCGTTGACGGTAGTACTATAACTTTCACTCCGAGCATTAACCTTTTAGGTGAAACTCGCTATACCGCAGGTCTGTATTACAATGTTGCTGACTTGGCTGGTAATACAAGATACGGAGGTACAAAATATTTTGATACACAAGCAACAACAGATATTATTACCCCAACAGTGCAGGTCATGTCGCCAAATAATGGCGCGATGGATACCAACCCATCTCAACCTATTGTTTTAACCTTTGATGAGCCGATGAACATTGGCACACTCATTAGCAATAATATTGCTATTTATTCTAATGGCAGCATCATTAATAGCAGTATTTTCCGCTCTGCAGATGGCCGTCAGGTGACATTAACCGCTTCACTTCCACACTCATCATTAATTAGTGTCGTCATGACCGATGCAGTAACGGATCTATCAGGAAATGCAATAGCACCATTTGTAAGCTCGTTTACGACAGGTGTATTTGATACAGATGTAACACGCCCAAGTATTATTCGACAAGTACCTGCTAATGGTTCTGGTGGCTGGTTAAATATGAGTGACGTTTATTTTTATACCAATGATGTTATGGATAGTTCAACACTTGAGGAGAGTTTCCACCTCGCGGAGAATGGTGTACTCGTTGATGTTGATATTTCCCTTGTTGGTGATGGACGAACCATTAAAGTGTCCAAAGCAACTAATTTTACCGAAGGTGCATTAGTTCAAGTGTACTGGAACAACAACTTAATGGATGACTCTGGTAACCCAGTTCATGCCTACAACGGTTACTTCAATATGGGGGTCAGTATTGATAACATTGGAGATAGAGCTTACCCAACAGCCTATTATCCAAACAATGGAAGCCGTGGAACACCTCTTAATCCAGTGTTACTTACTAGATTTACAGAAGAAATAGATGAATCTAGTCTGACTGATGCTACCGTCACTTTATCTGATGTTACTGGTGGTTGGATTGAGCTGCCAATCACAACGAGTCTAGATAGTACCGGCAAGGTGATCAAAGTCACCCCTGTCGAACCACTTGTCGCCGATAATCAGTACTATCTCTGGTTTGGCGTTGATATTTTAGACACTGATGGTGATAACATTGCCAGTGATTATGCAACCTACTTCCATACCGATGCTGATTCTGAGCTTGATGACAGACAGCCAATCGTTGAAGTGATGAGCCCGCCAGTAGGAGAAGATGCCGTCGGCATCAACACATTGTTCTCAGTGCGTTATGATGAACAAATGAACCCTATCTCCTTTGATTATCAACTTGCAGTTAATCCACAGTTTAGCGAAACAAACAAAGTGGTTAAATATGAACTACCAGCACCTTTAGCACCGCTCGCTGAGCATACTGAACCAGCGCCATTAATGGTTGACTTAGCTGGCAATGGAATCGTGCCTCAATCTACAACCTTTACCACAGCCAACGGTCCAGACTTTATTGCTCCAACAGTGTTAGACACGGCGATAAGCCAAAATCAACAAGACGTTGCTTTAAACCCAGTCTTTGAATGGCGTTTTAGTGAACCTATCGATCCAAATAGTGCAACCTCTTCGGGCATCTATATTTGGGATAGTGTAACGGGTTTAAATGTGCCATCTACATTCGAGCTATCTGCTAATGGTAAACACTTAATAGTCATACCAACAGAGCCTCTGCTCGTGCTTCGCCGCTACTATCAATATGCCTATGGCATGCGAGATTTAAGTGGCAACAATTTAGGCAATCATTATCGTTACTTCACCACTGGAACGGAGTCTGACGCTACAGCCCCTTCAATTATCACGACAACAATCAATGATGGCGAAACAGGAATCTCCACTAATGTTCGACTAAACGTTCAATTTGATGAACCTTTAAACCCACTGAACTTATCAGGTGTTAGCTTACAAAATGCCGCAGGTGAAGAGGTTGGGGTTAATATCAATCTTATTCGTGGTCGAACAACCATAAATATTGTGCCAAAACAGCTACTATCCTCAATGAGTGATTATCAATTACGCATTAATGGCATGAGAGACACCAGCGGTAATACTCAAGAAGGTGAGCTTGTTATTAACTTTAGTTCAGGTGACAGTGTTGATTTAATTAAGGGAGCTATTACTCGCTGGAGCATTCCTGTGAACAATACGCAAAATGTCCCACTAAATCCATTATTAGAAGTTACCTTTAATGAACGTATCGACTCAACCACTGTAGATAAAAATAGTTTCTATCTATGGAATAACACAACTGGGCTTAATGTGCCTGGAACTTGGTTACTATCCAATGATGGCTTGACCCTGCAGTTCATTCCAGAGCAACCACTGGAAAGTAATACACGCCATTACCTCTATGTAGGATATTCACCTTACCTTACCGATCTTTCCGGTAATTTAGTCGCCCAGAATAACTATCGTTACTTCACCACGGGTACCACAGAAGATGATGCGGCGCCTGCAGTGTCTGCGACCAACTTCTTAGATGGTAATTCCATGGTACCAGTTAACGGTAGAGTATTATTAACATTGAACGAACCATTGAGTGATTCGTGCAATCTCACTAATGGCGTCTCGGTCGCATCTGGCGCGGTTAATCATGATTTCAATGCTGTGCTCGACAGCGATCGTAAAACCATTATCATAACCTCAGTTTCAGGGTTTGATGTATCAACCGCTTATACCGTCACTCTTGATGGAATCTGTGACTACGCTGGTAATAACATTACCCCATATAGCATCAACTTTACGACTTCTGCATCAACCGATCCAGATGCCTCTGGCCCGAGTCTTGTCAGTATATCACCAGCACATACGGCCACCGACGTAGTCACCAGTCTGGATCAAATCGTCATGGTTTATGATGAAGCAGTGGATGTTCGATCTGCGCCACCAGTTAAGGGTGGAGGCATAACTATTCCTGGTGATTATGTCGTCACAAATGACACAATCACCTTTAACCCGAGTATTAACCTACTAGGCAGTACTCGTTATACTGTAGAACTATATTATAACGTCCCTGATTTAGCGGGTAATACTCGCTGGGGCAGTACGAAATATTTTGAAACTGCGGTAGCCGCCGACACCGTGGCACCGACGATCACTGCAATATCACCAGCAAGTGATGCCACCGATACAAGTCCAACGCAATCCATAGTCATTAATTTCAGTGAACCAATGGCAGCTGGGAGTTTAGTCCGAAATAACATTGCCTTGTTCCATAATGGCGCTGTAATCAACCCAACGATTTTCCGTTCAACAGATGGGCAGCAGTTAACCTTAACCGCATCCTTACCGCAAAACGCTCTTATTAGCGTCGTACTAAACGATGGGGTAACAGACCTATCAGGTAACTCATTGACCCCTTACGTGAGCTCCTTTACTACAGGTATTATTGATAATGACAACGCAAGACCTCGGATCATTAGTCAAGTGCCAAGTAATGGGTCGACTGGATGGACAGATCTCGATGCTATCACGCTTTATTCATCCGAACCTCTCGATAGCACTAGTCTAGATAATGGTTTAACCATTGAAGAAGATGGTGTCTTAACTGAGGCATCTCTATCACTTTCTGGTGATAACCGAGTGATGACAATAACTAAAGAGGGTGGGTTCACCCCAGGTAAACGAACAACATTCTACCTAAATACGAATATCACTGATCAATCAGATAACCCACTACATAACTACAGTGGCTCTATCGTGATGGCGGATATTTCTGATGGCACAGGTTCGCGCCCTTACCCAACTGCTTACTACCCAAATAGTGGCAGTAGAGGGACACCTCTTAACCCTATTTTACTCACCAGTTTCACTGAAGAAATTGATGCTTCATCATTGTCATCAACTACTGTAACACTCTCAGATGTAACTAATGATTGGGCAGCTCTCAGTGTGAGCATTAGCTTAGATGCAAGTGGAAAAATAATTCAGGTAACTCCAGATGAAGAGCTGGTTCCTGAAAATCAATACTACCTCTGGTTCTCAGTCGATATTTTAGATACCGATGGTGATAACCTTGCTTCAAACTATGCCACATACTTCAATACATTCGCTGATTCTGCAGTTGACGATAGCCAGCCATCAGTTTCCGCGATGAGCCCACCATCAGGTGAAGACGGGGTTGGTATCAATGCTCAATTCTCTGTACGCTTTGACGAGCCAGTCAATAGTCTCAGCTTTGATGTGGCAACCAACAATAAAGTCAATGTGCAATTTAGCGAAGATAATACCGTGGTTAAATATAACCACCGGACTCCATTGGCTCCTAGTACTGAAATTACCGAAACAATCGATGCAGTGACCGACTTGGCTGGCAATATCGTGATTCCTTCCTCTGCTACATTTAATACAGCAAGCGGACCTGACTTTATCAACCCGACAGTTATTGACACGGCATTATTCAATAACCAACAAAATGTTCCAACCACCCCTCAAATAGAATGGATATTTAGTGAGCCAATTGATTTTGTTAGCGCCACCAATTCAGGTATTTACATTTGGAATAACAATACCGGTGAGAACGTAGGCAGCTCATGGGAGCTATCTCCAGACGGTAAGCGCTTAACGGTTGTTCCTGATGAGGCGCTCGAATCAGGTTCACGTCATTACACTTACGCATACTCAATGCGTGACTTAAGCGGCAACAATTTAGGTAACCATTATCGCTACTTTACCGTGGGCTTTGATGAAGATACCCTAGGTCCACTGGTGCAAAGTAGTACCGTTTTTGATGGCCAAACTAACGTGCCTACCAATGTGAAACTTAAAGTCCGTTACAATGAAATATTAAACCCGATAAGAATGCCGTTTGTCAGTTTAAAAGATAGCGCAGACCAAGTTATCCCGGTTAATGTCTCATTAACACGTGGCCGAACGCTGCTAAATATTACGCCTAAACAGTTATTAACACCAAACACCAGTTATACTCTCGATGTTTCCGGTGTAGAAGATATCAGTGGGAATGCCCAAGAAACTGATTTAGCATTAACATTCGTCACAGGTGAAACTGTCGACTTAGCGACAAGTGGGATTAAAACATGGAGTATTCCGGTTAACAACACTCAAAACGTTCCGTTAAATCCATTACTAGAGGTCACCTTCAATGAACGCGTGGATCGTACCACGGTTGATGAAAACAGCTTCCGCCTATGGAATAACACGACTGGATTAAATATAGCGGGAACATGGGCACTGTCTGCCGACGGTCTACGTTTAGGGTTCTCCCCTGCTGAAGCATTGGATGAAAATACACGCCATTACCTATATGTTGGGTACTCTCCTTACCTAACTGATATGGCAGGTAACTTAATTGCCCAAAACAATTACCGTTACTTTACAACAGGTGATACAACAGACACCACGAATCCGATGATAAATAAAACCAGTATTGCAGATGGTAATACAACAATGCCTGTCAATGGGCAGATTGTGTTGGTAATGGATCAACCATTGAGTGACGCCTGCTTATATTCTGACAATATTGTATTAAAAACAGGTGGAGCTAATGTTGATATTAATATCGCACTGGCCAGTGATCGCAAAACAATTACAATCACCGGTAAAGAAAACTTCACTGTTGATACTCTTTATGACTTGTCGGTAATAACGTTATGTGATTATGCGGGTAACGAACTCACCGGGGATGTACTAAGCTTTACTACTATAGCGTCAGATATTGAAGACACATCGGGGCCAACCCTTGTAAGCATTACACCCGCACATACCGCCAGTGATGTAGCTATTACCAGTACAGTCGTCATTGAATATCAAGAGCCTGTGGATATGCGCTCAGCACCGGCAATCAAGGCGGGGTCGGTCGTGGTGGAAGGGACCTATAGCGTTGTTGGTAACACAATTACTTTTACACCAGCCGAAGATTTAGCAAATGGAACGACTTACACGGTAGAACTGTACCGCAATGTACCCGACTTTACAGGGCGCACCGTTTACGGCGGCACAAAAACATTTACCACTGTTGAATAGGCATAGTAATGACAAATATTAAAGTACCTATCATACTAACTTTAGCAATTGCGATATTGCTTGCTACTTATTGGCTGTCAAGCAACCAATCAACGAGCTCATTGTTGGAGTCCGAAAAAGTGCTTCACCACGACAGCCAAACTCCCCTATTGGAGAAAGAGATTGCTCTGCGCCCTAAAATTGATGTACCTGAAGCAGAAAATATTAAACAGCAATTAAGCGCAGTACAAGCTGAAAAAGCAGCTCAAGCGGCACGATTTCTCCCTAAAAAAGCGACAGTCGTGACCTTGTCAGTACAAGAAATGAGTCTAATCAAAGAGCAATCACAACTCAAGCAAGCAGAAATTGCCCTACTGATCTCAGAGTACAAGACTCACATAAACGACCAAGCTAAAGTGAAAGCGCTGCAACAACAAGTAAAACGGCTAACCGCTGAGTACAATGAGTTAATTTTACCTTTAGCGCTCAATGCCATGGCGGAAAAAAACAATGGTTAAGACAAACAGCACCTGTCTTTACAAGTTTTGGCTAACGATCACTTTACTTTTTACTTTTTCTGTCGCAGAACCAGTACAGTCGGCTAATTTCATTCCCACTGAGTCAGAGTATTACCCATTTTTAGTCAATGGCTGGGACCCAAAGCGAAAAACAGTTTTAGTCTTCAAAGACCCCTACTGCCCTTACTGTATTAATGCGATCTCGGATATTGAAAAATTAACCAAATTCAATGTATTTGTTTTTTGGGCGCCTATTTTAGGCGAACGAAGTAAACAAAGAGTTGATGATATCTTTCAGTGCCGCTCCCCTGTCAACAAAAGAATATTGGATGCTATGATGGTCCGTAAATCCCCTAACTGCGATCGTCCGATTAATCACAAATTAAAAGCATTAAATCAGCGGGTTGTTGATAATTACAATATCTTCGCTGTACCCAGCATTTTTATCTCAGGAAAGCAGGTTTCTTTGGCCCAATTAATGAAAGAGTCAAACAAACGTCCTGCAGTAAACGGGGTTCAGGTTAATTGGAAACGATTCAAGTTAATGCAACAAGACGCTAATCACGAAGCTAAGACGCTCGCCTTATTAATTCCTAACAACCACCCACAGGTACCAGCTCAGGTTGTCGACTCTTATAAACCTGAGTTTGTCTTTTTAGCCAATAAAGTCATAGAGCAGCGCCCAAGGTTTCTAAAATGTAAATCAGATAATTTGTTATGTTTAAGCTATCAATTGAATAAATACAAAGCAAAGTACCAAGAGTTCACTTTACTATTTGGCACAAGTATCAAACCTGAACGGCTTATGGTAATTGATCGCAACGGCAAGGTGAGTTACCCCTGAAAAGTAATACAGAGCACACCTAGCCTTATACCATTACCACTAATAACCTGATCTCTTAATTAATGGAATTAATAGTATTATGGCTATTCTATTTCCTTATTCATCGTGGCTACCGGATTAAGTAGTGGTTTTTGTTTAAATGCCCAGCGACGTTTCACTGGTGTTAAAGGGCGCACTAACTTCTTGGCCATAATACAATAAAAAGACCCAACCCCCGGTAAATTATAAGCCATGATTCGTTGTAAATATTTGGTGTGTTGAGGTTTTAATAACAAACTAGAATAGACAAGTTTTTGCTCTGCAATCACCTTATAGCCTAATACAGCTAGCCAATCCTTAACTCTCGACTTTGCAAAAAAACGCCCATTAAAGGGATACTTATGACCTAACTGCGGGTTTAAGCTCACTAAGCCCAAAGGACTGACAGGATTAAGCCCAACAATAATAATATGCCCACCAGGAACAGTGACTCGATTAATCTCACGAAGTAATTGATGGGGGTTATGATGGAAGTTTAAACTCAGAGTGAGTACACATGCGTCAATGCACGACTCTTGAAAGGGTAAACGCGAAATATCTGCGATTAAATCAGCGCCTCGCTCTGGTGCAACGGTTACTTGATGCTTTATTGGCGCACTACTCATATCAAGTTGACCACTTAGTGAGCCAATTTTCAGTAAATGATAGCCAAAAACACGCGATAGCCAAGGCGTTAACGCCTCCGTTACTTCTTGCTTTAGCCATTCCCCTTGAGCTAATTCCGTCCAATCACTCGGCGCAAGTACTCGGCGGTGGTTAAATGCAGGCTTTAAAATCACTATCGATAACCTTCTTATGTAAACCTTGTCTTAATCTATCATAAAACCTCGAATCAATAAAAAACACTACGACTTATCTCCAGAATGCGTTGGTACTTTTATCGTAAAGCATGTCCCTTGACCTATCACTGATGCCACAGTAATACTACCATTGTGCTGCTCCATAATCTGATGCGAAATTGACAACCCTAACCCAGTGCCCTGACCAACAGGCTTAGACGTATAAAAGGGTGTAAATATTTGCGACAGTTTTTCTGCTTCAATACCGCATCCATCGTCTGCAATCTCGATAACGACATCTTCACTAGTAAAATAAGTTTTCACCCTAACCTCACCATGATGAGTCATGGCCTGTCCGGCATTGACTAGGACATTCATAAAGACTTGATTAAGCTTCCCAGGGAAACCCATGACCATCGGCACAGGGCTCAATGACACCTTAACATCACAGCAATATTTTAACTCATTACTCACCATATTGAGCGTTGCGGTAAGTCCTTCATTAATATCGATGAGGCTCATTTCATCTTGCTCAACTCTGGCAAAGGTTCTTAAACTATCAACTATTTCTGACACACGCTTTATACCACCACTGCTACTATCAAGTAATGGCAGCATATCATCTAGGATATGAACAATATCTAGAGTGTCAGCTAGTCGCTTTTGTTCGGGTGCTAATTCAGGGGCGAGTGCTAATAGCTCATTAACACCACGGTGGTAAGTAAGGAGTGATGTGACGTAATCGTGTAATACCTCCAAATTACTCTTCACAAAACCAATCGGGTTGTTTATTTCATGAGCAACACCCGCTGCAAGGACACCAATGCTGGCCATTTTTTCAGATTGAATCAACTGGGACTCGCTGTCTTTGAGACTCTCATTAGTTTTTGATAACGCTAAATAACTCTCTTTTAATGCCTGTTCTCGTTCAATGACTCGCTTGGTCATCAAATTAAAAGTCTGGAAAAGCTCATTAAACTCCCTGACCTTTAAACCTTCATCAAGGACTCTCTGCTCTTCCCCGTTCTCAAGCCCCTTAGCGGCATTTGATAAAAGCACCACGGGCTGTACAAAGTATCGATAGCCAAATAAATAGGCAAAGAGCGTAACAACTAGAATAGCAGTGGTGATAATTAAGACTAGTTGAGTAACAATAGACTCAACTTCTTGTTTCTTGTAATGTTCATCAACTGTAAAACGAAACATAAGCCTCTGACTAGGCCAAGTGAGAACATATTCAGAGCCTTGACCAAGGGTGCCAAACTTCGTAAGCACCTTATTATTTTGAACTATCTCAATCGATAACCCAGCCAGGGGCTGAATTGATGCCCCTTGTTCATTAATATCCTGCAATGGAATATTGGCGATCAATACGCCTTCAACACTTTGGTTATAAGTAATGGACACTCCTAAACTCCAATAGGCTTGCCCATCAATTTCAATCACTTGAAAATCTGTACCTGATTGCTCTAACAAACCTAATACCCAATCAAAAGTGTGATATTCAACCGAAGTTGTTGCCTTATTTGCATGAATTATACGCCCTTCAAAATCGAGTAACGTTAGCTCATAAGGCTTCCCAAGCAAAGGCAACGTGTTCATATGGTCTTTAATCTTTCCAATATTCACCTCAGGTTGCATCAACGATTGGATCATCAATGGTTCTCTGGCGAGTTGTTGTAATAGCGTTAATCGATGTTGGATAAAGATTTGGTAACGACTAACGATAGAGGTCATCTCTCTATTGAGGATCTGCTCATTGCCTTGTTTCATTGTACTGACCACAACTGTCGCCACCGCAATAGTTATTGTTAATGCCAATGCAACACAACAGATAAAAACAAAACGAGCTAATGTAAATGAAATTGAGGGTGTGCGTTTCATTTAATCCCTTACTCAATCAAAATCACATCATTATTGTGATCAAAATACCCCATCGCATAATCCATCTCCCTGAGAGCTTCATGTGCATTAGGTTTTAATGGAGACCATCGCATAAAAGGCTTGGAGTAGCGTTTAATTAAACCATCAACTGGTTTATTTAAATTCTCTAATGCTAATTTAACCGCTAATTTATCCTGCTCTTTGTCCCCAGAGAGCCCTGCTTGTTTGATCGCGGCAATCAATATTTTAGTCAGGTCGTAAGCATGAACAAACCCTGTCACGGTTTTGATATCATCGCTAGAACGAACCTCGGGTAAGTGGCTTATCGCAACCTCTAATACCGAAGCGGCTAGTTCGCTATGAGGACGTTGCACAAAAGAAAAGCGAGTCTGAATAAATTGTAAATCTATCTTTTTGCGTTGTTGATGAGGAATAACCTCAGGAAAATCCCCACCAGTAATCCCCCAGTGACTCCTTATTGGTAAATTAAATTCATGTGATAGTTCAACCATTGCCTGAACAAACACTTTACCCTCGGGCGCATTGGCGACTAAGAAAATAACATCAGCGCCACTTTGTTTGATTTGACGTAAAATTAACTTGGCATGATTCTTACCAATACCCCAATTAAACCACGACACTCCCTTAGCTTCTACATTGAACGTTTTAAGAACATTAAGCATGTTTATCTCGTTGGAGCGCCCCCAGCCTGTATCTTCGAGTAATAAGTAAGGTCGTCGAAAACCCTCTTGATACGCTTTTTTACCGATAAAGCCACCAGCGCTTCTATCATCGATTGATAGCCGATAGATCCAGTTTTCGTTACTCTTACTGCGCGTGATCGGCCCCGCCGCAGCCCACGGATCGAGTAATAAAACCTGAGATTGATTAATAAAGTCTTTATGGGCTAATAAAGGGGGTGAATGCAAACCCGAAAAAACCACTAACGACTGAGGGTCATTTATAACCGATTCAAGGTTCTTTTTACTTCTGCGTGAATTTGCTCTGTGATCTTTAATTTCAACAGAAAATGTGTAATCAGCAATCCGGTGATTAACTTCTGCCAATGCAGTCTCTATACCTTGGCGAATCGAGTGACTTGACGTAACTGAGCCCGTAAAATCAGCATCTATCACGATCTTGTAGTGCGAGGGTTTAGCCGAAATGCTTTGAGACATGGCCACGTAACAAGCCAGTACAGCGACAAAAAGGAGCAGACGCTGGATGAATGAGCGCTTAGTGAGTAACAGCTGTTTACGTTGACTATCTATCTCCATCATCTTCCCTAATCCACTTTCGAGTTATTATTCCACGAACCAATTTAATAACTTACCATGTTTATCTTTGATGTCTATATCTGTACAGCAGTGATATTACCTTCCAATATGAGTAAAAAAGCCACTAACAAATGTAAGTGGCTTTATAATAAAACTTTATAGGGTCTTTGCCGTTACGACATAGCCATTAACATGGTATTTGGCTTCTCTAAATAAGACTTCCATAAATTACAAAAACGAGCAATAGTCCCCCCATCAATAACACGATGATCGCCTGACCAACTGACAGTCATTATTTGTCGTGCTTCAACTTCACCTTGCTCATTAAAACGAGGTAACTTTTGAACTTTACCTAAAGCAACAATAGCCACTTCAGGTTTGTTAATGATAGGGGTTGCGGTGGTACCACCTAAGACACCTATATTAGAAATGGTAATTGTACCTCCGCTTAAATCTTGTTGGTTTAAGCGGCCCGCACGAGCCGATTCAGTTAGGCGCGTTACTTCATTGGCAACCTCAATAATTGACTGGTTTTGAACACCTTTAATATTAGGTACTAATAAACCAATTTTACTATCGACCGCCATACCAATATTATGCTGTTGGAAGTAATGAATTTCATCTGCTGCAGCATTGAGCTGACTATTTAAAATCGGAAATTCTTTTAGCGCCAATGACATCGCTTTAATAAAGAATGGCATCAAGGTTAATTTAATATCTTGCTTAGCATATTGTTCTTTCAAACTTAAGCGAAGTGCAATTAAATCTGTCATATCAATCTCTTCACTATAAGTAAAGTGAGGAATCGTAGATACAGACTCAACCATTTGTTTGGCCATTGCGGCCTTAATCCCTTTGAGAGGTTCAATACGAACACCATCGACTGGCTCAGCGCTCATCGAGACATCCACAGTGGCAGGTACCGCCGTAGTAACTTCAACTTTAGCTGCTGATACACTTGGATTGTTATAGGCTAAAACATCTTCTTTATACACACGTCCATTTTTACCAGACCCAGCCACTTTGGTCAGATCAACATTCAACTCACGAGCAACCCTGCGCACCGCTGGGCTTGCAATCGCTTTATTATTGTTTTTTGTCACGTCTTGCTGGCTAGCTTGCGACTCAACAGAGACTATTGGCTCATCTGCTGGCACATTATGCTCTGTAGCAGAGCTAGCAGCCCCGGCAACTTGATAACTAAACAGTGGCGTGTGTACTTTGATGATTGCACCTTTGTCACAGAAAAGCTCAGTCACAACCCCCGACTCAACAGCCGGAATTTGTACCAAGGCTTTATCGGTCATAACATCGGCAACAGGCTGATCTTCTTCAATACTGTCACCCACATTAACTAACCACTCAACCACTTCACACTCAACAATCCCTTCACCAATATCAGGTAAGATAAACTGTTTTATTTCAGTGCTTGTTGAACTACTGGACTGTTGAACACGAGATTCATCACTTGCCACATCAAGAACCTCAGCAGGTGCTTGAATAACCTCACCTTCTGGTTCAATCGCATAAAGCGGCGAATGTACCTTAGCAATATCACCTTTCTGGTGATATAACTGTGTAATCTTACCATTATGCATTGATGGTATTTGTACCAATGCTTTATCCGTCATTACATCAGCAACAGGCTGATCTTCAGCCACTGTATCACCCTCTGCAACTAGCCATTCAACCAGTTCACATTCAACAATACCTTCGCCAATATCTGGTAATAAAAAATCTTGTGCCATTATTATTCCTTACACTTTCATTGCGAACTGCATTCGCAGGGAATTACTCAACATTAAAAATTAATTGACGCTTTAATTGCTTCAAAGATTTTTAGATGATCCGCAACATATTCTTTCTCTTGAATTAATGGATAAGGTGTATCCAAGCCACACACTCGACTAATCGGAGACTCAAGATGTAAGAAACATTTATCACTGATGGTTGCTGAAATTTCACCCGCAAAGCCACCCGTTAACGGTGCTTCATGGCTTATCAGTAAACGGCCTGTTTTAGTCACTGACTCAGCCACCGTATCAACATCCCAAGGTGCAAGCGTTCTTAAATCGATAACTTCACATGAAATACCTTGCTCAGCAGCCATTGCAGCTGCTTTTTCAATGATTTCCATCTGTGCACCCCAACCCAATAGGGTGATATCAGTACCCGGTGACACAACCTCAGCTTTACCCAGCTCGATTTGGTAGGCTTCCTCTGGTACTTCACCAATCGCTGCGCGGTATAAACGCTTAGGCTCGAAGAACAACACAGGATTGTCATCAGCAATACTGGCCATTAACAAGCCTTTCGCTTGATAAGGGTTACGAGGAACAACCACTTTAATGCCTGGGGTCCCTGTGAAATAGGCTTCTGGTGATTGAGAGTGATATAAACCACCGGCAATACCACCACCGTAAGGAGTACGAATAACCAAGGAGCCAACATCAAACTCATTACCACTACGATAACGAAATTTTGCTGTTTCATTCACAATTTGGTCAAAGGCTGGGAAAATATAATCAGCAAATTGAATCTCAGCAATCGGCACTGCCCCTTGGGCAGCCAAACCATTAGCAAAGCCGATAATACCTTGCTCAGTTAATGGAGTATTAAAACAACGATCTTTGCCGTACTTATCTTGAAGGCCACTGGTTGATCGAAACACGCCACCAAAATGTCCAACATCTTCACCAAAACATAACACACGCTCATTGTCAGCCATGGCAAGATCAAGCGCATTGTTAATTGCGTGTAGTAAATTCATTTCAGCCATTATTTAGCTCCCTTTGATGCACTAGGATAAGCACTTGGATATTTCGCGATGTGAGTTTCTAATTGTTCAAGTTGTTGTGATAGATGCGCTGGAACTTCGGCATACACATCAGTGACAAGCTCTTGTAATGATGGCGGCTCAATTTTTTCCGCCACTTTTAACTCCCGTAATACTTCTTCACGGTAAGCTTGGTATCGTTCACTTTCTTGTTCCTCAGTCCACCAACCTTGCTGTTCAAGCCATAGTTTAAAGCGTTGAACTCCGTCAATTTTAGCCCATAATTCTTCTTCATCTTTAGAGCGATAACCACTTGGATCATCCGATGTAGAGTGTGCCCCAAGACGGTAGCTCATTGCCTCGATCAAAACTGGTTTGTTATGAGCTAGCGCATATTTACGTGCTTCTTGTGTTGCTAATAAAACCGCTAAACAGTCATTACCATCAACACGAATAGTTTCAATACCATAACCCACACCACGTGGCGCAATACCATCACCCGCATATTGCTCATCTGTACTAGTTGAGATTGCATAGCCATTATTACGACAATAGAAAATCGCTGGGGCTTTTAAAACCGCAGCCATATTCAATCCCGCATGGAAATCTCCCTCTGAAGCAGCACCTTCACCAAAATAACACAACGTTAACGCTTGGTTACCTTGTAAACGCTGACCATAAGCATAGCCTGTTGCTTGTGGGATTTGAGTCGCAAGTGGTGACGAAATCGTCATGTAATTTAACTCATTAGAACCATAATGGATTGGCATTTGACGCCCTTTACCAAGGTCTTTAGCATTGGAGAACATCTGATTCATGAAGTTTGCGGTAGTAAACCCGCGATAGCGTAATGCCGCATGTTCACGGTATTGCGCCATAATCATATCGTGATCGGTTAAGGCCGCGGCACTACCAATAATTGATGCTTCTTCGCCTTTACACGTCATGTAAAAACTAATACGGCCCTGACGCTGAGACGCAACCATGCGCTCATCTAAAACCCGGGTAAATACCATGGTGTCATAAATTTTTAACGCAAGATCTTTATCTATCTCAGGTAATGCGGCGTTAGGGTAGATACTACCGTCTTGGGCGAGTACTTTTAGTGTTGGCACTTCTAAGGCATTTCCAGCAATAAAGTTCGCTTGATGGATCACGGCACCGACGTGTTGGTCTGGTCTGTTCATGATGGTCCTTGATTTATTGGATTACCGATCTTAATTAATTGGCATCACTTTAGTATTAATCATGATAAGTCAGCTTTCCTGTCTTATTTGAGTAAATTGCTATTACAAATCTATGACCCTGACGGCCTACTCGCATAACAACTCAATCAGTTAGCAACGGAGTTGCTTAACATTAAAGCCAGCTTATTTTTCTATCACTTTACCTTTACGTAAACGCTGAGACAAGATAATCGAGCCATTGAGACTTTAGTTTTAGCGACTAAAAAAAAAAGAACTGTAACACTAGGTTTACAGTTCTCTTCTTAACACGCTTTTAATGCAGGTGGAGCAGTTAGTTTGGTAACTCAGTCGGAACCACCATTAATACGGCTCTATTACCATTGGCTACATTCGCATTTGGGAAAACAATCGCCTCACCCTCTTGCTCTATTTTATACTGCTTCTCTCCTTCGCTAGCGAGTAAGAAGCCCACAGGGAAGCTTGTGAAATTAACAACATCATCAGCAAAGTAAAATTTAAAATCATCAGCGTGCTTATCAATTGCACGGTGCACTTTAAATAAATTGAAGTCGCTTTCATCATAGTTTGCAAGACCAAGTTCTTGTCCAGTGATCATTGCTTTTAATGTCTGTTCTATCTCAATAAATCGAGTCATGTCATTCTCACCAAATGGTCTAACTTTACCTAGCTCGACGGTGAAAGCGTGAGCACCAAATTGTGCGGAAGAGAAATAACTAAAAGTCGTTGTCGGCGCATTTGAAAGCAAAATAGTGTTAACACCACTCGCAAGCATAATTTGTAGCTGTTCTTTACAATAATCACGTTGCCCAAGATAAGGGTACACAGCAAATTTTTCATTTTTCGAACCTCGAATTGCTGTGTGTAAGTCATAATGAATTCGGCTAACATCAGCTCGCTCAGACTCATTATAAAAGCGAGCTACATACTGCTCTAATTTTTTTGCTCTGATGCGCTCACGGTTTATTAAACCCGGCGCTTTGGAATGCGCACCACTAAACAAACGGTTCATGTTTTCTTCGACAAAACGCTGACCAATATTCATCGATGCTGGATTACCAAATAAGAACATGACACGAGTTGTTAGTATTAATTCGCCAGTTAGGATTTGCGACACGAATTTATTACACAGTTCAATTGGGCCGGTTTCGTTCCCGTGAACACCACATGATAAAATGACGTCATGATTTTTTGCCTCTATTGGCTCAAAAACAATAACCCCAGTATCCCACACCGCAACCTGTGTTCCATTATCCAAAGTAAAGGATAACGGTTGTTCGATATCCCATTCGTTTTGACGTGTAAATGATAAGAAATCTTGACCTTGAAAATATGAAAACACGTATGCCCCTTGAGATAACTAACGATAATTACTGTCTAGTATAGCGTTTAAGTGAACCATTTTATATCTTGAGATTAGGCTAAAGTAGAATAAGTTGTTTATTTCTCATAAAAAAGCCGCGAGAGTATCGCGGCATCCATTAACTGCTGAGCAATGAGTATGAGTTAAGCACCAACTATTCCCAACGGCGTTGCATTTTTCCAAGCGCCACGAGTAAAGTCAGGTATATCAACAGATTGACTACGGTTATTCACCGATTGTGCACTCAATGGAGTAATAACCGACCATGCTGCGCCGTCATATACATCTTGATCAAGCGCTTCACCGTTGCGTAAACAATAAATCATGCGCCAGAACATCAAGAAATCCATACCGCCATGACCGCCATTACGTTCGGCTTCTTTACCCATCTTTTGCCATAAGGGGTGATCATATTTATCATACCAAGCGTCCATCTCATAATCCCACTCATGGAAATTACCACTGCCCCCTTCTTCCAATGCAATACGATTAGGGAATCCAGCAAACACACCATTAGTACCTTGAATTAAATTATGGCGCGAGTAAGGGCGTGGGGTCGTTGTATCATGTTGCACCATGATGCTTCGCCCGTTAACAGTTTTGATCAGCGTAGTGCTCATATCACCATTAATATATTTTAGTTGGTTGCGTTGATGATCCGCAGCAAACTCTCGTTTAGCATAAGCAGCACGCCCTAATGCAGGCGAACTCACCGAAGTTAAATAATCAAAACGATCACCACGGTTAATATTCATGTATTGCGACACAGGGCCTAAACCATGGGTCGGATAAAGGTTACCATTTTGTTTTGCGTGCCACTGTGTACGCCACGAGCCCGTTTTATGATCAATCTCTTTCATCTGCCAACGTAACTC
Organism: Psychrobium sp. 1_MG-2023; assembly: GCF_030689115.1. Taxonomy (NCBI): domain Bacteria; kingdom Pseudomonadati; phylum Pseudomonadota; class Gammaproteobacteria; order Alteromonadales; family Shewanellaceae; genus Psychrobium; species Psychrobium sp. 1_MG-2023. Next base: position 113,476 of record NZ_JAUYVJ010000007.1, on the reverse strand, counting down.
ATGGATATAGGCCGCTTCACCGTGCAATAATTCGCCAAACAGGCCTTGGCGTACCATATTAAGTACCATTAATTCATCACGGCCGTAATTGACGTTTTCCATCATCATACAGTTCTTTTGAGTACGTTCAGCAGTATCAACAATTGCCCACATCTCTTCAACCGTTACCGCTAGCGGCACTTCAACAAATGCATGTTTACCGCTTTCCATCGTGTCGATAGCCATGGGAGCATGCCATTTCCATGGTGTTGAAATAATCACGATATCAATATCTTGACGATTTAGCATTTCGCGATAGGCATAATCACCACCGCCATAAAGCGCAGGCTGTTGGTGGCCATTATCGGTTAAAAACTTCGAAGAGCGTTCAAGCACCTCTTGATGAGGATCGGCTATAGCGACAATTTCGGCACCATCAATATAGCTCATACGCTTAACATGACCATAACCACGCTGACCAACACCAATAAAACCAACACGTACTACATCCATTTTAGGTGCAATTAAACCAATGACTGACTGCCCTTGCTGCTTTGGCGTCCATATATTTGCAGATTGAGGGTTGGTGGTTGCACAACCAGCCACTAAACCAGCAGCAGCGGTAGCAGTAGCTGCTCTTAAGAAGTCACGGCGATTTAAATGTTTCATAACTCGTTCTCTAATTATTATTGTAATGGTATTGAATTAATGGAATAAATTGTATAGTGAAACTGGTGGCCAGCAAAGTAAAATACGCAATAAAAAAGGCAGCGAAGGCTGCCTTTTTGTTACTGAATATTTATTTCAACAATGCCGGTTTTAACACGGACTCTTTTGCCAACAGGCTCTGATAGAGTGCAAACTGATTGCGGGCTCTGTCAAGGTTATGCTCAGGGTATTTAATCGAGAAATAGTTATCACCATCAAGGTAATCAGTTAAAAAGCGCACGCCTATCATAAAACACATCACTTTTGCGCCCAGCCAAAAACTTTCTAATTCAGCGTCGGTTAACACATCTTTTAGTGGCGCGACATAGCCTTCAACAATGGCCTGAAAGATCTCTTCTCTTACTTCAACATTGGCTAAGTTAGTTGAGTCTTCAGCTTCAGGAGAACAGAATGTACGTACCATATCACCAAAATCAAACATCCAGTAGCCGGACATACAGGTATCAAGATCAATCACCGCTTTTGCTTTTTTGGTGGTCGTACAAAATAACATGTTATTAATTTTCGTATCATTGTGGCAAGCACGTAACGGCAAGTCAGGACACACTCTCGCTAGCTCATCCAGTAACGACTGTTGAGCGATACAAAAGTCAACTTCTGTTTGACAGCTAGCTAAACGAGCTACGTTATCAGCCAAAATCTTATCTTGCAGCTGGGAGACACGCATCGCTAAATTATGAAATTCTGGGATCACAGTAACTAACTGATGAGCGTCAAAATCATTAAGGGCTGCGGCAAACTGACCAAAGGCATTAGCAGCAATCGTAGCTTGTTCTGCGTTTTCAACGACATCTTCACTGAAACTACCGCCGATGAACTCTAGTGCTCGCCAACACTCATTATCCAGATCCACCAAATACTGATTATCTTTACTCTCAACATGCTTAATAATCTCTAGATTATATTGCGCATTATTGCGTTTTTCAGTTAAATGGGCTTCAATTTTACGGGCATTATTAACTAACCCTTGAACATCAGGGAATACTTGAGTATTTAGTTTTTGCACCACAATGCCTTTGTTACCTGACTGTAATAGCAGTGTGGTGTTAATGTGGCCATTACCAATTGGCTTAATGCTTATTCCGTCTTCGCCTAATCCATATTGCGTAGACAATGCGTTTGCTTGTTGTTGATACGTCATTATTGCTACCTGTAACCTGTACGGTTACTCCTTGATGTTCTTATATAGTTTCTGTAACTGCGCACTAACCTGTGCTAAATCACTACGATAGGTTATACCTAACCAAGAATCTTGAGCAGTTAGAACCCTAACTTGCTTTAACTTTTTATCAATTACTAACTGTATTTGGTCTGGTAAAAAAAACTCACCACCGACAGCGCTGTCATAATATGACAAAAAATGTGAAAAATTATCCGCCAAACGTTCCATCAATAAACTATCAATTCCCCAGATAGTCATTGATGCTAGTGCCGTTTGATCTACATTAACCGGCTGTCCACCACTCCCTTCAGGGAGCTCTCCGACAAGGCCTAACGGTGTCTGTGTTATATTTAGACACTCGGTCACTCGCTCAAGATAACCAAATTGGTCAACCTGACATAAACCTCGATTAACCCCGCCGCTTTGCGACAATGTATGCGTAATTGGGTAAGCTAGCATTGACCAGTCATCAGACTGTGCAATGTGCGACACTAATTGTTTAAATGCATGGCGTCCATAAAAATCATCAGCAGTAATCACAATCGCTTTTTCTTTAAAGAAAGGCTTTGCAGCCAATAAAGCTTGCCCTGTACCCCATGGTTTAGTGCGGGCCTGTGCTAAGCCAGCAAACTGCTTAGGAACATCTGTAATAGATTGAACCGCTAAATCAACAGAGATGCCTTTTGGCAATCGAGGTAAAACGAGGCGCTCAACATCTGCTTTTATCGCCTGGTTTATAACAAGAATGCAATGCTCAACCCCTGCCAGGTGGGCATCTAAAATGCTCAATTCCATGATGGTTTTATTTAAGCCATCAAGGGGCTCAAGTTGTTTACTACTACCAAAACGGCTACCTAACCCCGCCGCTAATACAATTAAACTAGGCGACAAACCATATCCCTTCGCAGTTATTGCTTATTTTAAAAGGCACACATTCTACAGGGACAATCTACAGATTAAAACCTTTACTCTAATTTTTTAACAGTTTTACTACCTTTAGCGGTTATATCGTCGATGAGTAGTAATAAAGGGGGGGTGAAGAGAACAAAGTACTTAACGCTCAATTGAGGTGATACCAAGTAAATTTGTAAGTGAGTTAAAAGTGAGTAACGCTTTCACATATTTCTAAGAATTAAACATAATGGATGTAAACACAATGAAACAAGGCAGTCATAGAGTAACTTCTAATGATACTGCCTTATTTAAAATCTATTTTAATGACTTAAGGTAAGCCAATAAATAATCTTGCTCTGCCGCATCCGTAATTTGAACATGACGCATACGAGTGCCCGGAACTAGAATGTCATTTCCAGCAATCCAACGACGCAGATTTGCTTCGGTCCAAACTAAGCCAGATTTACGTAGTGCATCTGAATAAGCGAAACGTGGTAGTGACGCAGATTTACGGTTCACCACCCCTGTCAAATCAGGACCAAAAGCATTTTTACTACTATCAGTGGAATGACACGCACTACACTTTTTAAAGATCTCAGCCCCAGCTGCTTGCATCATCACGTTGCTAGAATCTTTTGCTACCGAAGTAAAAGATACAGAAGCAGCAAGTACAACTAAGCCTAACATTTTTTTGTTCATTTTTATTCCCCTTTATATTACTAATTGCTCATTAACTAGTATATTCACTATTGCAATCAGCAGATGTAACTCTTAAGGATGAATAGGCATACCTACAAAGTATCAGGGCATAAAATAGTCAAACAATGGCTAAACTGTGCTTTGATTTACATCATATTCCATCGTAATAAATGATTTTTTTAGTCTCAAAAAAAAACCAACAGTACGAAGCACTGCTGGTTTTATCTCAATTGATATTTACCAAGAAAGCTGAATCACTTCCTTTAATGGTTTCTATCCAATTTGAGGCTGTACAGCCAAACCATAACCAAAGAATGTTGCCGCAATTAATACCAAGGCTGCCGCCGCCATTAGTTTAACTAACAGTGGGACACAAAACTTAAACCACTGGCTATATGGAACACCAGCAATACCTAAGATACCCATTAAAACGGCATTAGTCGGGACAATCATATTCGAGAAACCGTCACCAAACTGATAAGCCAATACAGCCACTTGGCGAGGTACACCCACTAAATCACCTAGCGGAGCCATTAATGGCATAGTGACATAAGCCTGACCCGAACCTGATGGAATAAACGTATTTAATAATGTTTGAATCACCAACATACCCACCGCTGAAATTTCAGCAGGCACATGAGACAATGGTAATGACAAGCCATGAACAATACTGTGTAAGATTTGGCCATCTTCTAGGATAAGCGCGATACCACGAGCCACACCAATAAGGATGGCTGTAGTGACGAGCTCTGATACACCGGTAATAAAACGGTTTGCCGCATCATCAGCTGACAATTTACCAATAAATGCAGTGAACAGACCCCAAGCAACAAAAAGACCACCAAGTTCATATAGATACCAACCCTTCGTAGCGATACCCCAAATAGCCACGACTAAGGTAATTAAAAAGCTAGCAAGCACCATTAAGTGACGTTTGTTCAATTTAGGGTAGTCGGTGGCAGGCTGACCACTTAATGGACAAGGGATTCCGACCATTAATGACTTATTAGGATCGTCAATCACACGTTGGGTATATTGCCAAACATGATGAACACCAATTAATACAAAAGGTAAGAAGATCGCTAAACGCAACCATAAACCTGAATAAACGGGTACCTCCGCAATTTGTTGAGCGATTAGTACGGTAAACGGGTTAAATGCAGAGACACCATAACCAATGCCATAACCGGCAATGATCATGCCCACTGCCGTCATTGCATCAAGTCGCATCGCCTTACAAAGCGCGACTAGTATCAACACAAAAGGAATATACTCTCCTGCGGTTCCTATCGTGCCTGACGCTAAAGCAAAAAAGAAAATAACAGCGAAAACTAATCGCTGTGGCGTTTCGCCATGTTTTTCAAGTAATCGACCGATAAGCGCATCTATTGTCCCTGTTGCTCGCGCAATCGCCAGCACACCACCGACAATCATAACAAAGAAAATAATGTCTTGAGCGGCAGCAAACGCACGAGGGATTGCTTTAAGAAAATCCCAAGGTGTTAGTACTGTTTTCTCATCAACGCTTGCATAAGTGCCGGGAACAACCACTGAGCGCCCATTGTCAGTTTGAACGGTTTCAAACGCACCTTGTGGTACAACCCACGTAGCAACAAGAGCGATAAACATCATCGCCAAAAGTAAAACCAGTGTATGTGGGACTTTAAACGACCTACCCATAAAATATCCTCTTATATTTGAAATTAACGATTTAATTTCATGTTGTAATTTTGCGTGAGTTTACTGATTGAGACATGAAATGTCGAACCCATTCACCTAAAACACCTGAGTTAAGGATTAAAGGGGATTAAAAAACATGATTCGCTGTGGGCCAGCAGGGCCATCAAGATAAAGCTTTCCTGTGTCTTGAAAACCGCCCCGTAAGTAGCATTCAAATGCGGCTGGATTTTTACAGTTTACCGTTAAGTAAAGACAATGATACTGAGAGTAGTGTGTGGAAAAGTAACAACCTAACGCGCTGACAGCCTGAGTGCCAATCCCCTGACCTTGCTTTGACTGGTCGATAACAAAAGAGCGCAACCCTATCGCGTTAGGGGAACAAAAATCATGCGTTAAACAATAATTGAGAACCAATTTAAAAAAACCCACAATCTGTCCTTTAAAGACAATGACAAAACGGTGGCAATCATTATTGTTATCGGCTAAAAAATCTTGAGATGTTTGCGCAAACTTAACTTGCTCAGGCGCAAGAAAAATCGCTTGCACTGCTGGAACATGTCCTTCATTTAATACTTCTATGGTAACCATTTCTATCTATCTAACCGTATTTAAAACAGCAGTATAACAACGATACAAACTATCAGATCGCTCGTATCCACAAAAATTAACGATCAGCATCTGACCGGGCATTTGTTATCGATAAAGTGTAAAAGTGTTTCCCTAATATCACCAGGAAGATTCCGCCAAGTACTAACAATGAGGCGATCATCAGTCTAGGTGTAATATATTCTGCAACGAAAATTACGCCACCAAAAGCCGCAATCACTGGCACAGACAACTGAATAACTGCCGCTTGGGTAGGTGTTAAATCCCTAAGAACTATATACCAAATTGTGTAACCGAGACCGGATGTAATTGCCCCTGACGTTAATGCCAATAAGCCTCCCTCATAGGACAGCATTAAATCATCAAGGGTAAAAATAGCCAACACCAACACAAACGGAATTGTTCGAACAAAATTATAAGCCGTGTCCATCAAGGGATTTACCGACCCTCGACCTTTTAAGGTATAAACACCCCACGAAATCCCAGCGATTGTCATTAAGATAAACCCCGTCAGCGAGGGTGTGGTGACATCAGGTAAAATCAAATAGACAAACCCTGTGAAAGCGATACCGAGACCGAGCCACTCACTAAGCTGCAAACGAGTGCCTGCAATTAAAGACAGTAAAATCATCGTTATTTGAACGGAGCCAAAGAGAACTAACGCGCCAGTCCCCGTGTCTAACGAAAGGTAAGCATAAGAGAATGTTGCGGCATAAACAAACAACATCAAACTCGCTACCCAGCTTCCTTTCGCGTTCGCCGAATGGTTACTACTCCAAATACGGATAATAATAAACAAAACGAATGCACCAGATAACAAACGAATACTGGTAAAGCTTGATGGGTCAATAGTATTACTATCTAAAGCCAGTCGACACAATATTGAATTAGCTGCAAAAGCAATTAACGTTAATAACGTAAGTGAACTTAATTTTATTAAATAGGTTGTACTCATAATCCCTCATTTATACCCTAGATATCAGCTAAAATTACACGTTAAACTAAGTTTTTCATTTCACCATCATGGCTGACATTCTTAACGGTCATTGGATAAAGCAAATTATTTAACGGTATTGAGCAGAGGTGATAAACTCACCGAATGTTTCACACCATATTACAACAGTATTATATTGATTCGGCTCAATCGCAGAGTCTAGCTTAACCACAAAGTTTTCAAAGGTGTTGACATCGCCCACCAGCACCATTAATGACTTAAGTCGTTCAAAATCAGCTTCCGTTTCAACAAACTCTGGTGACAGATATAACTTATAGTCAGGGCCGGGAGCGAGCTGACCTTCAAATGAAATGTGTGTATTCCCAATTGAGACTTGCCCCTCGCCCCAATGCAAGGCATCGCTATCGGCTAAATCAGTAACAAAATCTGCGCTAAAATTAGCCTGAAGCGACATTTCTTGAACTTCACTGTTGGTCGGTGATACGGGTGCGGTCAATATTGGTAACGTATAGATACCAACCGCAAAACCAAACAGCCCCACAGCAACATGAGTGATAATCAATAGTACAACCAAACGTAGTTTCATCATCGTTCTTTTTCCTTACTATCCCTTAAAGGGATGCTTCATAAGCTCTTAATAGCCAAGCAATGACCTCTTGATCAACATCTGAGGCAGACTTAAGCTGTATTCGATGTGTGCACATTGTACCAAAAGGTCCAGACTCTCCTAAGCATCCCTGAATGGGTACACCCTTAAGCTTCAATCCCAAATCAATTCGAGTTTTAGTTGCAGGTTTGATTAATGCGAACTGCTTATTTCTAATCACACTGACGCTCGCTTTTTTGGGCGTAATAACAACATCACCACCAAACTTTGCTATTTCAGACAAAAGAACATCATAAATAGGCTTAAGCGCTTCTTTACCTTGATATTGGTTAAACACTAAGTCTTGGGATGAACCTTCTTCGTCCTTAGACAAGGTCACAATAGTATTAGCAAATCCGTGAGTAACGCCATACTCTGTCTTTAAAAAGTTTACAGCGGCTGAATGTTTATCAAAATGTTTCGTTGCGAGTATATCAATCCACTCCCCTAATGCCTTACCCGTTTTCTCTGGCATATTATCAATCATCGTTTTTAATACTTTATCCATACGGTCTACCTTATGACTCTAAAGTGATTTCCTTCAAAAGACGTTTAGAAGAAGCATCACCTATCAATGCTGTGGCTAAGTAATATTTATCAGTAAAGTATAACAATAACAAAAAGAACGATTTTGCACAGTGGCTAATAAATAGTAAGGCACTAAACCAGCTATTGGGGTGACAACATCTGCGTTGCAACCGCCATCATTTCGCTTAACGAGCGTTTGTATGTATCAGAATGGCTGCCACCTTTAACAATGTGCAATGACACATTCTCACCATAACGCCAACGTTGTTGCAATTGACTTAAAGGAGTCTGTAAATCATTCGTTCCTTGAAAGATATTGATCGGCATTTGATTTAAAGCAGAGAAAGAATGCTGGAGCTTATAATCATGTGGCAACAGTTCAGCAATAGGTAAGAGTTTTAGTGGGGTCAAATACCATTTAGACCCTAAGAAATTTTCAACAGCAAGAGACAGTGACGGTGAGACTCCCTCAAGAATCAAACCACGAACTGTTACTCGCTGCGCCGTGTACGCCGCAAGGGTAGCCCCTAAAGAACGGCCCCAAAAAATTGTTCTTTTCGGCGAGCACTTGACTTCAATAGAGAGTATGGCGTTATCAATCAGGTTCACTAGTTGCAAAATACTCTTTAGATGCCCAGCGGCTCCATCTTGTCCCGGGTAGCTAATCATGAACACCTTAAAGTGACGGTTGTTTAAAGGGGTAATTAACTCCTGTTCATAACGTTTAACACCGCCATGTCGACCTGGAAAAAAAACAATACACTGGCCATCAGCAGCGCCATACTCACGAACAACTAACTCGTTATTGAATGGGTCGGTCACTTTAAACTGAGCAAGTTCAGTAGACTTCACTGTCAACTCGGTGCTTGGAAATAAATAAGCGGGTAATTGATTAACTAGCAGATAAGCGCCTGCCGAAAAATAGGTCAACGTCAGAAGCAAACCTATAAACAATAGACGAGCCATCAAGGTTGAAATATCCTTTCGATTGTTTGGCGTGAAACTAGAGCCCGTAAATTAATTAGAGGAGCTCTTAGCATCTAATAAAAGTTCAGTCCTTTGCCTATAGCCTTCTTCCAATGCAACAACAGCTGCCATAACCCCCGAACACCCAAACAGCCCGATAGTCATAGGGATCGCAGTGACAAAGCTGATACTAGACAATGATATACCACCCAAAGGACTACTCACAAAAGAAAATATGAATAGTATCAAGGTCAATCCTAGCGCTAAAAAACCCAGCACAGCAGTACATCTAGCGGAAAATAATAACAGCCCTAAATGTTTCGTTTTAATATTTTTATACGGTTTCAATTATAATTCCTTATATAATTTGAGTTGAAAAATGTAACACTGCGTAGCGAAGAAAAAAGTGAGTACTGTTGACTCTAACCAGTCGCTTACGCAATGTTTATGGCTTAGTCTAAACAACCACCAGCTTCAAAGAGGTAGCTTAAATCCCAGCCATTCTCCCCAGTAATTGTCACTTGTTTTTCTTTAATCGATTTAATTTTTATATCTTTGCTTCTCAATTGAGCAAGTAACTCTTTACAGTCTTTATAAGAAGTGAGGAGGTCTTCTTTTTTAAACCCCCCAACATCAGAAAAAACGTCAAAAACATGCACTCCCTCTTTCTTAGTTTCAGTGCTTTTTTCATGGTTAGCTGTCTCTGCATTTTTCTTAAGATCATTCGAGGCACAACCTGAGATGCCAATAACGAGCAATAGTGCAAGGATTCCTTTCATACAATCTCCATCGTGTAAGGGTAAATAAGACCCGAGACTTAACCATAATCAATGAGTGGCTTTTTGTCGTTGCTCGACTAAGTGTTGATCGCCATAAAGCGGAGATATCAACAAAGCACACAATGTATTACACTAAAATTGTCTACAGCGCCTTGCGTCGACAATATGCGACGCAGCAACAACTTACTACAAATAACACGTTAAATCAAAAGATTAGAATCAGTGGTAATATTGAGGGGTGAGGTTAAAACATGATATTCGTCCAATGTGATTCATGGAAAGAATGCCGCTAATTCAATCAATTTCATTGCTAAAGAATACGATGAACTGGTTAGCGCCAAATACTTTAAATGAGTTATTGACGCTATAGTCACTTCTGACGCTACGGGTGTTGCCATCCGCAATGTTGTTGCGCCTCTAGTTTATTTTCAGAAATGTCAGAAACGAAATCCATCTGAATCTTTAATAGCGCCGGGAGCTTTTGTTCATTTTTTCTTGTCGGCGTCCAGCGCCATTCTTTTAGTGTTTGAGTCGCTACGTGGTCAAACGCCCCCTCGGGATACGCTTGGCTGATCTTGATATTTTTAGCTTTCTCATCGACCACAAATAAAAACTCAACGCAACCTGATAGCCTAGAAGTTTCTTCACTCATAGGATGTGACGGGATAGTCTTCTTTACAGGCTGCCAATATTTATCAATATCCCCTTTGTACTTATCTGATGTTAAATCAATCTGTACACTTTTAAATTTAAGATCAAGATCAGCGATGTTGATGCTCCCTTTCGGTACCACAGCATTTTTTGAAGCGCATGCACACAAGCCAAAAATGCCAACCATTAATACACATATCTGTTTCATCATTAATCCTTTAATTTACGTTTAATCTAAACACTCACAACATGAGCAAATCATTGGGCCACTTCCACTATTAACTATAAAAGTAAGGCTGTCGGGTTTGTCCAACTCCCGAATAAGATGTCGGCTGGGCGACACTTATTCTTGTTACACAACTATTACGACGACCAAAGTATTGGCAGTAACCCAAAAGCCAACAAAGTACAGGCGATTAGTGATAGTAGTGACCCAGTACGTACCATAATCTTAACAGTTAATTCGCTAGTGACCGTTGCTGAATATCCGGCGCCAGCGATTGAAAGCGCTTTACTTGCACCTGTTACAGACGCAATAGTTATTCCCAGCCAAATCAGTATAAACCCCACTGCAGAACCATAAGCGACAAAAATATCTAAAGATAAAGGCAGCTCACTCAGCGACCAGATAACACCAAAGATCGCCAGAGCCATTCCGCACTGAACGGCAGTCATGTGACCAGAAAGAGCCATCCGAGAATTTTTTACAGCGGGTATCAATGCACCTTGGATTAAACCGACGAGAAAAAAGACAACTCCAATAGAGATGAGTTGTGCACCTCTTTGTGTAAGTTCTATCATTAAGCCCTTTGTCTATGTAATCGCGGTCGAGCACCCCATGACTGAGCCAAACCCGCACAATGCAGGACGTGCCCAACTCAGTCAGAATAAGGCCGCATCCAGCTCTTCAGTTATATATTCACTCGTGTAAAACACGACCCTAGTACCAGCCTATTAACACTAATCGTTTGCTAATAGCTGGCCGCTTAATTCAAAAAACCTTAGCATCTTATTGAAATTACTGCAATTATAACTTCTGACCCCTGCTAGTTTTCGTTTTAATTGGAGTAGCCATTCTTTGAGCTTGCACCAACACGATTGCAATAACGCACTAAGTACTTCAGCACTACGGTTACACGCCATTAATAACGAAAACTAACTAAAACTCGTCACAGCCCACCTCCCCAGTGCTAACTACTGAGACTATAATCAAAAGTAACTAGCCCAGTGTGTAAGCATTATTCACAGGCTCAATTAAAGCTTTACCGCAGAGAAAATTAATTATAGACTTCTAGACACCTAAACGTTCGAGGTAATAGTAATGGAATTAGCAACATTTGGTGGTGGTTGTTTCTGGGGGGTCGAAGCACTATTTCGCCAACAAGACGGTGTTATCGACGCTGTATCTGGTTATGAGGGTGGCGAAACCGATAACCCGACTTATCAACAAGTATGCACAGGTACCACAGGGCACGCGGAAGTTGTTCAGGTCACTTTCGATCCTCAAAAAATCTCATACCAGCAATTATTAGCTGTATTTTTTGACAATCATAACCCAACAGAACTTAACCGCCAGGGAGTCGATGTTGGTACACAATACCGCAGTGCCGTATTCTTTCATGATCAGGTGCAGCAACAAGATGCATTAGCGTTTATTCAGCAGTTGTCACAGTCAACACGTTTTGCTGACAAAACCATTGTGACGGAAGTGACTCCTGCAACAACCTTTTTTAAGGCTGAGGAGTATCATCAAGATTACCTCGCTAAAAATGGATTAGGTAGCTGTCACATTTAATCGTCAATGGCTCGCGCGAATCTAGGTTTTTCAGGGCAACATTAGCGATTAAAGACGACATTTTGGCAATAAGCATTGACACAATGAAGTTGCGGATGGCCAGCACCATTCGCAACTGGTGATAGTGAGCCTAACTTGAGGCTCAAAGCTAGGTTCCAAGCCCTCCTAAACACACGTATTTAATTTCACTGTAATCATCAAGGCCATGCTTTGAACCCTCCCGGCCAAAGCCCGATTGTTTAACTCCTCCAAATGGCGCGCTTGCATTTGAGATAGCCCCTTCATTTGCCCCAACCATGCCAAAATCAAGGGCTTCACTGACTCGCCAAATCGTGCCAATGTCACGAGCGTAAAAGTAAGCCGCCAGCCCGTAGTCGGTATCATTGGCTAAACTAATAGCCTGTGCTTCATCACTAAATGTTTGAATCGTCACTACGGGACCAAAGATCTCAGTTTGAGCAATGGTCATTGTATTTTCCACCTGTTCTAACAAGGTGGGTGGGTAAAAACACGGTTGTTGATTATCATTGACTGATTGTTGCCAGTGGAGCCTTGCTCCCTGCTCTATCGCAGAAACAACAAGTTGTCTAACCCGTTCAACGGCTTGGCGATGGATTAATGGGCCAATAGCCGATTGAGCTTCAAGACCATCACCCATCACCAACGTTGCCATTTCATTTTGTAGCTTATCAATAAACGCAGCTTTCACCGACTCATGAATAATAAAGCGATTAGCACTAATGCAAGTCTGCCCTGCATTTCGAAACTTTGAAGCCATTGCGCCAGCAACAGCCGCATCCAAATCAGCATCGGCAAAGACAATAAAGGGAGCATTTCCCCCCAGCTCCATCGACACCCGTTTAATCGTCGCAGCGCACTGTTGATTTAATTGCTTGCCAACGGCTGTTGATCCCGTAAAGCTAAACTTACGAACCAAAGGGTGTTGGGTTAACACCTTACCAATTTCAGGGGCATCTGCACCAACCACCACGTTAAATACCCCTGCGGGAATGCCCGCTTGTTCAGCCAAATAGGCCATCGCTAATGCAGATAGTGGCGTTAACTCAGAAGGTTTGACCACAAAAGTACAACCTGCGGCTAAAGCGGCTGCCGCTTTTCTAGCAATCATCGCTTGCGGAAAGTTCCACGGAGTAATCGCGCATACCACACCAACAGGTTGTCTTAATGCAATACCACGATTGATTGAAGTTGGACTTGGGATAGTTTCACCGTATTGGCGTATTGCTTCATTAGCAAACCAGTCGATATATGACGCGCCATAGGCTATTTCACCGGCCGCTTCATTTAAAGGTTTACCTTGCTCAACCGTTAAAATGCGTGCTAAATCTTGGCTATTATCGACAATCAATTGATGCCACCGCTTTAAAAGCTCACAACGTGTTGCCGCTGTAGTTTTTCTCCATGTGCTTAGCGCACCATCTGCCGCTAGTACGGCTTGCTCAGCTTCTAGCCCTCCCGCATTGACAACTTGACTAATACAGAGGCCACTCGAAGGGTTTACGACGTCAAATAAATCACGGTCATTTTGTTGAATAAATTGGCCATTAATAAATGAACTTTGCTTTAATAACGCAGGGTTAGATAAGTTGAGCATAAATAAACCTTCAAATAATCAAGAGTGTATCAATTAGCGGCTAACGCCGAGAAAATCAATGAATGCGGGCATCATAGGATGCAACCCACCCTAAATCAAGGTGAAAGCACAGTATGCCTGCCGCCTCCCGCGGTGTGCCGAACAACAAATTCACATTGTTCAACGAAGTGGTCATGAATTACTGGGTGAAAAATTACGCGAGAATAGAAACTTGTTTGAGGATTACCAGCAATACATCAACGGTGGAGCTAGTAAAGTCACTCGAATTTGGCTCATCGCGAATAGCGTGTTTATGAGAGGAACCGGTCAATGCTCATACAGTGACATCAGCTTAGAGTCCAAAACCCAAAAAATTACGATCCTATAGCGGTCGACTCATCCAGACCGTTAGTCATAACTTGACTAGCGGTCTTTACATTAAATAGTGATATCGAGTCTTGAGCATACCCAATCATTTTATCTTGATAGTCAATACTCTGCATTTCCAACAAACGACTTTGGGTGCGTAGAAATGCCTTAGCAACTCGCCCGCCTTGATATAACTCAGTCAATGAGCAATGACTCTCAATGATAATTAGCTTGTGTCTATCATAAAATTCATCAACCAAAGCAATAAAACGTCTTGCGCAATCATCAAGGTGCCCGACTTCAATATCACTGGCAGGCGTGATTAGATAATTGGTATCCCCATCCTCGATGCCTTTGACGGATTTATGCTGTTCAACTTTACCACCTAACTGTATTACGTCACTCACAAACAAATAATCGTAGTGATCAGCCAACTCGATATAATCGTTTTGACTGCGCGGGCCATCACACAACATCAGAAAATCAAACCAAATCGAGCGCTGACTCCGTCCTTTAATTGACAGGGGGCGATGGCAAAGATTGATTTGTTGAGGCACATGACTAACGTTGTGCCGCGCTAAATGCTCAGTAAAAGAAGTTTGATTATCTTGGCTCTCAAAAAATACCGAGCGATAACGGGTAAACTGCGTGCGGTAATCAAGTTCACCGTTAAGTGGAAAATAACACAAATGGTGTTTGATTAAAGCGATGGTCGGCAAAAATCGATCGCGACCAAGTCCACCTAAGTACAAATCATCAGGAGCAGTGTTCGAGGTGGTGATAATCATCACTTGATGCCGATGAAGCGCATTAAATATTCCGCCTAATAACATCGCATCAGCGATGTCATTAACGAAAAACTCATCAAAACAAATCACTCGAGCCTGATTTGCTAAGTCACTTGCGATAGAATCAAGCGGGTTAACTTGCCCTTGAATGGCTTTAAGGCGTTGATGAATCAAATGCATAAAGTGGTGGAAATGCAGCCGTAATTTATGCTTGATAGATAGCGCGTCATAAAACATATCCATCAATAATGTCTTACCACGACCAACTTCCCCGTGTAAATATAACCCCTGATACAACTCATTACGTAACAATGCTTGCTCGCGAAGAACTAGTTGTTCGACGGCTTGTTGCTGGATGGGATCATGGACAAGTGATTGCTCAGCAAGCTTCGCTTGATAACATTGTAGTAACACAGAGTTCATGGGTAAGATTAAAGTTAGCTCGAATTTGAAATTGAGCGTTATTATAAGCCTTGACAGTAAACTTAGCATTAAAAAGGTTCAATGTGAGTAAGCACAATGAACCTTGATGATTTCCATGTGAGCTAGTGTATTGTTATAAACGAAGGTCGACTTTATCTGCATCAAATGTGTACTTTAAGTCAAATAATAACCCATCAGATTTTAAGTATGAGCGGACATCATCGACGCCAGATTGACAAAAAGTATCATGAGAAACAGCCACAATAACCGCATCATAATGGTTCGCTCGTGGCGCTTCTATCAATTCAATATTATAGATCTTCTTCGCTTGCTCGACATCAGCAGTGGGGTCATAAACATCAACCTCAACATCGTACTCTGCTAATGATTGAGTAATATCGACAACGCGGGTATTACGCAAATCAGGACAGTTCTCTTTAAATGTTAAACCCATAATTAATATTTTAGCCTCAACAACTTGCTGCTTATTTCGGATCATCGCTTTAACGAGTCGAGTCACAACATATCGCCCCATATTATCGTTAATACGACGCCCTGCTAGAATCACCTGTGGATGGTAACCAATAGATTGTGCCTTATGTGTGAGGTAATAAGGATCGACACCAATACAATGCCCACCCACTAAGCCAGGACGAAATGGTAAAAAATTCCATTTTGTTCCAGCCGCTTTTAATACCTCCTCAGTGTCAATGTCGAGCTTATTAAAGATAATGGCCAACTCATTAATAAGTGCAATGTTTAAATCTCGCTGAGTGTTTTCAATCACTTTAGCTGCTTCTGCGACGCGAATAGAACTGGCTTGATGAGTGCCCGCTGTTATCACCTTGGCATAGAGCCAGTCAACAAAGTTAGCAACGGCGACGGTTTACCCAGAAGTGACTTTTAAGATATCACTGACCCGGTGTTCGTGATCACCTGGGTTAATACGTTCAGGACTGTAACCAGCAAAAAAATCAACGTTGTAGCGTAAGTGACAGCTACGTTCAATGGCAGGAACACAAACTTCTTCGGTTGCACCGGGGTAAACTGTTGATTCGTAAATAACAACATTCCCCTTAGACAGCACTGTCGCCACGCTTTCACTGGCTTTAACCAATGGAGTCAAGTCAGGCTGATTCGCATCAGTAATAGGTGTTGGTACCGTAACGATATAAACATCAGCCTGCGCAATATCATCTAAACAATGGCTAATCGCCAGTGTGCTCTGTGTTAATTCCGCCGTGGATATTTCCAACGTTTGATCAATACCATCGAGCAACTGAGCCACTCGGCGATGGTTTGTGTCAAAACCAATAGTAACGAAATGTTCGCTAAGGGCAACAGCCAAAGGCAAGCCAACGTAGCCTAACCCAATCACTGCAATGCGAGGTTTATCAATTTTTTTAAACATAAAAACTCACTTGGAATCAAATGTTAAAATACCTAAAGTTAAATATAATAGACAAAATAACAGCCACTCATTTGTCATACTCTAAGTAAAGCAAAGAAGTTTCAATTTTGCATAAAATGCGACTGTCTAATCTTCAAAAACGCCTAAATGAACTGTCAGTAAAAATTACAAAACCAAAATTAAAAAAATTTAAAACGCTCTAAATTAAATCAACCAATTGAAAATATTGTAAAAAAAATTATTGGATTAATCATTGCATGTTTGAGCATTCTAACGATTATCTATTTAGGTCTCGGATGCAATTGGTCAATAGTTCAGATAAAAACATATTTCATTCAACAATTGATAGCTGGTTAATAATCTTATTAGTATTAACATTATTAGGCAGCTTAAGTTTATTGTTAAAGTTACAATCTATGGACTCCCTTGAAGAGTATCTATTTGCTAGCGCATTTATTTTTTTCACCCTGATTTTGCCTAGCTGGGTACTACTGCGTAACCTCTATGAAATTACTAATGATAACCTTATCGTGGGGTTCGGCCCTCTTACGTGGCATATCCCTTACAAAAGCATCACTAAAATTAGTCACACGACAGAGGCATCACTCGCCCCCGCCTTATCTTTTCATCGGATAAAAATCCATTATGGTATCAATCAAGTGATTATGATTTCGCCTAAGGATGAAAACCATTTCTTAAATTTGCTCAAACGGCATGTGCAAGATATCGAAATTGTGCCGATAAAATACCCTAAGCGATAACATGTACGGCGAGTGGAAGCCCTGCCTGTACCCAGTATTTCGATGATTTGTGATGCCATTAAAGTTACAAAATGAAATTAAGCTAGTCATTAGCAAGATAGCTAGGTAAAATGTGCCGCTATTTTTGTGCGCAGTGATGAGATTTTTATGGCCAAGAAACTATTGATTAAAACCTGGGGTTGCCAGATGAATGAGTATGATTCATCTAAGATTGGCGATTTATTAAATGACTCTATGGGTTATGAACTAACAGAGGAAGCCGAAGAGGCTGACGTATTACTTCTCAATACATGTTCAATTCGTGAGAAAGCGCAAGAGAAGGTATTTCATCAGCTTGGTCGCTGGAAGAACCTAAAAGATTTAAAGCCCGGCACTATTATTGGTGTTGGAGGTTGTGTTGCCTCTCAAGAAGGTCAAGCTATTCGTGAGCGTGCCCCATTTGTTGACATGGTTTTTGGCCCACAAACATTACATCGTTTACCAGATATGATTGGACAAATTAACGCTGGTGAAAAAGCAGTTGTTGATGTCAGCTTCCCTGAAATTGAAAAATTCGATAGCCTACCTGAACCTAAAGCAGATGGCGTAACTGCATTTGTTTCTGTAATGGAAGGCTGTAGTAAATACTGTAGTTTCTGTGTTGTACCTTATACTCGTGGTGAAGAAGTGTCTCGCCCGCTCGATGATGTTCTTTACGAAATCGCGTTATTAGCAGAGCAAGGTGTTCGTGAAGTTAATCTCCTCGGTCAAAATGTTAATGCGTATCGTGGTGAGACGCATGAAGATGATGTGTGTGACTTCGCGACGTTAATCCGTCTTGTTGCTTCTATCGATGGTATCGACCGAATTCGTTACACTACCAGTCACCCAGTTGAATTTACTCAAGCTTTAGTTGATGTTTACGCTGATGTTCCTGAATTAGTTGATCACCTTCACTTACCAGTTCAATCAGGCTCGGATCGCATTTTAAACTTAATGAAGCGTAACCATATGGCGATTGAGTTTAAAAAGACCGTTCGCGAGTTACGTAAAGTACGCCCTAACATCGCAATGAGCTCTGACTTTATCATCGGTTTCCCTGGAGAGTCTGATGAAGATTTCGAAGCAACGATGAACTTAATCCAAGAAATCAATTTCGATATGAGTTTCAGCTTTATCTACAGTGCTCGCCCAGGTACGCCTGCGGCCGACTTGCCTGATGACGTTTCTGAAGACGCTAAGAAGCAGCGTTTATACTTGTTACAGAACAGAATTAATCAGCAAGCTTTACATCACGCACGCCAAATGCTAAATACAACACAACGTATCTTAGTTGAGGGTCCATCGAAGAAAAACCCAATGGAACTACGTGGTCGTACCGAAAACAACCGTGTAGTTAACTTTGAAGGTCCGCATTCACTCATCGGTGGTTTTGCTGATGTGAAGATTGTCGATGTATTTAGTAACTCACTACGTGGCGAGTTTATTCATGGTGAAAACGAGATGGGTTTACGTGTTCAAACGTCCCCAGCGTCGATTTTAGCAAAACATAGTGAATCAATTGACGAAACTGGTGTCGGAATATATACACCATAGTAAAAGGAATTAGCAGCTGTTGGCTAAAAATCTAATAACTATCGATTGCTATCTAGAGCCTGCTTCGCAGGCTCGCTTAGCAAACTTATGTGGCCCATTTGACGACAATTTAAAACAAATTGAACGCAGAATGGGCGTTGAAATCATTTATAAAGATAATTTCTTTAAAGTCGTTGGTCGCCCTGATGTAGCGAAACCCGTCAGTGATTTGCTGCGAGAGCTTTACATCGAAACTCAGCCTGTTAAAGGTAAAGTCGTTGATCTAGAACCTCAAGCGGTTCACCTTGCTATTGAAGAGTGTAAGGCACTAGAGCAGCAGTCCTCGGCAAATCACGGTAAAGAGATCTACATTAAAACGCGTAAAGGCGTCATTAAACCACGCAACCCAAACCAGCAAGACTATGTCGCCAACATTATGGGACATGATATTTGTTTTGGCGTTGGTCCAGCAGGGACCGGTAAAACTTACCTTGCCGTCGCCTGTGCGGTTGATGCGTTAGAACGTCAGGAAGTTCGCCGGATCTTGCTCACACGACCAGCCGTAGAAGCAGGTGAAAAGCTCGGTTTTTTACCGGGGGATTTAAGTCAAAAAGTCGACCCTTATCTTCGTCCGCTATACGATGCGCTATTTGAGATGCTGGGCTTTGAGAAGGTTGAACGCTTAATTGAGAAAAGTGTCATAGAAGTTGCTCCCCTAGCCTACATGCGCGGCCGTACATTAAACGATGCCTTTATTATTCTCGATGAATCACAAAATACCACCCCTGAGCAGATGAAAATGTTTTTAACCCGAATTGGGTTTAATTCTAAAGCCATTATCACAGGGGACATTACACAGGTTGATTTACCGCGTCATATCAAAAGTGGCTTAAGACAAGCAATTGAAGTATTAGGTAATGTTGACTCAATCAGTTTCAATTTTTTCCAGTCCCACGACATTGTACGCCATCAGGTAGTGTCAGAGGTCGTTGAAGCTTATCAGCATTTTGATAATCAGCAGCAGCGTATCCAGGCTGAAAAGCAAGCAGCGAAATTGGCAGCTCATACCAGTGAGCCAGAGGCAAAAGTATGATTGAGTTAGATCTGCAAATTGCCTGCGATGAAGCGAATTTACCAACGAAGCAACAGTTTGAACAATGGCTTGGCGCAGTCTTAGCAAGCAGAAAGCCTGAGTCTGAAGTGACTATTCGCTTAGTTGAGGCAGATGAAAGCCAACAGCTAAACCATGAATACCGTGGCAAAGATAAACCTACAAACGTCTTATCTTTTGAGTTTGATGCTCCGCCAATGGTTGAATTACCTTTGTTAGGCGATTTAGTCATCTGTCAGTCAATCATCAAGCAAGAAGCCATCGAGCAAGAAAAACCAGTAATAGACCATTGGGCTCATATGGTAGTTCATGGCACATTACATTTATTGGGTTATGATCATATTGAGCCACAAGAGGCTCAAGAAATGGAATCGTTAGAGAAACAGATATTAGCCGATTTAGGCATTGACGATCCCTACCGTGACGATTTAGTATAAATTTAAAATTTGAAGGAAAATTAAACAAAAATGAGTGAAGATAAACCTCCAAGTAGTCAGTCAGCTAACAAAACTTGGTTAGAGCGCATTGGTCAAATGTTTCAAGGCGAACCACAAAGCCAAGAAGAGTTAGTTGAATTTATTCAAGACGCTGAAGATCGAGAGTTAATAGATCAGTACACTAAGGATATGATCCACGGTGTGTTAAATGTTTCGCGTAAACGCGTGCGTGACATCATGATCCCTCGTTCTCAAATGGTGGTAATAGAAAACGATCACTCTATTGAGCAGGCGATAGCTATTATCGCGGAATCCGCTCATTCTAGATTCCCAGTCATCAGTGAAGATAAAGATAATGTTGAAGGCATGTTATTAGCCAAAGACATTATTCCATTAACACTTAATGGAAATATCGACACCCAACAATTAAACAATATCGTACGTCCGTGTGTCATTGTTCCCGAGAGCAAGAAAGTCGACGTGTTACTTCGCGAATTTAGAGCAAAACGCTACCACATGGCAGTAGTTGTCGATGAATATGGCGGTGTGTCAGGTTTGATAACCATCGAAGATATTCTTGAAGAAATCGTTGGTGAAATTGAAGACGAATTTGCTGTTAACGAAGAATTTGTAGAAGATATTCGTAAAGTTGGCAAGCAAGTCTATTCAATTCAGGCGCTTACAACGTTAGAAGATTTTAACCAATACTTCGAAAGTCAGTTTGATGAAACTGAGGCTGACACCATTGGTGGTTTAGTTACTAAAGCGTTTGGACATTTACCCGGACGCGGTGAAGAAACAACGGTCAATGGTTACCAATTCAAAGTCATGAACGCAGATTCACGTCGCTTAATTCAATTACAAGTGAAAGTACCGACCACTGAATCGCAAGCTTAAAAGGACACTTAGCTCGATATGACCAAAGCCTTTCAAACAAACGCCCCTCAAGGGCGTTTTTTGGGTGCACACCTCTTTATTGCCTTTAGTGCAGGCATCATGTGCCACTTTAGTTTCGCACCTTACCAACTACAATGGCTAGCCCCTCTTTCTATTGCAATTTTATTCGCACAATTGACAGCGTTTGATCAGTTAAGCACTAAAAAGAATTTTTTACTCGGCCTTAGCTTTGGCTTCGGTCTGTTTAGCGCAGGCCTACGTTGGGTACATGTGTCGATCGCCGATTACGGCGGACTACCATTACCCATCTCGATATTGCTCATGGCGATTTTAGCACTATATCTCGCTCTATTTCCTGCGCTAGCAAGTGCTATCTTTGGTCGTTATCGCAATAACCATTTAACCCACAATGCTATTTTCTTTAGCTGTTTATGGGTACTGGCGGAGTTTGTTCGAGGGAAAGTTTTAACAGGCTTCCCTTGGTTATTACTCGGTTATAGCCAGACACAAGGCCTATTTAGTCAAAGTGCGGCAATCATTGGCGTGTTAGGTTTATCGTTGGTGGTCGTCGCTCTAGGCTGTTTTGCCACTAATGCCATAAAAAAATCCAAGCGCGGATTACTCGCTGTCATCATTATTGTTGCTTTTAGTATTGGCTTGTCTCGCGTGAGCACGATTCAGACGTTAGATAAACAAGTCGACTTCGCTTTAGTACAAGGTAATATTGCCCAAAGTGCGAAATGGCAACAGGATGAGATGTGGCCAACGATTACCAGCTATATGGACCTTACCCGCCATCAATTTACTGCTGATATTATCATTTGGCCTGAAGCTGCAATGCCAGCAGTTGAAGCATGGGTTTCTGATTATTTGCGCTTAATGGATAGTGCAGCAAATGTTAACGACAGTGCAATTATTACTGGCATTATTGGGCGCGATGATTCGATAAACCACCTAACATTGGCAAATAATATTGACCAAGTATCGAATCAGTCACAGCAAACACAATATTATAACGCCCTCATCACCTTGGGGAACGACCAACAAAAGCAACAAGAGCAAGGCAGTTACACACGAAATCACCTCAATCGCTATTACAAGCATCAATTGTTACCCATTGGTGAATTCGTGCCTTTTAGGTCATTACTACAACCGCTAGCTCCATTATTTAATTTGCCAATGTCATCGTTTTCACGGGGTGAATGGGCACAGCCTAACCTAACGGCACTAGGCTATAATTTTGCACCTGCTATTTGCTATGAGATCGCCTTTCCAGAATTGGTTCGAGCGAACATGAGAAGCAATACAGACTTCCTGTTAACAGTGTCCAACGATGCATGGTTTGGTCGCTCTATTGGTCCACACCAGCATATGGAAATAGCCCAGATGCGGGCCATCGAGTTGGGACGACCATTGATTCGCGTCACAAATAATGGGGTCACAGCCATTGTTAATCCGCAGGGAGAAATTGAAAAAAAATTACCTCAATTTACCCAGTCAATATTGCGTGAGAAGGTTAACCTAGTCAAAGGGCAAACGTACTATTATCAATATGGTCAATTACCAGTGATCTTGTTTAGCATGTTTTTTGCAGTTGCTATTGGGCTAGTGAATCGCTTTCGCTAAGTTCACTAGCCCCTCTTAATTCATGGATGAATTAAGGGTTAAATGGGATCCGATTAAACTCTTCGCCGTTACATTCGGTACAACTGGATAAAATTTCTGGATGATAAATATGCAGTTGGTGTTTGCAATTTTGGCACGCAAAGTGCCCTAACCCCACCACGTCACCACTGTGATACACCCCTTTATGCTTGATGTCTTCATTGAGTTCGAGCCATTCTAATTTATTGCGATCACTGGCTGCAAGCAGCCACTGCCATAACGCCCCTTCCATAGCCAGAAATTGGGGGGAGTCTCGATAGTTTTCTTGACGTTGCTTAAACGAAGAAACAAAATCAGCTAAATCAGCTTTAAGCTGCAATTCAATTTCGATTAACTGGTTTTCACTGATCTCACTGTTAAAACGATAAGCAGCCATGCCTTTGGTGATTAAATCCTTAAGCTCTTCTTTACCGTCACTATCTAGCCAACGACGTTGTAGAGATTCAACTAACTTATGGTAACCCGCCTTAAAAATAGCCTGATTGTTAGCCATAATAACGCTCCTTATTTAAAAAAATCTTTAACTTGTGCAACAAACTATTGTTGCAATGTGGTCAGCTGCGGTATCCTATGCCGATCAAATTTTAATATTACTCTATTTTAAAAATAGTCCTAGGTTTAATTGCATGCAAGAGCAGTACACTCCATCTCAAATAGAAACCCAAGCACAAAAGTACTGGGTTGATACAAATACCTTTAAAGCCATTGAACTTGAAGATAAAGAAAAGTTCTACTGTTTATCAATGTTCCCATACCCAAGTGGCCGTTTACACATGGGACATGTACGAAACTATACGATTGGTGACGTTGTTTCTCGTTATCAACGTATGCAAGGTAAAAACGTACTGCAACCTATGGGCTGGGATGCATTTGGTCTACCCGCAGAAAACGCGGCGATTAATAATAAAACGGCACCAGCGAAATGGACATACGAAAACATTGATTATATGAATGATCAATTACGCGCTCTTGGCTTTGGTTATGACTGGGACCGTGAGTTAGCGACTTGTAAATCTGATTACTATCGTTGGGAACAGTGGTTCTTCACCGAACTTTATAAAAAAGACATGGTTTACAAGAAAACTTCAGCAGTAAACTGGTGTCCGCACGATCAAACGGTTTTAGCCAATGAGCAAGTGATTGATGGCTGTTGTTGGCGTTGTGATACTGTGGTTGAACGTAAAGAGATCCCACAGTGGTTCATTCGTATTACTAAATACGCACAAGAATTACTTGATGACTTGGACGAGCTTGATCAGTGGCCAGAAAAAGTTAAGACCATGCAGCGCAACTGGATTGGTCGTTCAGAAGGTGTTGACCTAACATTCGATCTAAAAGATCGCTCTGACAAGCTTGATGTTTACACTACTCGCCCTGACACTTTAATGGGTGTGACTTATGTCGGTATCGCTGCGCAGCATCCTTTAGCACTTGAAGCGGCCAAAACGAATAGCGCGATCGCAGACTTTGTTGAAGAATGTAAAACCACTAAAGTCGCTGAAGCTGATTTAGCGACTATGGATAAAAAAGGTATCGCCACTGGTTTTTACGCCGTTCATCCATTAACCGGTCGCGAAGTACCAGTGTGGATTGCTAATTTCGTTTTAGCGGATTATGGTTCAGGCGCGGTTATGGCGGTTCCAGGCCACGATCAACGTGACTATGAATTTGCCACTAAATACCAATTACCAATTGAAGCGGTGATTTACCCAACAGACAGTGAAACAGCAACCGTTGATATTAGCGAAGAAGCTTACACTGAAAAAGGCACGCTATTTAACTCTGCGCAATTTGACGGTTTAAGCTCTGAAGATGCCGTTGATGCTATCGCTGACGCATTAGAAAGTGCAGGTAAAGGTAAGAAAACCATTAACTACCGCCTACGTGACTGGGGGGTTTCTCGCCAACGTTATTGGGGTGCACCTATCCCAATGCTACATTTAGAAAATGGTGATGTTGCACCAGTACCACCAGAGCAACTCCCAGTTGTATTACCAGAAGATGTAGTAATGGATGGCATTAACTCGCCAATTAAATCTGACAAAGAGTGGGCAAAAACGACTTTCAATGGTCAACCTGCGCTTCATGAAACAGATACATTTGATACATTTATGGAATCTAGCTGGTATTACGCACGTTACGCATCACCAGCCAAAGATGCGATGTTAGACCCAGCGCAAGCGAATCATTGGTTACCTGTTGATCAATACATCGGCGGTATCGAACATGCAATATTACATTTACTATATGCCCGTTTCTTCCATAAATTACTACGTGATCAAGGACTCGTTGATTCTAACGAACCGTTCAAACGTTTATTAACCCAAGGAATGGTGTTATCTGATGCATACTTCAAGTTAGATGAGAAAGGCACTAAAGTATGGGTTGCCTTAGATGACGTTAAAACCGAAACAGATGATAAAGGAAAAATCATCGCTGCCACTCAAATATCTACTGGTGAAAGTGTTAGCCATGCTGGTATGAGTAAGATGTCAAAGTCGAAGAACAATGGTATTGATCCACAAGTCATGATTGATAAATATGGCGCTGATACTGTTCGTTTATTCATGATGTTTGCCGCGCCAGCAGAGCAAACACTTGAGTGGGTTGACTCTGCTGTTGAAGGTGCAAATCGCTTCCTTAAGCGTGTTTGGCGTTTAGCTTACAACCACATCGAGCTAGGTGAAACACCAACATTAGATAAATCAGCTTTATCAGGTGATCAACAAGCACTACGTCGCGAGATTCACAAAACTATTGCTAAAGTCTCTGATGATATCGGTCGTCGCCAAACATTTAACACTGCAATTGCAGCGATCATGGAGCTGGTAAACCGTCTCAACAAAGCTAAAATTTCCAATGTTCAGGACCGTGCAATCTTAGGTGAAGCAATTGAAGCTATTATAAAAATGCTTTCGCCAATCGTGCCGCATATTTGTCATGAACTATGGAAAGAACTAGGTCATGAAGATAACTTAGCTTACGCACCTTGGCCTATCGTTGATCAGGACGCACTTGTCGAGCAATCTAAACTTGTTATCGTACAGGTAAACGGTAAATTGCGTGCCAAAATCAATGTTGCTGCCGATGCTTCAAAAGAAGAAGTAGAAGCGATGGCACAAAGTGACAGTGATGTATTACGTTTTACTGAAGGTAAAACCGTACGTAAAGTCATTTATGTCCCTGGTAAGCTTGTTAACATCGTTGCGAACTAATTGGCATTGATGATGAATAAAACATTATTAAGTGTTTTGTCAGCCCTGCTACTAAGCCTTGTGCTTAGTAGCTGCGGCTTTCGCTTAAAGGGAGATTATCAATTACCTCCTTCTTTACTGACTTTAAAACTACAAAGTCCCGACAACTATGGTGAGTTATCTCGCTTAGTGAAAAGTAAACTAGCCCGTTATCAAGTCACCGTTGCAGACTCCACTGATACTGATCTTCCGATATTGTTCTTATCAAAAGATAAACTAGAGCGTGGCACGTTATCGCTTTTTTCTACTGGTCAAGTTGCTGAGTATGAACTAACTTATAGTGTTGATTACCTTTTAACACTGCCAAACCAAGAGCCCCAGCGCTTTAATGTCACGATTCGTCGTGATTACCTAGATGATCCTCAATCAGCACAAGCAAAAAGTCGTGAACGAGCGCAATTACTTCGTGAAATACGTGCTGAGGCAGCACAGATAATTGTTTATCAGCTCAGTCAAATCAAACCAAAGTAAGCTGTACCATGCGTATTTATACAAATCAACTCGCTCAACACCTATCAAAACTTGTACCTGTCTACGTCGTGTTAGGTGATGAGCCACTGCAAAAAGCACAAACCCTTGACACTTTACGTGCGACTTGCCTTAAGCAGGGTTTTGATGAGCGGATTTGTCTGTCACAAGAGCAAAGCTTTAATTGGCAACAGCTTGAAACCGCAGGACAAAATTTATCGCTATTCTCGCAAAAGCAACTGATTGAACTTGAATTAAGCAATCTGAAAATTGGTCAAGAAGGCAGTAAAACATTAGTTAGTTTCCTTGCGCAACAGTCACCAGATACCATTTTAATCATCCACGGCCCTAAAGCCCCTGCGGAGACACAAAAAGCTAAATGGTTTAAACAGCTTGAACAGGCAGGGTTGTATATAGTGGTCAATCAGCCTGAGGGTAGACACTTCCAACAAACCATTGAACGCCAGGCTAAAGTTAGAGGTTTAAACTTTGAATCTGAAGCATTGACCAAATTTTGTTTGATGTTTGAAGGGAATTTACTCGCTGCGGATCAAGAATTAGAGAAACTGTCACTTCAAATCGGACATTACGTCATCGATAGTAAAGTGCTCAAGCAGCGTGTTACAAATCAAGCACAGTATAACTTATTTGAGCTACAAGATTGCTTTCTCGCCGGCCATACCGAGAAGGCTCTGACCATTTTAGCTAGACTGCGCGAACAAGAAATGGAACCACAATTATTATTCTGGGCCTTTAGCCGGGAATTAAATTTGTTATTATCATTAAATGAAAGTAAATTACGCGGCCAACCAACGCACAAAATTTATCAGCAAGCACGGGTTTGGCAATCCCGCCAGCAGTTGTTTGAACAAGCACTACAACGTCTTGATCTAGCAACGCTGTTGCAATGCCAAAGCTTATTAGCGAGTGTTGAACAACAGATAAAGCATGAGTTTAATACACCTTGGCATCTGTTTAGTGAATTGCTTATAAAACTGACGGTTAACCACAAGGATTAAGCAATGAAAAAGCCAATTGGATTATTCGGTGGAACTTTTGACCCAATCCATCACGGCCATTTACGGTCGGCACTCGATATTGCGAGCGTTCTTGATCTTGAATACATTAACTTAGTGCCCAACCATCGTTCGCCTCATAAACAAAATAATAATACGAGTAATGAACATCGCTTAGCGATGTTAAAACTGGCCGTAGAACACTGCCCGCAGCTTAGTATTGATGAACGAGAGCTTCACGTTGCAGGCCCCTCATATACAGTCAATACCCTTGAAACCCTGCGGACTAATCATCCCGAGCGCCCTATTTGCTTTTTGATGGGCATGGACTCATTACTATCTTTTACAAAATGGCACCGCTGGCAAGATATCTTATCAGTATGCCACTTAGTTGTATCACAGCGACCAGGGTGGCCTTTACCCGACCAAGGTGAAATAGCTCAGCTGTTAGATAAACACCGTTGTATTGACGCTGATATACTCCACCAAACACTTAACGGCCATATTTTTATTCACCACGCTCACCCTTTGTCCATTTCCTCAAGTGAAATAAGAGATTTAACATCCCGTAACCAAACTTGCCAATTTCTATTACCCGATGCTGTCAATGCCTATATTGTAAAACATCGACTTTACCAACAAAGCTAATCGCGAATCCACTAGCCTAATAAACTATCCATTGGTATCATTAATTTATTCTTTCAATCAAATAAACAATGATCATGGCATCTCTACAAGACCAATTATTAAAAGCAGGTTTAGCCAACAAGCAATCTGCAAAGCAAATTCGTAGTGAAAAGCGAAAAAAGAACAAAGCCGTTCGAAAGAACCAAACAGCTGAAGACACCAGCTTACAAGATCAGCTCGCACAGCAAAAACAACAGCAAGCTGAACAAGACTTAGCAAGAAACCAAGCCATCAAAGCTGAACTAGAGCGTAAATCAGAGCTAGGTAAAGTAAAACAAATGATTGAGCAACTTCATATTAAAGAATTTGCAGGAGACAATGAATACAACTATGTACTCGATAACAAGGTAAAAACTATCCTGCTAGACGACATCAATCACAATGCGCTCGTAAAAGGGCGTATTAGTATTTGTACCCTCAACGACGCCGTTTACCTCATGCCAAGTCAAGCCGCTGAAAAAATTGCCGCTGTTGATGAAAGTTATGTGTTATTAATGAATGATAACCAGCCAACAGAGGTCGATGAAGACGATCCTTATGCTGATTTTCAAATTCCTGACGATTTAATGTGGTAACCACGACTAACTTCAGCAGCAGTGTTAATTACTGCTGCTTTTATAACACACACTAGAGGGACTATGTTCACTTTTTCCGAAAAACAAACCGCTCTACAGCAAGTAGCAAAACATTATGCCTGTAAGATCGATTGTAGCGAACTAATACAATTGTTTGATACTAAGCTTGAGTGCAGTGATGCTGAGCAAGCATTAACATTATGTACGAGCTTTCAAACCCTAATTGACGTTGCTATGGATGACCCTGATAAGTCGCAAGTGTTTGAGCCGGGGCAAAACTTCGAAGCCTTATTGTTTCAATTATTCAACTTATTCTATAACTACATGCTTAAACAAGGCTTTGAATCGCAGTGGCAGCAAGCTTCAGATCAAGCTGTTTCGCAAAATAACCAACAATAAATGAGCAACCAACACCATTCTGATTACTTTGCAAGCAGTTGAAAAAAATAGTGTTGACATTTTTTATCAAGTCTTTAATATGCAGCGTCAACGGAGAGGTGGCCGAGTGGCCGAAGGCGCTCCCCTGCTAAGGGAGTATGGGCTTTAAATCCCATCGAGGGTTCGAATCCCTCCTTCTCCGCCATTTATTTTATTAGAAATAAATGGGATATGATGCGCGCATGTAGCTCAGCTGGATAGAGTACCTGGCTACGAACCAGGCGGTCGGAGGTTCGACTCCTTCCATGCGCGCCATTTTATTTATCTAACTCCCCTTGTTTATCGGCACCTTCAAACGCTACTTATTCCATTATCTCTTGTTAGTATCAAATTACTAAATCGCTATTTGTCATCTTGACTCGTCTTTCTTCAAAAGTTATTGCAACTCATTGATAGTGATATCGAATATCAACATAACGTAACTATTATCCAATTGAGCCGTCAAAAGTAATCAGGTAATTAGTGGACATGGCATAAGTTCAGATATAAAAAAACCGCTCAATAGAATGAACGGTTTTAAGACTGCGAAAAATAATCAGCCAATTAGTAGCATTGATATTAGCATGCAAGTTTTACTTGATTGCGACCAGCATCCTTGGCGGCATATAGCGCCTGATCTGCGCGTTCTATCACTTGAGCCAGTACTTCCTTACCTTTTGCTTCTGCAACACCAAATGAGGCCGTTACAGGCGCAATTTTTTGCCCTGTTCTTTTATTTGTAAATGGAACACTTTCTAACTTAGCACGTAATTTCTCAGCCATGGCTTGTGCAGCATTAATTGAGGCAGAGGGGCATAAAACAGCAAACTCTTCTCCGCCAAGGCGAACTGGGACACTCGGCTCTTTACACATATCTTTTAGTAAGTGACCGACAAATTTTAGGATTTGATCACCCATTAAATGACCATGTGTATCATTAAACACTTTAAACTTATCAATATCCATCATAATAAGAGTCATGTTTTCATTACTAGCATCGCTTTCAAAGCGCTGGTATATATCTTCAAATACACGTCGATTATACAAACCCGTCAGCGGATCAGTACTCGCTTGCTGCTTACTCGATTCAAGTTGTTGCTTAAGCGATTGTATTTCAGCTTGTGCGCTGGTCATCTGCTGCTGAAGTTGTTGGTGGGTATCACAGATTGCCGTCGCATTTTGACTCAATTTATCTAATAAAGGCGATAAGGTGACAGCGTCACTGTGGCTGTCTAACTCTGTGATATTTTGCTTTAATGCGTCAGCGAAGCCCTCACTTTGCTTAGCGCTTTCATCAATTGTCTCTGACAAATCACTCACCAGATGAACTAAGGCTTGCCCGAACTTTTCAACTTCAGCGCTCCCATTACGACTTAATTGGCTAATGTGCTCTAAAAAAAGTGCTTCGCCCGTTGCTGGAGGGCAAGTTCCAAAGCGCTCAATAGTATGATCCAACTCTTTATTCAAATTTGGAAATGCTTTGGAAAAATAGCTATACCATAAAGTATAATTAAGTGGATTAGGGACAATATTATGTTTAATCATTTTAGGCACTGCTTGCCTAAGAAAATCAGCTGCCTGATTTGAGTTTTCTGAGAATTTCATCTAGAGCCTACAGTATGGACTAAATACAGATTAATATTCAAATATCAATCGATTGTACAAATTGATACATCATCATTCATTATTTTCACAGCTATACTAAAAGCTATATAGACCAATTAGCACCGTCCAATAGAACTAAATATATAGAATAAACCATACTTAAAGACTAGTTTGATATAAATCCTACTACATTGACGCCAAGCCACCTCATTAATCGCTCATTTTTCACACAAACCCTTATGTTAACTATGGTCAAACCAGTTATTTGTAAATAAAAAGTTAACAGCCATCAGAAACATTAACAAACCCTTAATACGTAAGGGTTTGAACTATATTATGAGGCCATTAGTACCATAGGATATAACCAATTTTAGACTAAGGTCTTGATTTCATGCCGCCTTGTCACTGCTAGATTGTTCAAGGTAACTCCAACATAACTATTAAACAAAGGGGGAAGTTATATGAGTTTCGAAAGTAAAGAGCAGGCGGACAGTTACTGGAAAGAGAACTTAAGCATAATGCTCAAATTATTGGCAGTTTGGTTTGCGGTGTCTTATGGCTGTGGCATCTTATTTATTGACGTATTAAATGAAATTACTTTTATGGGCTTTAAGCTAGGCTTCTGGTTTGCTCAGCAAGGTTCCATGTATGTCTTCATAGCGCTAATCTTCATCTATGTTAAGCAGATGAATACTTTAGACAAAAAATACAACGTAGAAGAATAATAATAGGAGTATTAATATGGATGTACAAATCTTAACGTACATTATCGTTGGTTTAACGTTCGCGTTATACATCGGTATTGCAATTTGGGCCCGCGCTGGCTCAACTAAAGAGTTTTATGTAGCGGGTGGTGGTGTACCACCAGTAATGAATGGTATGGCAACGGCAGCCGATTGGATGTCAGCGGCCTCATTCATTTCATTAGCAGGTATCGTTTCTTTCACTGGTTCTGACGGTTCAGTTTATCTGATGGGTTGGACAGGTGGTTATGTACTACTTGCTCTTTGTATGGTTCCTTACTTACGTAAATTTGGTAAGTTCACGGTTCCAGACTTCATCGGTGATCGTTATTACTCAGATAAAGCACGTATCGTTGCGGTAATCTGTGCGATTTTCATCTGTTTCACATACATCGCTGGTCAAATGCGTGGTGTAGGTGTTGTATTCTCTCGCTTCTTAGAAGTAGAAATCGAAACAGGCGTTGTGATCGGTATGGCAGTAGTATTCTTCTACGCTGTATTAGGTGGTATGAAAGGTATTACTTACACGCAAGTAGCACAATACTGTGTTCTTATCTTCGCTTTCATGGTTCCAGCAATCTTCATCTCGGTAATGATGACTGGTAACTTAATTCCACAACTTGGTTTTGGTAGTGAAATGGTTGACGGTTCAGGCTATCTTTTAGATAAACTTGATGGTCTATCTGAAGAACTCGGCTTTGGTGCTTATACCGAAGGGCGGAAATCAACCCTTGATGTATTCTGTATTACAGGTGCTCTAATGGTTGGTACTGCGGGTCTACCACACGTAATCGTACGTTTCTTTACTGTACCTAAAGTTAAAGATTCACGTATCTCTGCGGGTTGGACTTTAATCTTCATCGGTATCATGTACACAACTATTCCAGCATTAGCTTCTTTCGCTCGTGTAAACATGATTGAAACTATCAATGGTCCAGAAATGACAGGTACAGCTTACGCTGAAGCGCCAAGCTGGATTAAGAACTGGGAAAAAACTGGTTTAATTAAGTTTGATGATAAGAATGGCGACGGTAAAATGTTCTACTCTGGCGATGAGCGTAATGAGATGAAGATTGACCGTGACATTATGGTACTTGCTAACCCAGAGATTGCTGACTTACCAGCATGGGTTATCGCTCTTGTAGCAGCAGGTGGTCTAGCAGCAGCGCTCTCAACCTCTGCCGGCTTACTACTTGTAATCTCTACATCGGTATCACATGACTTAATGAAGAAAACCCTTAAACCTGACATCTCGGATAAAACTGAGCTCCTGTACGCTCGTGTAGCAGCAGCAGTTGGTATTGTCTTCGCAGGTTACTTCGGAATCAACCCACCAGGCTTCGTGGCCGCGGTTGTTGCCTTTGCCTTCGGTCTAGCAGCTTCATCGCTATTCCCAGCAATTATCATGGGTATCTTCAATAAGAAGATGAATAAAGAAGGTGCAATTGCAGGTATGGTTGTAGGTCTAGTATTCACTGCTTCTTACATCATCTACTTCAAGTTCGTAAACCCAGCGGCTAATACTGCTGATAACTGGTTGT
This sequence comes from Psychrobium sp. 1_MG-2023, assembly GCF_030689115.1. Taxonomy (NCBI): domain Bacteria; kingdom Pseudomonadati; phylum Pseudomonadota; class Gammaproteobacteria; order Alteromonadales; family Shewanellaceae; genus Psychrobium; species Psychrobium sp. 1_MG-2023. Next base: position 80,091 of record NZ_JAUYVJ010000007.1, on the reverse strand, counting down.
TCGGTATATCTCCAGAAGGTATCGGTACTATTGGTATGCTTGTAAACTTCGCAACAGCATTTACTGTAGCTAAATTAACAAGTGAAGTACCACAAGATGTACAAGATATGGTTGATGCAATTCGTTTCCCTAAAGGGTCTGGCGAAGCACACGATCACTAATCAAGATTTCTTGATAAATTAAATAACCGCCTTCGGGCGGTTTTTTTATGCGTCAAACAATCATCGTCAACTTTAGCAATTTCGTTAATCTAGTCGTTGGCTCCATAACATGATTAAACAGATTAAAGCACAGGTTCTACGTTCTAACTAAGTTAAGTACCGACAACCATGTCGGTAAGGCATTTTTTATGCGTATAGAGTTATCTACATCGATAATAAGTAACTTAACTATCATTGATTTAACCCAAAACAGATGATAAACCCAATGCTTGCAGAACGACGCTGTTGTGGCAGGCAATACTATTACCGCTTAAAGCCCTCGAGAGCGCATCGAACAATAAGTAAGATCCTTTAACAAGATAAACTACACGTTAACTAATAGCACATTGCTCTAATAGAAAAAGAAGTTAGTAAGGAACAATAAATTGAGCAGGATACATAACGGGCTGAAGGTGATCATTGAGGTGAGGTGAGGTAAGGTGAGGTGAGGTAAGGTGAAATAATATCGAAGTTTTAAAGAGTTAGGTTTTAATCTAAATCCTCATCAGGGCTAATATTTTTGATTGAGACACTCCCCTGCTCTTTGATTTGTTTTACCATCATACGGATAAGCTTAGATTTATTAACACCACTTTCTTGCGCTAGTTCTCCAAGTTGAGCAATACACTGCTCACTTAATGAAAACGTTGCGTGCCTAGTTCGTTTTTTAGTGCTTTTTTTACAATCAGAGCCAGCAGAGGTTGGTTGGTTCAGCTCCTCTGGCCGACTGATATTAGGCTCACCTTTACTGTAGGCTTGCGCATCATCAATAAAGTCTTCTACGGTTAATTTTTTCCGTTTTTTTTGAGGTTTTTTCTTTTTAAGATCAGCTAAACTCATAACTATTATCCGGTTGCATTGCCAACATCTCTTCGGCAATAGCAATAATCTCATTGCCAGCTTTCCCCTGGGGATCTAATTCTAATACTGACTTGCCATCTTCCTCGCTATCATCATAAATATTACGACTATAAGTGATCGCATCTAAGACGTTTATACCGTAGGATTTACAGACTTCTTTAGCTTCTAAAATCCTTCCAGCCTGATTAGGCAATGAGGGGCATTGAGTCATGACAAAGGAAGCATTCATTTTAGGGTTGACCATTTTACATGTCGAAAGGACATCTTCCATGTGAGGTACGGTCTTAATATCCCGACGCTTTGGTCGAAGTGGTATTAGTACGTGGTCAGCAACAGACATTGAAGCGCGCAAGGCTAAGTTATCCTGTCCACCGCAATCAATGAGAAGGAAGTCATAATTACGCTCCAAACTAATCAGATCATTGCGTATTTTTCCGTAAAGTTGAATACAATTGATTTGAGGTAGACTCTCATCACTATTTCTCGCTTGAATCCAGTCAGAGGTTGTCCGTTGCGGATCACAATCTACCATTAACACAGAAGCCTTTTTAATAGAGGCTAGGTAAACTGCTATATTCTGCGCCAAACAGCTTTTACCGCTACCGCCCTTTTCGCCGCCAATCAAAATAATCATAAGCGTTCCTTAGTTATCACTGAAAGTGTTCGACATTGATTTATTTGATAAATGACATGCCAACATGATAGCTTCCATCACGCAGTTTATGGCAACGAAGTATAATCGCACTGCGTTTGGGGCTCTTCGAGTCGTGAGGATTAAACTGAACCTCAACTTCATCATCAAGTTGAAACTCCACGTCAATACTCACTGCAATTCCGCCACTTGATACATCAATGCACACAACGCTTTGACTATGTTGCTCACCTTGACTATCACGCCAATAAATTGCAACTAATTCACTCTCCATGTCAAGGCGGAGTGATTGACGTCTTTCTTGTGGATTTACAGAGCTATTATTGTTCATATATCATCCGTTACACTAAAAACAATGTTGTTCATTCATTTTAATGTAACGGACTGTGGTGACAATTTCCAGTATAATTTTTAGGCTACTTATCCTCTTTTAACCTCAAATATCCCCTCAACCGAGGATAGTTTTGCTAATAAACGACTCAACACTTCTTGACCAGGCACCTCAAGGGTTAATCCTATTGTTGCAATTTGAGTCGATTCATTGGTTCGAGTGTTCATTCCCAAAAGACTGACTTTATCATTAGCGATAATTGCAGAAATATCACGAATTAATCCCGTGCGATCATTAGCGAATAACGTCACCTCTAGCGAATAACCCGCTGATGAATCACTACCCCAATGCACTTCAACGTTACGCTCTGGGTGTTTTGTTAATAACTGTTTTAACTGCTCACAATCACGGCGATGAATCGATATTCCTTTACCTTGAGAGATGAAACCATCAATGTCATCACCAGGTATTGGCTGACAACACTTAGCCATATGAGTTAATAAATTGCCAACGCCTTCAACGACCACCTCACTTTTATTTTTAGTATTAGTTAAGGTTGTACGCTTGAGCACTGGCTCCGGTGGTTCTTCGGACTTAATTAACTGTGATTGGATATAATTAACCAGTGCATTAATCCTGACATCACCACAGCCAACGGCAGCGACTAAATCATCAAAGTTATTAAAGTTGTATTTTTGAACCGCTATCTGTGCATCAGAAAGCTTTAAACCAAGGTTAGTGAGCTCATTTTCTAAGACTTCGCGCCCAGCGACTAAGTTTTTATCTCGATCTTGTTGCTTAAAGAAATGCTGTATCTTTGAGCGTGAACGTGATGAAAAAACATAACCCAGTCTGGGGTTTAACCAATCTCGTTTAGGGTTAGGTTCTTTAGCAGTAAGAATTTCAACTTGTTCACCAGTTTGAAGCTTATAAGTAAAAGGGACAATGCGATCATTAATTTTTGCGCCGATACAGCGATGACCCACTTGTGAGTGAATATAATAAGCAAAGTCTAACGGTGTACACCCAGCCGGCATATCAATCACTTCACCCGTTGGCGTATAAACGTAGATGCGGTCATCAAAGACTTGTGAGCGGATTTCTTCAGCTAAGTTTCCGCTGTCTTTAACATCATCTTGCCAAGCAAGAATCTTACGCAGCCATTCGATTTTACTTTCAAATGAGCTGCCTTTAGTTGCTCCACTCCCTTCTTTGTAGCGCCAATGGGCAGCAACGCCCATTTCTGCATCTTGATGCATCTGTTCTGTTCGAATTTGCACCTCGACCGTGCGCCCTTCTGGGCCAACAACAATACTGTGTATTGATTGATAGCCATTAGGCTTAGGGTTGGCTACATAGTCAGAGAACTCACTCGGGACGTGATGCCATAATGTATGTAGTGTACCTAATGCACCATAACAATCTTGAATCTCGTCAACAACGACTCTAATGGCTCTAACATCAAACAGCTGCTCAAACTCAATATTTTTATTATCCATCTTTTTCCAGATGGAGTAGATATGTTTTGGCCGACCGTAGACATTGGCTGAAATACCATCATCATTGAGTTTTCGTTTTAAGTGCTCAACGAAGTGGGCAATATATGATTCTCGTTCTAAGCGTTTTTGGTCCAATAAGCTGGCAATTTTTTTATAAGTTTTTGGGTGAAGATAACGAAACGAAATATCCTCTAACTCCCACTTTAGCTGCCCAATACCCAAACGGTTTGCTAATGGTGCGTAAATATCTGCAATTTCACGCGCAGCCAGTACCCTAACTTCCTCATCTTCGTTCTTAATATCACGTAGATATGCCACACGTTCGGCCAGTTTAATAATAACAGCTCGAACATCAGCCACCATAGCCATTAGCATCCGGCGTAAGTTATCAACTTGTACCCCTGAAAGGTTTCGACCTCGAACATGCAATGTTTTGATTGCAGCCATTTCATTAACATTACGAAGTAAGGCAAAGACACCTTTACTGGTTAATTGCTCGACTTCTTCTTGATCGAGCAACTCCAATTCGAACCATGGGAATATCAACGCGGCTTTTAGAGTATCAAGATCCATATGCATCGATTGCAAAATTTCAGCCATTTCCCTAGCTTTTATCATTAACGCTGCATTTTCTTGTACACAAGCTGATTCTAGCTGAAGATATAATGCCCTCAGATGCTTCGCCTGTGCTTTATCTAAACCAAATTTCGTTACCCATTGATCTAAATCGAAGTCACCTGCTAAGTGACCTTCCCTAACTGCTACCATTAACTATCCTTTATCTTGATTAGCGCAAAAACCTTAGCGACCAAACGTTTTCTTTTTCTTTGGTGCTTTTTTCTTACCTTTAACAAACAATGCCATTGATTCGACATGGCCAGTGTGTGGAAACATATCCATCACACAGATTTTTTCTAACTGATAACCTTGCTCTATAATAACTTTACTATCGCGTTCAAGTGAAGCCGGTTCGCAAGAAACATAAACAATATGTTGTGGCTGTAATTGCGATAGCTGCTTACAGATTTCCATAGCACCGTCACGCGCAGGGTCCAGTAGAATTTTATCAACCTTCTTACGTAACTTATCACCAAACCACTGTTGTTCACTTAAAGGCTCAGCCAAATTACTATGATAAAAAACACAATTAGCTAATCCGGCTTGCTCGGCGTTTGATTGAGCTTGCTCAACCATCGCTTTAACACCTTCAACACCAACCACCAACTGAGCTTGCTTTGCAATGGCTAAGCTAAAATTACCAACACCACAAAACAAATCAAGCACTTTGTCAGTCGGCTTTACGTTAAGCCATTCGACAGCTCTATTAACCATGGTCTGATTTACTTGATCATTAACTTGAATAAAGTTACCTGCACTAAACCCAATCTTCATTTCATTAAGAGAATAATATAAAGCGCCTTTCTTAGCTGGTGATAGCCAGCTAAATTTATTATCGTTTTCTTCTAGTAAAATGGTTAACTGATGCTTTTGTTCAAAGGTTTTTAATTTTATAACATCAGCAGTACTTGGCGAGTTTAAACATCTAAAAATAACCACGTTGGCATTATCAGCAGCAATGCACTCTAAATGACCAATACTTGCACGAATATCAAGTTGATCAATTAAGTCTCTAAACTCATTGAATAGCGTATCAAAGGGTTTTACAAATACATCACATTGCGATATTTGAACTAAATCGTTACTACCACTTTGGCGAAAACCAAGACGGAGATTGGTATTTTTCTCAACATAAACACCAATGCGACCTCGGCGGCGATAATGCCAATCTGGAGAAGCAATCGGTGTTGCCCATTGTTTAGTACTGACAAGGTTGTTTAGCCGCTCTGCAAGAGCCTGCTGCTTATAGCTAAGTTGCTCACCTGGTGATAGGTACTGAACTTGACAGCCACCACAATCTTCAAAATGTTGACATAACGCACTAATTCGCTGCTCACTGACTTTCGTTATTTCAATCAACTCAGCACTCGCATAGTTTTTATGTTCGTGATTCACTTGGATCACAACTTCTTCATTGGGCAAAGTACTTGGTACAAATACCACTTTTTGATCGATGTAAGCCATTCCTTGTAATTTTAAGTCGAGTTTCTCGATAGTTACATTCTGCTGCTTTCTGATTTTTTTTATCTTATTTTTGGGACTGTAAAACTTTGCCATATGCTTGAAACTACTTAGATACTCAATTAAATTTAGATTACAAAATCATGGCTAAATGCTATGATATTTTCTTTATTATACTGACGTCATGTTAACCGTCAGTTTTAAGACAGAGGCTATTTTCCCACAAATGAATCATTCAGCCAATTACAGTCTTCGCTCTTGGGTCATAATTCTTACATTAACCCCGACAATCCTTGTTAGTCTAATGTTGGGCGGCTTTTTTACTTTCAGTTTATTTGACGAATTAGAAAACTCTCTTGACAAGCAAGGGATTAATATTATTTCCCCACTAGCAATCTCTGCTGAGCACAATTTAAAAAACAACCAGCGTGCAGAGCTCAAAAGCCTTATCGAACGTATGCATCGATTTCATTCACCTTTAGTAAATTCTATTTCCGTATACAACGAGTCTAAAGCTCTTTATGTTGCGAGTAATTACAATGAACAGCTTGCCAATTTTAAGCAAGCACCAGACAATAAGTTAATTAATGTTCAGTATTTTGATGATTTCATCCTCGTATCCAGTGCCATTACGGTTGAAGACGCCGATCCAGCCAGTTTCACTCAAACCACAAAAACACTGGGCTATTTGGTTATTCAACTCAATAACCACACCACACTACTTGAGCAGCATCGCATCGGTGTCACTACCTTCATCATCATCCTATTGGGCATTCAATTAAACCTATTTTTTACGTTTCGTTTAATTAGCCACGTGACAAACCCAATTGGTGAAATGGTCCGTGCAATTACAAAAATAAGAGAAGGAAAATTAGACACTCGCTTACATGGTCAACTAATCGGTGAAATGGATATTTTAAAGCGAGGTATCAATTCTATGGGCACCTCATTAAAAGAATACCAAGATAAAATGCAACATAACATTGATCATGCAACCAGTGAACTGCGTGAAACGATGGAACAAATCGAAATAAAAAATGTTGAATTAGATATTGCGAATAAAAAAGCTCAAGAAGGCAACCGAATAAAGTCTGAATTTTTAGCAAATATGTCGCATGAACTAAGAACCCCACTTAACGGGGTGATTGGTCTCACTCAACAGTTGTTGAAAACACAGCTATTACCTAATCAAGTGGATTACTTACAAACAATCGAGAAGTCTGCTCAAGGTTTGTTCAATATTATTAAGGATATTCTGGATTTCTCTAAGTTGGAAGCCGGTAAGCTTTACCTTGATAACTCGCCGTTTAGCCTAAGAGAAAACATCGATAATATCAGTGAAATACTAGCAACAAGTGCTCACGAAAAAAATATTAATTTTTTCATTGATATCAAGCCACAGACAGTCGACAACCTCACCGGGGATCATCAACGCTTTCAGCAAATACTAATCAACTTGATCGGCAATGCCATAAAATTCACTAAAGAAGGTTCGGTTCGACTCAATATTCACTCCCATGAACTCTCTAGTAATGTGCACCAAATATTCTTTGAAGTAATTGACACTGGTATCGGAATCGAGGCAGAACAGCTTCCCCGCTTATTTAATGCATTTGCCCAAGCCGATAGTAGTATTAGTCGCAAATATGGTGGCAGTGGATTAGGCCTCGTCATCACCAAACGATTAATCGAGGAAATGGGCGGAGAAATATCGTGCGTCAGTGAAGCTGGGATCGGTTCAAAGTTTTACAGTCATATTGTTCTTGAAGAAAGTAACAGTAAACCCAACTTCTACATCAACGCCAATATCAAAAAATCAATCCAGTTGTTTTACTCTAACGATGAGCACTTAGAGATTTTGACGCAACAACTCAATCACTGGAACTGTCATGTGGATAGTTTTAATGTGCTACAGAATTGGCAACAAGCAAGTCAGCATAACTATTATGATTGTACCCTTATAAGCTACGATGGTCCCTATGACGATTTGACCCCGTTAAAACAATTGATTAATGCAACAAAAAATAATTCGAACGTTATCGTATTGATCAATACCAACGATCTCATTATTCACCAAAAAGTCATTGCATTAGGGGTCGATTATTGTTTGATAACCCCAACAAGCTGCATAAGGCTTTATAACAGTATTGAAAAAATACAGGCACTCACACCTCAATCGCGACCTAAAAAGCATAATAGTCAGTATGCAAATAAACGAGTGCTTGTGGTTGATGATAATGAGGCAAACCTCAAGCTAATCACAACTATATTGCAGGATAAGGTGGGTAGTTTAGTCCAAGCTAGCAATGGCCAAGAAGCCGTAGATAGCTGTAAAGCGACTAAATTTGATATTATTTTTATGGATATTCAGATGCCTGTACTTGATGGGTTGCAAGCAACAGCTATCATCAGAAAACATGGCATCAACCAATTAGTGCCTATCATTGCAACTACCGCTCACGCTTTAGAAGAAGAAAAACAAGATTGGTTAAATATGGGGATGGATGACTTCTTAACCAAACCGTTAAAAGAGCAAACGATTGATCAAATCCTTAAACATTGGCTTGAAACATCTCATATAACCCGTTCGGTCATTCACTCTTACCAATTAAACGATAATGAAACAGTGACCGAACTCGACGACAACCATATTTCATGGGACGCATCACTTGAGCAAGCGATGGGCAAAGAAGACTTAGCGTACGATATGTTACAGATGCTCATCGACAGTATCCCAGCGAATATTTCTAGTATAGAGAAGGCCATCGGAGCGCAGCAACGCGATGAACTCTTAAAAATAATTCACAAGCTCCACGGTGCTTGCTGTTATACTGGCGTTCCTCAATTAAAACGTTTAGCAGCGTCAATCGAAACGGCCTTAAAGCAGAATGTCGACATTGCAGATATTGAACCTGAACTATTAGAAATTCTAGATGAATTACAATTAGTTGCCACAATCGGTGGCACTTACCTAAAACAAAGAGTGATAGAATAAATGAGTAAGCAACCCGGCTTTTTCACCCGGATAAAAAACCTAAGCTTCGAGCAGCAATTAACGTTCGCTAATGTACTGAGCGAACGTATGTTACCAAACTATCGATTATTTAGTGACAGTGTCAATTATGGTAATCCACAAGTCTTAGCAACCATTGTTGACTTAATCTGGCAAAAACTCGCTAAGCAATCAGTGAAGTTAAACTTAGAGGTGCAACAGAACAAACTAAGTGAACAGATTCCAGAAACTCAAGAGTTTGATTGTTTTGGGGTTATCCCAGCCATTGATTGCTCTATGGCAATTAATACGATGTTAGTGGCCTTAGAACAGAAATTAGATGAAGATCTAATTAACATCAGTAAATTGTCTAGCTCAACTGTTGCAAGCTATATAACAGCAATGGAAGGTGATATAAGCGACGAGGCAACATTCGCACATGAAATGATGGTCGAAGAAAAAGCACTGCAGCAGTATTTACTTGAGCGAATTGAAGAAAATCCTAAGTTAACACCAGGCTTTCTTAAAGAATTACGCCAAGAATTTAAAGGTTTTGGCGTTAGTAATATTGGTATTGAATATTAAGCTAAGGCAAGTTGTTCAACTTTATACAAAAAGAGCTAATCGACGTTAGCTCTTTTTTGTTTATTCTAATGCCATTTGTTTACCCCATGTAGAATAACCAGAGTATTAACGGCAATAGTCTAATTTAAGCGCGTCCCATGAACTTCTTGTCAGTGGTGTTAACTTTGACTTTTTCACCCGTCGCAATGTACTCAGGTACTTGAATCACTAGCCCCGATGCCAATGTTGCAGGTTTAGTACGAGCACTAGCTGAAGCACCTTTTATTGACGGATCAGTCTCAACTATCTCCAAATCAACACTTGCCGGAAGATCAATGCCCACTGGCGTACCACTGACAAGCACCACATTTAACCCTTGTGTGTTTTCGTCTATGAACAAAACCTGCTCAGCAATTGCTTCCTTGTTGAGGTTATATGGTGTGTAGTCCTCAGAGTCCATAAATACAACTTCATCACCATCAGTGTAAGATAAAACAGCTTCACGGCGCGTTAGATCAGCTAAGGTAAGCATATCGACATCTTTAAAGGTTTCATCAACCTTTGAACCTGTAACAACATCATACATACGCATACGGTATAAACTCCCACCGGCGCGACCTTGTGGCACAGAGCGCTCGATATCACGGATAATATACACACCGTTGTTATATTCTATTGCGGTATTTTTTTTAACATCACTCGCTTTTGGCATAGCTTTTTCCTTTTGTTTCTTACCGTGCGTGTCGCACGGGTACTATTGTTATAAATTTTACATCAGCCAAAAAGAGGTCGATGTAAAGGTAGGTTTAAGAACCTATTAATGCATTAATAAACATGACGATGATAAATACTGGGCAAACAAATCGGACATACCATGGCCAGATCTTCCAAAATAGGCTTTGCTCAGCTTCAGGATACCCTTTCTTGATTTCGGCTAAAGCATGGTCACGATGCCACACCCAACCGGCAAATAAGCAAAAGAACAACCCTAGTACAGGCTGGCTGTATTGCGTTGTTACCATAATGACCAAGCCAAATAACCAATCAAAGTTAAAGACAATGGTTAGGCTTAATAGCGTAATCAAACCACCAATCACCCAACTCGCTTTTTTACGCGCTACACCATGACTTTCGACAACATAAGCAACAGGTACCTCCAATAGCGAAATTGAAGAAGTGAGTCCAGCCAATGACATTAATAGGAAAAACAAGAAAGCAACAAACTGACCAATATCTCCCATCTGCTCAAATAGTGCTGGTAATACGTTAAAGATCAACGTATCACCATTAATTAACGCGCCCTGCTTGTCAAAAATTTCAACCCCGTGATGAGCAGCAATATACATAACAGGAATAATAAGCAGACCTGCGATAAACGCTAAACCAACATCAATGAGAGTGACCCAAGCCCCTACTTTAACAATATTCTCTTTGCTTGATAAATAGGAGCCGTAAATAAGCATACAACCCACACCTAATGATAATGAAAAAAAGGCTTGCCCTAGTGCACTAATAATTAAGCCACCTTTAAATACTAAGGAAAAATCAGGTACTAAATAATGCGTTAAGCCTTTCATTGCGCCGGGCAAGGTCAACATATAAGCAATCAGCAGTAATAATATCGCAATTAATGCAGGCATCATTCGTTTTGACCAACGTTCAATGCCGCTACTCACACCTTGAGCAATAATTAGAATAGTCGCGACCATAAACAGCAAAGTGAAAATAATATTTCGCTCTAGAGAAAAGTCCGTAAGCCAATGACTATCTACGACAAGGCTAGCTATTGGTGCTAAAGAAAATGAAAACAACCACCCTGCAATAATTGCGTAAAAGCTTAAAATCACAGCGACAGTTAATAGCCCTGTTAAGCCTACTAAACGACCAAACTGCTTTAGTATCGGCTTATCAGTTAACTCAGGAAGTGCTTTTACGGCATTTGCTCGGGCTGAGCGCCCTACAATCATTTCAGCCATCAAGGCTGGATATGCTAAACAAAAAGCGAGTATCAAATAGACTAATACAAACGCTGCACCACCATTACTCGCCACTTGAGTTGGAAAGCCCCAAATATTCCCTAAACCAACCGCTGCACCAGCTGCAGCCATAATAAAGCCGATTTTCGAACTAAATTGTCCTCGTTCCACGTTACACCTTAAAATGTTAGAAATCAGAGTATAAAAAAAGGCGGTAATCACCGCCTTTTTATAGAGTTAATTACCCATTACTGGACAGGATACTGAATATCACTTGTCGCTTTTAATGAATCAATAAACGCTTTGTAAGTAGTATCAGCGTTTAGACGATTTAGACGATTAACCACTTCAGCCACCTGCTGTTCCGTTGCTACGACATCGTGCGCAGCAACTAAAGAAACAATCGCTTGTCCTTTAACAGTCTTAACTAACTCAACCTGCGGCGTATCTGTTGCTTTTGCTAACTTGAATGCAGCTGTAACAATCGCATTATCAATATCACGCTCACTACGTTTAACTGCAGACTTTTCAACAACTGAAACTCCATCTACAACCGTACCAGCACTCCAAGAAGCAAAATAATCTTGTGCTTTTTCTTTAGCGAGCTCCTGTGAGTGTTCTTGAACAAGGCGCTGTTTGATTTGCTCTGTCACATCAGCAAGAGATTTAACCTCACTTGGATTATGCTGTTTTAAGCGGATAACCATGTGATGTTCAGGTGTGATCTCAATAACATCAGAATTACTCGCTGAACTCAGTACAGCATCTGAAAACGCCACACTAATTACTTCCGGGTAGTTAACAACGGCCGGAGCGCCAAAGCGAGCAAATAACTCTGTGTGTTGAACTTGAGCATCAATAGCAACCGCGGCTTCATCAAGGTTCTCAGGAACTTGGAAAGACACATCAACTAGCTCTTGTTGTAGCTCATAGAATAATTCCTTAGCAGCCTCATCAACAAGTTCTTGCTCAATACCTTCTTTAACGTCATCAAATGACTTGGTTGTCATTTCTTCAGCATCAGTCACTTTAATCACGTGGAAACCAAACTCAGTTTTAACTAGGCTTGATACCTCACCTTTACTTAAAGCAAAAACAGCCTCATCAAATGAAGGGTCCATCACACCAGGTTCAATCCAGTCTAGATCACCACCTTGCTCAGCACTAAAAGTATCATCAGATGATGCTTTTGCAACAGTAGCGAAGTCTTCACCACCTTGAACACGAGCTAAGATATCATTTGCAGTGGCTTGTGCAGCAGTTTCATCATCACCGAATTCCACTAAGATGTGTGATACCTTACGACGCGGTGTTGACTGGTACTGGCTAAGATTTTCATTGTAAGCAGCTAACACTTGGTCTGCTTCAATTGATACTTTGCTTTTTAATGCGTCAACTTTTAATTCAACAAACTCTAAGCTAATTTGCTCTTGAGTCATGAATTGACCGCTGTTTAGATCATAATAATCATTAATTTGTTCATCAGAAACCGTAACGTCATTAATAAAATCAGCCGCAGCCACTTCAATGAAGCGGATATCACGCGTTTGTTGTTCTAATGCTGCTAATGCTTTAGCTTCACTATCCAGTGTGAAATCAGAACTAATCAGAGAAGTCATTAGCTGACGACGAGTCATGTCGACACGTAACATCTCTTTAAACTGCTCTACACGGTAACCAGCACGGCGAATCAACATTAAGTAACGGTCATTATCAAATTGACCATCAACCTGAAACTCAGGCATTTTACGAATCGCTAGCTTAATTTCTTCGTCACCAACACGTAAGTCCATAGCGTGTGCAGTTTGCTCAATAAGCTCTTGAGCTACTAAACGCTCTAGGACACCTTGACGCACACTCGCCATATAGTTCGCATCATTAGCGATAGCTTTAAACATTTCACCGAACTGTTGCTCTAAGCGACTACGTTCTTGTTGAAATTCATCTTCTACTTGTGCAGCAGTAATTTTTTGGCCGTTGACGATAGCGCCAGCCACTTCATTTGAACCACCAAGATAACTACCAATACCGGCTAAGGCGAATGAAAGGATCACAACACCAAGAATTGCTTTTGCAACAACCCCTTGAGATCCATCCCGAATTTTTTCTAACATCAGAGCCTCTTTAAACTGTCTGTTTATTATTTTTATAGCATTTGCACTAAGTAAACGCTCTTGTTGTGCCTTGGGAAAATAAGCTTGAACAATGCACTCGATTGACTAATAGCTAGCTATTGGGATTGAGAGCAACGAAGTTCCAGTTTGTTTTAGCTGGCTCAACTGGGCAAATACTTAATGTAATTGTTATTAGATTGATAAAATTGCGCACATCATAGCAGCAAAGTTAGGGGCAATCTATATCTCAAACCCAATATCCTGCGGGTTTTATGACAATAGTAAAATTATTTTTATCTAAGATTAGTTTGATAAAAAAAAAGCGCATCTGTTTAGATGCGCATTTTAATTTGGCGGAGTGGACGGGACTCGAACCCGCGACCCCCGGCGTGACAGGCCGGTATTCTAACCAACTGAACTACCACTCCTTATTCGCTATAAACTAACTCTTAGTTTACTGAATCTTTTAGTGCTTTACCGGCTTTAAATGCTGGAACGTTAGCAGCAGCGATTTTAATCTCTGCACCCGTTTGAGGATTACGTCCTGTACGAGCTGAACGTTGACGTACTTCGAAAGTACCAAAACCAACTAGTGAAACTTTGTCATCTTCTTTAAGTGCATCAGTTACAGTTTCGATAAAAGCGTCAAGTGCGCGACCTGCGTTAGCTTTAGAAATATCAGCGCCTTCAGCGATTTTATCAATTAGTTGAGACTTATTCATGTCATCCCCTTCAGTTTTTCTTGTTACAACAGCCTCATATCCTGAGCTGTATTTTTATATTAGGTAATTTGAACTGGTTCAAGTTACCCACTAAATATAGATTTTATTATTGTTAATATTCTAAAATAGCCTAGCGCTAAGTCGTGCTATCACTGCTTTAGAGCAATTCAACGCTAGCTAGGCTATCACAGTTTTTCCTAATAAAAACTACTTTTTTTAATTATTTTACAGTTTTTTAATCAAATTTTATGATTTCAACTAAAGTTTAAGCTGATTTAGCACAAAATCCTTGTGGATCATGCTCTAACGCGAGCGTGAGTACATCGTCAATCCATCTAACAGGATGAATTTCTAAATCACCAATGACGTTTTCTGGAGTGTCAGCAAGGTCACGTTCATTCTCATATGGTATTAAAACACGTTTAACGCCACCACGGTGAGCCGCTAGAAGCTTCTCTTTTAGGCCCCCAATTGGTAACACTTCACCACGTAAAGTAATCTCACCGGTCATCGCGACATCACCGCGTACAGGATTGCCAGTTAAGCTTGATACCAGCGCAGTGCACATCGCTATGCCAGCGCTTGGACCATCTTTTGGTGTTGCCCCTTCCGGGACATGCACGTGAATATCACGCTTCTCATGAAAGTCACTATTGATACGAAGTTTCTCAGCGCGAGAACGAACTACAGTCATCGCCGCTTGTATCGACTCTTGCATCACATCACCCAAAGAACCGGTATACGTCAGCTTACCCTTACCAACAACAGATGCCGTTTCGATGGTCAGTAAGTCACCCCCCACCTCAGTCCATGCTAACCCTGTCACTTGACCAATTTGGTTATTACCGTCGGATTTGCCGTAATCAAAACGTTGCACCCCTAAGAAATCGCTGAGATTTTGATCCGTAATCACAACCTTACCTTCAACTTCTTTTAGTAAGATGGTTTTAACCGCTTTACGGCATAACTTAGAGATTTCACGCTCAAGCGAACGTACGCCAGCTTCACGTGTATAGTAACGAATAATCCCGATAATCGCGCTATCTTCGATTTCAATCTCTTTTGCTTTTAAGCCGTTACGTTCAATTTGTTTTGACAGTAAATGCTGCTTAGCAATATTGAGCTTTTCATCTTCGGTATAGCCAGATAAACGAATCACTTCCATCCGGTCCAATAAGGGACCCGGAATATTCATTGAGTTAGAAGTCGCTACAAACATTACATCTGACAGGTCATAGTCTACCTCAAGGTAATGGTCGTTGAAGCTATTGTTTTGTTCTGGGTCAAGCACTTCTAGTAATGCTGACGCAGGGTCGCCACGCATGTCAGAACTCATTTTATCAATTTCATCAAGCAGGAATAGCGGGTTTTTCACTTCCACTTTTGCCATTTTTTGAATCAACTTGCCCGGCATTGAACCAATATAGGTACGACGGTGACCTCGAATCTCTGCTTCATCACGTACACCACCTAACGCCATACGGACATATTTTCGTCCAGTAGCTTTAGCGATAGATTGACCCAATGATGTTTTACCAACGCCAGGAGGCCCAACAAGACACAAAATAGGCCCTTTAAGCTGACGCACTCGTGACTGTACTGCGAGGTACTCTAAAATACGTTCTTTTACTTTCTCTAAGCCGTAGTGGTCAGAGTTTAATACCACTTCCGCTTTAGCAAGATCTTTCTTCACTTTGCTACGCTTTTTCCATGGCACAGAAACCATCCAGTCCACATAGCTACGCACTACTGTTGCTTCAGCAGACATCGCTGACATCATCTTAAGCTTCTGTAACTCTGCTTCCGCTTTCTTTTGTGCGTCGCTTGGCATACCAGCGTCTTTGATCTTTTGTGCCAACTCTTCCATTTCGTCGGGCGTATCATCAAGCTCACCAATCTCTTTTTGAATGGCTTTCATCTGCTCATTGAGATAGTACTCGCGTTGAGACTTCTCCATTTGCTTTTTAACACGGCCTCTAATTTTCTTTTCCATGTGAAGTAGATCAATTTCCGACTCCATCATGGTTAATAGAAATTCTAAGCGTTCATTAACATTATCAATCTCAATGACTTGCTGCTTATCCTCAAGATTAAGCGTCATATGAGCAGCCATTGTATCGGCCAAGCGAGCAGCATCATCAATCCCCGACAGTGAGGTTAATACCTCAGGTGGGATTTTTTTATTTAATTTAATATAAGAATCAAATTGGGCAACAGCTGTTCTAATCAAAACTTCTTGCTCTAGATCTTCTAATGGCTCTGTCACCATATACTGAGCATCAGCACTGAGTAAGTCTTCACCAGCGTATAATTTGTTAATACGAGCACGCTGATTACCTTCGACCAATACCTTTACAGTACCGTCAGGTAGTTTTAATAGTTGCAAGATGGTAGCTACAGTACCAACTTGATAGATCTCATCCATTTGAGGGTCATCAACATTCGAGTCCTTTTGTGCCACTAACAAGATAAGTTTATCTTGTTCCATAGCGGCTTCTAAACAACGAATCGACTTTTCACGGCCAACAAATAATGGGATCACCATGTGGGGGTACACGACCACATCGCGTAACGGTAAAACAGGAATATCAATGCGTTCTGAGCGCTCTAAAGGCATGTTTTTCTCTCTTAACTGGGATCCACAAATATTACTTACAATATATTGGGGTAAATCAATAGAATTCAACAGCTATTTATAAATAACTTTAGTCAATTATTTACAGCGCGCAGCAGATTACTCAAGCTTTTTATCAGATATAAACAAAAAAAGACTCTAGTTGAGTCTTTTTTAATCAGTTTATGTCATTTTTTAACTTACTTAACACCGAGTTCGCGCAAACGCTCATCAAGGTAGCTTCCCGCAGTATAACGCTCAGATAACTTAACTTCAGGGTTCGGATGTAAAAATAATGGTAACGAAATACGAGAGTGTTCCGTCCGGCCCCCTGTAGGATTAATGACTCGGTGAATAGTCGATGGGTAATAACCACCAGACGCTTCTTGAAGCATGTCCCCGATATTGATGATCAAGTTACCAAAATCACAAGGCACATCAAACCAGCTTCCGTCGTTAGCGACAACCTGAAGACCTGGCTCATTTGCAGCTGGAAGCACTGTTAATAAATTAATATCACCATGTGCTGCTGCACGTACCGCTCCTGGCTCTTCCTCTCCAGTGATTGGTGGGTAGTGTAATACACGCAGTAAGGTACCTTCACTGCCTTCAACCATCGATGGTAGCGATTGGTTAAATCTCACTTTCACATCACTTGGCGCGTGCTCTTCAATCCAACCAAGTAACTCCTGCGCTAAAGCATTAGCGAGTTGGTAATACTCCATCACCTCATCTTTAAGGTGCTGCGGCATTTTACCCCAAGGGTAACAATGAAAATATTCTTTAATATCTTTTACTGAATGGTCTTTAGCTGTTTCTGATACTGACGGAGGGAAATAACCATCTTGTGTTTTGGGATCAAATAAAAAGTCATGCTTAGCTTCAGTCATGAAGAACTCATACCAATTATCATAAATTGATTGCACTTTCTCTTTTGCAATTGGGTGGTTAGTTAACACGCCAAAGCCCGTGTTATGTAATGATTCAACAAAGCGCTGTGGCGCATCATCCGCAGTATAATCAACAGTTAAAACGTTCATAAGTATCTCATGTGAAATTAATAAGCATAAAGCCTGACAAATTCTACGGATTTATCGGAACAATTAACAACCGTTATAATTATTCTTAGCCTCCTTTTAAACTTTTTGAGCTGTTGGTCACAAATTAATGAACAATAGCGCATATAAAAAAAGAGCGGCCAAAGCCGCTCTTACTGTTTTGTAAAAATTAACTTACTTAACTAGCCAACGTTAACACGCGCGTTACGGAACATACGCATCCATGGGCTATCTTCTTGCCATGCATCTGGTCGCCATGAGTTTGCAACAGCACGGAAAACACGCTCAGGGTGAGGCATCATTATCGTGACACGACCATCGGTAGTTGTTAAACCAGTAATACCAGCAACAGAACCGTTAGGGTTTGCAGGGTATTGCTCTGTGATTTGACCATGGTTATCAACATATTGCAGGGCAACCGTGCCACTTGCTAGTGCTGCATCAACCGCTTGCTGGTTTTTAAACTCAGCATGGCCTTCACCATGAGATACAGCAATTGGCATACGCGAACCAGCCATACCATCAAGGAATAACGATGGGCTGTTTTGTACTTCAACTAAGCTAAAGCGTGCTTCAAAACGCTCTGATTTGTTTTGTACAAAGTGAGGCCATAAATCAGCACCAGGAATTAATTCCTTCAAGTTAGATAGCATTTGACAACCGTTACAGACACCTAATGAGAATGTATTATCACGGTTAAAGAAGTCGCTAAACTGACCGCGAGCTAGGTCATTAAATAAGATTGATTTTGCCCAACCTTCACCAGCGCCTAATACGTCACCGTAAGAGAAGCCACCACAGGCAACCATACCTTGGAACTGCTCAAGTGTAACACGACCAGATAAAACGTCTGACATATGAACGTCAATCGCTTTAAAGCCAGCACGGTTAAATGCCGCAGCCATTTCAACATGAGAGTTAACACCCTGCTCACGTAAAATAGCAACTTGTGGTTGTGCACCTTTTAGGATAAATGGTGCGGCGACATCTTCGTTTAAATCAAACGTCAATTCAGCATGTAAACCTGGGTTATTATCATCAGTTTTTAATGCAAATTCTTGCTCTGCACACGCTGGGTTATCACGTAATTTTTGCATTTCAAAGCTAGTTGCTGACCAAAGTTTACGTAAATCACTACGCTTAGCACTAAACACCGCTTCACCTGCAACATCAACATTGATGTTATTATCAGTGTTTAATGTACCAATATCATAGCTAACATCAGCTAGACCGTGTTGTGCTAATACTGATTCAACAGCACTAACATCAGACTCACGAATTTGAAGTACACAACCTAATTCTTCGTTAAACAACTGCGCTAATGCATCGCCTTGTGGCAATGACAAGCTAACACCCGTATTACCCGCAAAAGCCATCTCAGTCGCTGTAGTGAATAGACCACCGTCAGAGCGATCATGATAAGCCAACAGTTTGCCATCAGCTAATAACGCTTGAACAGAATCGAATAAACCTTTTAACAACTCTGGGCTATCTAAATCTGGCGTTTCATTACCTAATTGCTTGTAAACCTGTGCTAATGCCGAGCCACCTAGACGGTTTTGACCTGCACCTAAATCAATCAGAATTAGACGTGTTGCGCCTTTATCAGTACGAAGCTGTGGAGTTAGCGTTGTGCGAACATCAGTAACTGGTGCGAAAGCTGTCATCACTAATGATAACGGCGCGGTGACTGTCTTATCTTCGCCATCTTGTTGCCATTGGGTCTTCATTGACATTGAGTCCTTGCCTACTGGGATAGTAATACCCAGCGTAGGACATAACTCTTCACCAATGGCTTTGACCGCTTCAAATAAACCAGCATCTTCACCAGGGTGACCTGCTGCTGACATCCAGTTAGCTGACATTTGAACTTGGCTAATCTCACCAATTTGCGCGCTTGCGATATTGGTTAGGGACTCAGCCACAGACATGCGAGCAGAAGCAGCAAAGTTTAATAATGCAATTGGTGAACGCTCACCCATCGCCATAGCTTCACCCGCATAAGTATCATAACTAGCAGCTGTTACTGCACAGTTTGCTACAGGCACCTGCCATGGACCAACCATTTGGTCACGAGCAACAAGACCTGTTACCGTGCGGTCACCGATAGTAATTAGGAAGCCTTTATCTGCAACAGTTGGTAAACTTAATACACGAATCGCCGCATCATCGATTGACACATCGTCAAAAGCTAGTGAATCACCATCGACAACTTGCGTAACAACATCACGGCTCATCTTCGGTGGTTTACCTAATAATACGTCCAGAGGCATATCGATTGGCGTATTGTCGAAGTGACTATCAGTTAATGACAGATGCTCTTCTGCTGTCGCTTCACCAACCACAGCATAAGGAGCACGTTCACGTTGACAAATAGCATCAAACTGCTCAAGTTTATCAGCAGGAACAGCCATTACATAACGCTCTTGTGACTCATTACACCAGATCTCATGAGGAGCCATGCCTGGCTCATCATTTGGTACGTTACGCAGTTCAAAGTTACCACCACGGCCACCATCGCTTACTAGTTCAGGAAATGCGTTTGAAATACCACCTGCACCTACATCATGAATGAACGCTATTGGGTTATCTTCACCAAGCTGCCAACAACGGTCGATCACTTCCTGACAACGTCGTTCAATTTCAGGGTTCTCACGCTGGACAGAAGCAAAGTCTAAGTTTTCAGCTGACTGACCAGATGCCATAGAAGAAGCCGCACCGCCACCAAGACCGATATTCATTGCTGGTCCACCCAGAACGATTAATTTAGCACCTACAGGAATTTCACCTTTTTGAACGTGCTGGTCACGGATGTTACCTAAACCACCGGCAATCATGATTGGCTTGTGATAACCACGTACCTCAACACCGTTATGGCTGTTAACTTGCTCTTCATAAGTACGGAAATAACCACAGATTGCAGGACGACCGAACTCATTATTAAATGCAGCACCACCTAGTGGGCCTTCAATCATAATATCAAGCGCTGAAACGATGCGACCAGGTTTACCGAAATCTGTTTCCCATGGCTGCTCTGCACCAGGAATACGTAAGTTTGACACAGTAAAACCTGTTAAGCCCGCTTTAGGTTTTGACCCACGCCCCGTTGCACCTTCATCACGAATTTCACCGCCCGAACCTGTTGCAGCACCAGGGAATGGCGAAATTGCTGTTGGGTGATTGTGAGTCTCAACTTTCATTAAGATATGAATATCTTCTTGGTTATATTGGTATTCACACGTTTCTGGATTCGGGAAGAAGCGACCGGCTTTAGAACCTACCATCACTGACGCATTATCTTTGTATGCAGATAAAACGTTTTCAGGGCTCTTTTCGTAAGTGTTTTTAATCATTTTAAATAATGATTTCGCTTGTTGGCTACCATCGATAGTCCAATCAGCATTGAAAATTTTGTGACGACAATGCTCAGAGTTTGCTTGAGCAAACATCATTAGCTCAATGTCATTTGGGTTACGGTTTAATCCAATAAATGCATCAACTAAATAATCAATTTCATCATCAGCTAAAGCTAAGCCCATCTCAACATTAGCCGCTTCAAGTGCCGCTTTACCGCCACCTAAAATATCAACACTACGCATCTCACCAGGTTCAGCGCTAACAAATAATTGCTGCGCGGCATCCATGTTGTCACTGACCACTTCCATCATGCGATCATGAATCAAGCTAATTAACTGTTCGCTCTGTGCTTGCGTTAATTCACCTTCTACATAATAAGCGATACCACGTTCTAAACGTTTAACTTGGCTAAGGCCACAGTTATTAGCAATATCTGTTGCTTTTGATGACCATGGAGAAATAGTGCCTGGACGAGGAGTCACTAGGTACAAAGTCCCAGCAGGCTCATGCTCAGCAATAGTCGGACCATAGGTTAATAGTTTATTTAGTTTTTCTAACTCTGCTGCTGACAATGGTGCAGTTAAGTCAGCAAAATGAACAAACTCAGCATAAATACTTGTCACAGGCAAAGATAACTCTGCTGCACTTGTTAACAGTTTATTTGTACGAAAGTCTGATAGGGCCGGGGCTCCGCGAAGGATTTCCATAAAGATATTCACCAATTTGAAAGTGGATGGACTAAAATTCCGCGATATTATAAGTGAAATAGCTCACAAAATTAACCTTTAGATTAATATTTCGTGCGTCGCATTTCATATCGCTTTCTGTTATAACTAAAAGAGACAAAGAAATAGAACCATTTTGAAGAGGTAACACATTGATTAATAGATATTCTAAAGGGCGCGTGAGTTACTATTTATCAATGATGGCATCACTGGTTTTTTTAGCGAGTTGTACGCCACCGCCAAAGCCAAGTGATACGACACAAATTAAACAACGAGACACATTAGTTATTGGTACGCTCTATAGCCCAGAGTTAAGTAGCGATAGCCAGCATTCATCCTATGGTATGGAATTTGAATTGGCTCAAAGTTTCGCTCAACACCTAGGCGTTAATTTAAAAATAGTCGCTAATGCTGATCTTAATACCCTATTTGAAAAACTTGATAACAATAAAATTGATATATTAGCAACAGGGCTCACTGTCACGGAGCCCCGACTAGCCAAAATGCGTTTCGGTCCTCCTTATTACCAAGTCTCGCAACAGCTGATTTTTAAGCAAGGTAAAAAAAGGCCCCGCAAGCTAAGTGACTTAACAGGCAAGCTTATGGTCATTGATGGCAGTAGCCATCATGAAACGTTGATCGAGTTAAAACAAGACAATCCAGAATTAACTTGGCAAACAACAACAGATTTAAACCCAGATCAATTACTGAAACACCTCATCGATGAAAAAATTGATTATGCCATCGTTGACTCAACTGTGTTAGCACGCAATAGACGTTTATACCCAGACTTAAGCCTTGCTATGACCCTCAAGCACTCAAAGCCTATCGCTTGGGCGCTCTCAAAAAATACCGATGATTCTTTATTTAGTGAAGTCATTTCCTTTTTTGGTCAACACCAAGGGGACGGTGAGATTATCCAATTGGAAGAGAAGTATTTTGGTCACGTAAAACGCTTTGACTATGTTGATACTCGCGCCTTTATCAAAGCGGTAGAGACTAAGTTAAATAAATATCAAATCCTCTTTGAAATATACGCTGAGCAGTTAAGATGGGAGCAAGTTGCAGCCATATCTTATCAAGAGTCTCATTGGAACCCTCGAGCAAAGTCCCCTACAGGGGTTCGTGGAATGATGATGCTGACATTACCCACGGCAAAACAGATGGGTGTAAAGAGTCGTTTAGATGCGGAGCAAAGCATTCGAGGCGGTGCTCAGTATATTCAAAGTTTATTAAAGCGAGTCCCAGAATCAGTTCCACAAGACCAACGCTTTTGGTTCGCTTTAGCGGCATACAATGTCGGGTTTGGTCACCTACTTGATGCCAGAGCGTTAGCCAAAAAGATGAACAAGGATCCTGATAGCTGGACTAGCATTAAGCAAATATTACCATTGCTTGAAAAAGCCAAATATTACAAAAAAACACGACATGGCTTTGCTCGGGGTCGGGAAGCCGTTCACTATGTCGATAGCATCCGGCGCTATTTTGAAACACTCACAGCGATGAACATCAGTTCTAAACTCGAAGAGCCATCATTGGCGATAGCCGCTAAAGCAGACTCCTTGCCCCAGCAACCTATTGTACGTCAGTGGGCAACACCAAAAGTCGTTGAAGAGAAAAAACCTATTCTAGAACTACTAAGAATAAATTAAGGCCCCCCACCAAGGTGACAAGTTTTAATACGTTTTGCCTAATTGCCATTGACTTAAAACAATGACATAGTACTTTTTTTGTTCGAAGTACGATTGTTATAGTTCAATGGCATTTGGTGTGCCTAAAACTATTCTTATTAAAAATCGAGCTAAAGTTGATCCAAAACAACTTCACTAAAGTACTTATAGGTTTATCCTATTGGCTAATTATGTTTTCTGAACGTTTATTATCAGAATCTTCACACAAGGGACTCGTGTTATGACCTTTTCAGATATCTCTTTTAAGAAAAAAATCCTCATTTTAATCGCTTTGCCATTTATTGGCTTTTTAGGACTCAGCCTTTTTTCTATCTCTAAAAATGCAGCAACCCTAAGTGAAATGAATGCATTAACCCGATTAACTGAATTAACAACAACCTATAGCAATTTAGTACACGAGCTACAAAAAGAACGTGGGATGACAGCAGGCTACCTTGGTTCAAAAGGGTTGAAGTTCAAAGATAAACTCATTCAACAACGATTAGCCACAGACAACAAACGCTCACTCAAAGATACTTATTTAAACAACAATAAAATAACCGACCAAAACATTATCAATTTAAACCAAGCTATCAAACTACAATTAGATCAATTGCAAAGCACTCGCTCAACCGTCGATAACTTAACTATCCCTTTGCCAGAAGCGTTAAAATATTACACTCAACTTAACTCAACAATTTTAGATATATCAACGATTATCTCGAAAATAAGTTCAGACACTGACATTACCAATGCCACTGTCGCCTATTACAACTTTTTACAAGGAAAAGAGCGAGCAGGAATAGAGCGCGCTGTATTAAGTAATACCTTTAGTGCCGACTCTTTTGCCCCAGGGATGATGGTAAAATTTTTCTCACTGGTGTCACAGCAAGATACCTACTTTAATGTATTTAATGCTTTTGCCACTTCAGAGAATAAACAATTTTTAACTAAGTCACTCGATCACCCAGCTGTGGCTGAAGTACATCGCATGCGTAATATTGCACAATCGACAACAGCGGGCTTCTCCACTGACGGAGAATATTGGTTTTCTCAATCCACCCAGCGAATTGGACAACTAAAAGCCACTGAAAACTTTTTAAGTAAATCGCTATTAATTCTCGCTCAAAACACCAAGAGCGAAGCACAAACAGCTTTGACTATGGTGACCCTCTCAATTTGTGTTCTCGTTTTGCTCGCAGCAATTGTTAGTTATTACGTTATTAAAGAAATGCTCGGTCAAGTTCATGATCTTACTCACGTCATGGGCGAAGTTCGACATAACAATGACCTTAGTGTAAGAACCCAATTGACGAACAAAAGTGAACTGGGGCAAATATCAAAATCTTTGAATAACACTTTACTGACGTTTTCTAACGCTATACAGCATATTACCTCGGTAAGTAACTCCCTTGCAGATAAAGCGAATGAAACAAGCCAAACCTGTACAGACAACTCCGTTACTATGGAGCAGCAACAAAATGAAATTTCACTAATTGCCACCGCTATAGAAGAAATATCTGCAACAGTTAAAGAAGTTGCCAGTAATACGCAGTTAGCCGCAGATTCGGCCAAAGAAGCGGATGATGAAGCAACGCAAGGGTTAGCAGTAGTTGGCCGTTCTTACCATGCGATAGAGTCATTAGCTAAAGAAATAAATGACTTGGCTGAAAAAATTACTAATCTGCATGAAAGCAGTAACAATATCACCAATGTTGTCGATGTCATAAAGTCCGTTGCTGAACAAACGAACTTACTGGCGTTAAACGCTGCAATCGAGGCGGCTCGCGCCGGCGAACAAGGTCGAGGGTTTGCCGTTGTTGCAGATGAAGTGAGAACACTTGCCCAACGAACCCAAGAGTCGACAACGGAGATTGAAACCTTCATCACGGGCTTACAAAATGATGCAAACTCTGCCTTTAATGTTATCGAAGTCAGCCAATCAAAAGCATCAGAGGCTGTTTCTGAAGCCAAAGCCGTTGAACAAACATTATCAAATATCACTGCTTCCGTGGGTCACATTTTCTCCATGACAGAACAAGTTGCCGTTGCTGCTGAAGAACAATCTGTAGTGACGCAAGAAGTAGCTGAGAATATTGTTAATGTTGAACATAACTCGGCTGCTTCTACTACGGGGGCGACACAAATCGCAGCAACAGCTAACGAGCAAGCGGCGCTAGCAACAGAGCTGCAAACCTTAGCCAATACCTTTAAAGTGTCGTAACCCGTTAGAAGTGCCATTAAAAATAACTGAGATACAAAAAAGGAGAGCTACCGATTGCGGTGCTCTCCTTTTTTACTCATAGCTATAAGAAAACTGCTGGTTAGTGCTGTTCGCTCGCTAAGTTAACCGTATATTTAGGTATTTCAACAACTAAGTCTTCGTCACTAATACAGGCTTGACAACCCAAGCGTGATTCAGGTTCTAAGCCCCACGCTTTATCAAGCATATCATCTTCTAACTCATCACTCTCTTCTAACGAATCAAAGCCTTCACGAACAATCAAATGACAGGTCACACAAGCACATGACTTTTCACATGCGTGCTCAACACTGATTCCGTTGGCTAAGGCAACGTCTAAAATTGTTTCACCTTCTTGTGCTTCAACAACAGCCCCGTCAGGGCAAAGCTCTTGATGCGGTAAAAAAATCACTTTTGGCATAATCTTCTTCTCCACAGTTCGCTCGATATGCACTCACGAACTGACATAATTTAAATATCGTCTACTGATTGGCCTGATAATGCCTGTCGAATCGACTGATCCATTCGCTTAGCAGCAAAGTCTTGACTAGCGGCATCGCAATCGCTGATTGCTTGCTTAATTGATTTTAAGTCTGTCTGTGCCATCGCCTGCTCTAGCACTTGCATTGCATGACGAATCGGCGAAAGCTCTTCAGGTGATAATAAATGACCATCATCATGAATTGCACTGACTAACCCCTCTAACACGCGTGATGCTTCTACTTTCTCTTCAGCGAGCATTCTCGCGTCCATGTCATCACGCGCGAAGGTCATTGAGTCACGGATCATAGAGGCCACTTCGCTATCAGTAAGCCCAAATGATGGCTTCACTTCAATAGCAGCTTGAACACCACTGCTTTTTTCCATGGCACTCACGCTCAACAAACCATCAGCATCAACCTGAAACGTCACGCGAATATGCGCGGCACCGGCTGCCATAGGTGGAATACCACGAAGCTCAAAACGAGCTAGAGAGCGACAATCTTCAACCAGCTCTCGCTCACCTTGTAGGATGTGCACGGCCATTGCCGTTTGACCATCTTTGAATGTCGTAAACTCTTGCGCCTTAGCTACAGGGATTGTGGTATTTCGCGGGATAACTTTCTCGGTTAAACCACCCATAGTTTCAAGGCCTAACGATAACGGTAAAACATCAAGTAGCAGCATATCACTATCAGGCTTATTGCCCGCTAAAATATCTGCTTGAATTGCCGCCCCTATCGCCACGACTTTATCAGGGTCAATGCTAGTTAATAACTCACGCTGGAAGTATGCAGATACTTGCTCACGTACATGAGGGACACGTGTAGAGCCACCAACCATTACCACTTGTTCAATCTCGTCAATCGCTAAACCAGCGTCACGAACGGCACGACGACAGGCCATAATAGTTCGTTTGACTAATGGTGCAATGATTTGATTAAATTGTTCACGCGTTAAACTGCCCTGCCACTCACTGCCGCAAGGTAAACTTAATGACAACTCAGTTTCTTCAACAGAGCTTAGACGTTCCTTCGTTTCACACGCTAGGCGGCTTATTTCGCGTTGCAATGCTGGTGAGTGCTCACCGTCATAACCTGCTTGCTCAAAAATCCATTGCGATAAGGCTTGGTCAAAATCATCACCACCCAAGGCAGAATCACCGCCTGTGGCTAAAACTTCGAAAACACCTTTATTTAAACGTAAAATTGAAATATCAAATGTACCACCACCTAAGTCATATACAGCAATAACGCCTTCATCATCACTATCTAAACCATAAGCGATTGCCGCAGCGGTTGGCTCATTCAACAAACGAAAAACTTTAACACCTAATAACTCCGCAGCATCTTTAGTGCCTTGACGCTGCGCATCATCAAAATAAGCAGGTACGGTGATTACAACCCCATCTAGTTCGTCACCAAGTGTATCCGAAGCGAGTGCAACCAATGGTCTTAAAATTTCACTCGATACCTGTATTGGGTTAACAGTACCGTTGCATGTTTCGATATTAATTAAGCCGTTCTCGGTCGCAGACAGCTTATAAGGTAACTCACTGTGTTTAGCCTGTATATCGGCTAGCGTACGGCCCATAAAGCGCTTGACGGAAACGATAGTATTGGTTGCATCACTGATTGAATGCGCTTTAGCAGCATAACCAACATCAATACCTTCAGGAGAATAATGAACAATTGAAGGTAGTGAATCTCTACCATTCTCATCGGCTAACGTTGTTGCCTCACCGCTTCTAACGGTGGCAACCAACGAGTTTGTGGTACCTAAATCAATACCGGCAGCTAAGCGACGTTGATGTGGAGCAGTGCTTTGCCCCGGTTCTGAAATCTGCAATAAAGCCATAGTTAATTCTTATCAGTAAATAAAGGCGGTGGATGTATGCTATTTTATACCAAATCAATCGGTGAAGTGAGCTTAAATTTCACTGTTTTCACATCTAAAATCACTGTACCTATACACTTATTAGTAAGTGTATATTTGCTCTTCTAATGCTTCAGCTTCTTTAGATAATTTAAGCATAAACTTTAGCTTTCTGACATCATCCGCAGCTTGCTGTAATGTGTCCGCAGAGTTTTCTGCAAACTGACGACTGAAGTTTAGTTTAAACTGGGTGATAGCTTGTTCAACCTGTTGTTGAAAATCACTTAATGCCTGTTCAGGGTCTGAGGCTTGCGGAATATCTTCCAACAACTCTCTTAGTTCCATTTGTTGCATTAAGAACATCGGGTCTCTAAGCGTTTTCGTCTCGTGGGCTAACTCTATTCCGGCAAGGGATAGTAAATATTCAGCGCGTTTATCGTGACTTTTAAGCGTATCAAAAGCATCATTAATTTGTGCGGCTTTGTGCACAGCCATTAAGCGTTCTCGCTCACTCGCGTTAGCAAAATTGTCAGGGTGAATTGTACGCTGTAATTCTAGGTATTTAGCTTTGAGTTCTGAAGCATTGACTTCAAAAGTGGTTGGTAAGGCAAATAGTTCAAAATAATTCATGATAGGTAACTACTGAGACTAAACAGAGAAGCTTTCGCCACAACCACACTCACCATCGACATTCGGGTTTTTAAATTCAAACCCTTCGTTAAGTCCATCCTTAACGAAATCAAGCTGGGTACCATCAAGATAAACCAAACTTTTTGCATCAACGATCACTTTAACGCCATGCTGTTCAAACACTTCATCGCCTTCATTTAGCTCATCAACAAACTCTAATACATAAGCTAAACCAGAACAGCCGGAAGTTTTTACGCCTAAACGCAGACCTAGTCCTTTACCACGATTTTCTAAAAAACTGCTTACTCGTGCCGCAGCAGATTCTGTGACATCAATTGCCATAATCTATACCTTTGAGTGCCCCTAGGGGCACTTTTACTTAATCAGTTAATTATTTCGCTTTATAATCGTCAATTGCCGCTTTGATTGCATCTTCAGCTAAAATTGAACAGTGAATTTTAACTGGTGGTAATGCAAGCTCATCTGCGATATCACGGTTTGAGATTTCACCCGCTTGATCAAGAGTCTTACCCTTTACCCACTCTGTAACTAGTGAGCTTGAAGCGATAGCACTACCACAACCGTATGTTTTAAACTTAGCATCTTCAATCACGCCAGCGTCATTGATTTTAAGTTGTAATTTCATCACGTCACCACAAGCTGGTGCACCGACCATCCCCGTTGCGATTTGAGGGTCATTTTTATCAAATGAACCAACGTTACGTGGATTTTCATAGTGATCTAATAATTTTTCGCTATAGGCCATTGTTTTATCTCCTACTAAATTCTTTAATAACTGCTAGTGAGCAACCCATTCAACGCTGTCTAAATCAACACCGTCATTAAACATTTCCCATAAAGGTGACATTTCGCGTAAACGACCAATCGAGTTTGTCATTTGCTCAATCGCATGATCAATTTCTTGCTCCGTCGTGAAACGACCTACACTAAAACGAATTGAGCTATGCGCCATTTCGTCATTTAAACCAAGAGCCCGTAATACGTATGAAGGCTCAAGGCTTGCAGAAGTACAAGCACTACCTGATGATACGGCTAAGTCTTTTAATGCCATCATCAATGATTCACCTTCAACATAAGCAAAACTGATGTTAACGATACCGTTATAACCTAATTCTCGGTCACCATTTAGGTATGTTTCATCAATCTTTTGCAAGCCATCAATTAATCGTTGGCTTAACGTTGTAATATGCTGTTGGTCTTTAGTCATGTCTTCTTTAGCGATACGGAAAGCTTCACCCATACCAACAATTTGGTGAGTGGCTAATGTACCTGAACGCATACCACGTTCATGGCCGCCACCATGCATTTGTGCTTCTAAACGAATACGTGGTTTACGACGAACGTATAAAGCGCCAATGCCTTTAGGGCCATAGATTTTATGCGCTGAGAATGACATGAGGTCTACTTTTAATTCAGCTAAATCAATGTTTATCTTGCCCGCGCTCTGTGCGGCATCAACATGGAAAATAACTTTACGAGCACGCAGCATTTCACCAATAGCAGCAATGTCTTGAATAATGCCGATTTCATTATTGATATGCATGATTGAAACAAGCACAGTGTCTTCACGAAGTGCATCTTCAATTTGAGCCAGAGTAATGATACCGTTTGATTGTGGCTCAAGGTATGTTACTTCAAAACCTTCACGCTCTAACTGACGACATGTATCTAAAACGGCTTTATGCTCTGTTTTAGAAGTAATGATGTGCTTACCCTTCTTTGAATAGAAGTGAGCGGCACCTTTGATCGCTAAGTTGTTAGACTCTGTTGCACCTGATGTAAACACAATTTCGCGCGAGTCAGCATTAATTAAGTCAGCGATTTGATTTCTTGCAACATCAATCGCTTCTTCAGCTTGCCAACCAAAACGATGTGAACGAGACGCTGGGTTACCAAAGTTTCCTTCCATGGTTAAGCAATCAACCATTTTCTTGGCAACGCGAGGGTCGACTGGTGTTGTCGCCGCATAATCAAAATAAATCGGGAATTTCATCTATTACTCCACACCTACGAGTCTTATCGACTGTGGTACTATCTATTGCTAATAATTTTCTAGACTTTTATAAAAAAAGTTCTTATTAAAATAACGAATGTCAGCTGTAAAAATCAGCCAACATTAACTAATTCGGTTAGTATGCAAAATATCGTGCTGTAATTCTTGCACTTTATTTTGTTGCTTCGCGATAGCGATAACTTCAGAATTATCCATTAATTCTCCCAGCGATACACTATCGAGAAACTCTTGCATTTTATCGCTAAAGTCGTTCCATAATGAATGCGTTAAGCATCTGCCTGCAGGAGAACAAGGTTTATCGCCTTTACATCGTGTCGCTACAACTGAGTCATTAACAGCGCTAATCACGGCACCAATTGAAATATCAATTGCATCGCTGGCGAGTTGATACCCACCACCTGGACCGCGCACACTAGACACTAAGTTTGCCTTACGTAACTTTGAGAACAGTTGCTCTAAATAAGATAAGGAAATACGTTGACGCTCAGAGATATCAGCTAAGCACACAGGACCAACGGATTGATGTAATGCAACATCAAGCATTGCGGTTACCGCATAGCGACCTTTTGAAGTTAATTTCATGCTATTGCCTTAGCCATATTGAACAATAAGGCAATTACAACAAACCCGACTAAATTAGTCAAGTATATAACTGACTATTTTAGTCGGGTTTATTTTTTAACTGTTAAATCGACGCGATCCTACCACAAATCACTTAAAATGAGCCAGTCAAATAATCTTAGTCTTTAGTCTGTTTATTATTTGGCCCGCGTTGCGTAGCGGTTAAAATGCCACGTAAAATATTCAGTTCCACCTCTTCTGGTCGAGCTCGATTATATAAACGACGTAGTTTTGTCATCACTTGCCCAGGGTGTGCTTTAACAATAAAACCAATATCATTTAATGTATCTTCGAGATGAGCGTAATACCCTTCTAATTTTGCAGAATCAGGATATGCTTCTTCAACAGGTTTAATTTCTGTCAATGCAGCCATTCTAATCTCATAACAAATAGTTTGAACGGCCATTGCTAAGTTTAATGAACTATACTCCGGATTAGCTGGGATACAGACATGAAATTGACATAACTGTAGCTCTTCATTAGTTAAGCCACTATTTTCTCTACCAAAGACCACTGCAACTGGATAATTTCCCACCTCAGACATTAGCTTAATACCACATTCTCTTGGGTCTAGCATCGGCCACGGTAATGTACGTGAGCGAGCACTTGACCCAACAACCAAGCCACAGTCAGCAACAGCTTCTTCAAGCGTATCGACAATTGTCGCTTCTGATAATACATCACGCGCACCAGATGCCAGCGCATGAGACTTTTCATCGATTTCAGTTTGTGGGTCAACTAGTACTAAATCACTTAAACCCATCGTTTTCATCGCACGGGCTACACTACCAATGTTTCCCGGATGAGTGGTTCCAACCAGTACAACTTTCACTTTTGGTAACATTGATTCATTTGATTGACTGCTCACGTTTATAACCTTTTTATTTGCCCCGACGATCAAGGCGTCTCTAAATTTTTGCTATAGTAACAAAACTCACATCCAGTTGCTTCATTTTAACTACCCTAACTGCCCCTCTAAAATAATTTACCGTGACCAATGTTGTAGTTTATGAATGAATAAGCTTGCCATTACCAAAACCTCTGGTACAATTTGCGCCGTTTTTAATTCAAGCCAATGGCTGAATTTTCCGTTCTTTAAAATCCAAAGGTAGACACTATGCATCCGATGCTTAATATTGCAATTCGGGCAGCTCGTAGCGCGGGTAAAGTAATTATGCACGCGACTGAGCAGCTAGACAAAGTTGAAGTTCAACAAAAAGGAACTAACGATCTTGTCACAACAGTTGATAACGACGCCGAACAGGCAATCATTGAAGTAATTAAAAAAGCATACCCAGATCACGGCTTCATTTGTGAAGAAAGTGGTGAGTTAGGTAATCGAAGCAGTGAATACCAATGGATTGTCGATCCACTTGATGGCACGACCAACTTCATCAAGGGTATCCCTCATTTTGCTGTTTCTATCGCATTACAAGTTAATGGTAAGACAGAACAAGCTGTTGTTTTTGACCCTATTCGCGATGAGCTATTTACTGCGACCCGTGGACAAGGCTGTCAATTTAACAGCTACCGTACACGTGTAACCAAAGCAAAAGATCTTAAAGGTACTGTAATTGCTACTGGCTTTCCATTTAAAGTAAAGCACTATAAAGAAACCTATTTAGCTATTTTCTCAGATATGTTTGATGACACTGCAGACATGCGTCGTGCAGGCTCAGCAGCACTAGACTTAGCACACGTTGCTGCAGGTCGTTTAGATGGTTTTTGGGAAATTGGTCTAAAGCCGTGGGACACTGCCGCAGGTGAATTATTAGTAAAAGAAGCTGGCGGTATCGTTACTGATTTTACCGGTGGTCACGGCTATGTTGCTTCAGGCAATATTGTTGTTGGTAACCCAAAAGTTGTTAAGGCTATGCTTTCTAAAATGCGCCCGCATTTGACGCCGGCTTTATCACGTTAATCGCAGTGAATTCTCTCTACTAAGAGTATTCTCTCTACTAAAAGGGGCTAACGATGTTAGCCCCTTTTTTATTTATCATATACCTAACACCAACTCCATTCATGAAGTAATACCCATTCCGTTAATGTAAATGAACAATTTTGTAACGAGGCTAAACGAATTAGCGCACAACCTCTACGTTTTAACCGAACTTAAGGCCCAACAGAATCTAAGTTTCAATACCCATGTTGGCAAAGCGGCAGTTATTAACCAATTTAATTATTCTTATTCACTAATCAATAATACTGCCATCATTCTTCCATCCCGCAAACAGGTTCAAGGCTAAATGAGCGGTGCTGTTTAATGTTCTAAACTGACGTCCTTATCTGGCGAGTCATTAAACAACCGAACTTGATTTCGGCCAAGGTTCTTCGCTTGATAAACAGCTTTGTCCGCTTGTTCGAGTAACTCTTGAACATCTTGAGTCTGCTCTTGCCACATTGCTACTCCGATACTGACCGTTATGGATATCTGATGACCATGATAATCAACTATTGTTTTTTCGATG
Organism: Psychrobium sp. 1_MG-2023; assembly: GCF_030689115.1. Lineage (NCBI taxonomy): Bacteria > Pseudomonadati > Pseudomonadota > Gammaproteobacteria > Alteromonadales > Shewanellaceae > Psychrobium > Psychrobium sp. 1_MG-2023. The sequence goes on along the minus strand of NZ_JAUYVJ010000007.1, from coordinate 46,326 downwards.
GATAAGCGAAGTCTTTCAGCTAACAATATGGCTCCTTTTTTGTCCGACTGAGGAAGGAGGATAGCAAACTCTTCACCACCAATGCGGGCGACGCAATCATATTCTCTTACTTGTGACATACAAGTTTGACAAAAAACTTTCAACACTTCATCACCACAAGCATGACCATAAGTGTCATTGACCTTTTTAAAGTAATCAATATCAAGCATTAAAATACTAAATTGCTGTTGGCAACGTCTGGCTCTTTCTAGCTCCTGGTAAGCAACGTCTTGAAACTTTCGCCGATTGATCGCACCTGTTAGGGGGTCAATCGATGCAAGCTCATTTAGTCGCTTTTTGTCAATTTCTTGTTGTTTGATTGACATAGCCTGTCGCTCAAAACGAATGGCAGAGATAATATCTGCCTGTAAAAGCTTCCTTCTATTCACTTCATAACTGGCAAACATTTCTCTCATTTGATCATCAGCAAACTCCAAAGTAAAACGCTTATCGCGCTGCCCTTCACTCAAGCACTTCATTGCATGGGTCATCAAATGAATTGGATAAATGATACTATGACCAAGCAACCAGGATATAACAGTTGAAAAGAAGACTAATACCAGCAACAAAGACGTGATGACAACAAATACAAATTGAATACTGTTCAACTCTTTTTGCACATTTTTCTCATTATCTAAAATCAATTGCTCGATAAAGGCATTTTTAGCATTAATTTTACCTGTCATCACCTCAAACCAATGCTCACTATCAATGGTCAATTCTGCCTGTGAGGCGATTGAACGTTCTAATTGCGTTTCGAGCGCCACGGCCTGTCGATAAACTGAAGAGCTAAGAACTTTTTGCCACTTATTTTTCTGTTCAATCGTTGCTGAGTTCATAAAGAGTGTTAGTAATCCACTCCTACTCCCTTGCAACAAATAAAAATCTTTTAAAAGCTTAGAGTCTATAGATTGCCCACTTAAAATCCAAGCGCCTATCGCTCGTTTAAGGCCCACGACTTCCTTCATATTAACCAATGCTGAAAGACTAAGCGTATTACGTGTAAGATCCGCGTTATGACCTAAAGAAAGTAAGCCATCAAGCACGGAGATAAGCTCTTTAATCGATTGTGTGTAGTATTGTTGGGTATTGGAAATATGACTAGTTTTGGAATTAACTAACCCTCTTTGCTGGTTTAATTCAGCTAATGCTATATCTGTATCAGCTAATTGCTGACTCACTCGATCAGCAACACTACCTGTTCTAATCTGCATTACCCTTTCACGGTAGTTACTCAAAGCCTTATCTGTAACAACACGCGATGCCAATAGTTCTGATGAAAATCTTTCGAAGTTCGACCCAATAGTGGCCGTTGTCAATCCCCTTTCAATCTGTAATGTATGAGACAATTTATTAGCAGCATTAAGCAAGCCTGTGACTTCAATAACTTGTTTTGCATTTTGGTAGTACTGGTAACTAAAAGTCACTACAGACGCACTTAATACGAGTAAGCCAAATAGTGGAATAATCATCCCTAAATAAATACGATTATCTAATTTAATTTGACGACCGACCCAAGCCTTAATACGTTCACTCCAAGATGGTGTAGAGCGATCATTTGTCGTTAACCCTTGCTCATGGACAAGCTTGGCATAAGACATGTCATCAACCACAATATGATTCATAATCCAGTTCAATAAAAACAAACTGACTTCTTGAGCAACTTCAATGGTTTCTGCGCTAAGCAAGCGCTCGCGTAATTCAGGAATTTTATTAATAAACTGTTGATGCTGCAGCTTATGTTCTTCGTAATCAGGGTAGTTACATTGTTGTAGCAACGCTTCTTCACGAGTAAAGTGCTGCTTCACATAATGCTCCAATTGTCGAAAAATATCTTTGATGATCAGCTCAGTCGAACCATTATTAATCGCTGTATTAATTTCATTGATGAGTTTTAACAGTTGTTTATGGTCTTGATCTATTGCGTCAACACCAACGCTCATACCATCGTTCCAATTTAGTTCATTCACAAAGCAGCCTACTCATATTTTTGTTCATCTAACTTGTGCTTGAAACTAGTTAAACGTGATTACTTATTTTAATGATTATACTAAATTTTAAACGTTGAACTACAACAACGTGGCCGGAATGAATACAATTAAACCAATTAATACTAATGTCATTAAATATCTGCCTACTTGGGCTTGTTAAAATAAGCTCATCGGCATTGCTCACAATTCCGATAACCAGGTATTCACCAGACGTCTTGCTCAAAAAAATTTACAAGCGACATAAGAGCACTTACTTAATGCAATCGCTAAACACACCGATTAGACAATTGGACGAACTACATTATTTACCGTTAGTGATAAGACACTGAGGCGTAACAATAGCGCCGATAAATACTGGCCTTTTACCAACACTAGCTATAAAATACGAATACCTCTCATTTACCTTAATATACGCATGAAAATTGCAGCCCCACATATCTTAATTATCGAAGACGACCTGTCGCTCAATGAACAACTCAGCGCTTTATTAATCACTAAAGGGTATCTGGTTACTCAACATCACGATGGAGAGCAAGGGCTGAATGCCGCAATAAGTCACAATTATTCCATGGTTTTATTAGATGTTAGGTTACCCATCATTGATGGCTTCACCGTACTACAACGACTGAGGCAGCACTCAACAGTGCCTGTCATCATGATCACTGCTTGTGCGGCTGAACAAGAACGAATCCAAGGGTTTAGTTATGGAGCTGATGATTACTTACCAAAGCCATTTAATATCACCGAATTAATTTTGCGTATTGATGCACTATTAAGGCGGGCCAACATTTTAGAGCAACCAACGCCTGGGACCACACTGAGTGTCGATGAAATCAAGCTATATAAAGATAACGCTCGAATCACATTTTCCGATAAACCGATTGAAATGACTCCTATTCAATTTAAGCTATTATGGACCTTAATCGAGAATAAAAACGAAACCTTATCTAAACCCTACCTTTCTCAAGTCGTTCTCGAAAAAGAGTTCAGTCAATACGATCGTAGCTTAGATATGCACTTAAGTCGTGTCAGAAAAAAACTCACTTCTGTTGGAATGCCTAGCACACGTATTATCACTAGCCATGGTCGCGGATACCGTTTTGAATGAATAGGTTATTTTTATGGAAGTTGATGCTCATTGTCGGCTTAGGTAGTGTATCGTTATTTTTTGTCATCGACCTATTATCACGCCATACTGAAACCAGAATGAGCCACATAACACAACAACATCAAACTGAAATTCTGATGTTTGCTGCAACGGCAGAAAGGCTCCACCAGCAACAAGACAAGGCAGCTTTAACACAATACCTAACACAGCTACAACACCAAGAAGACACTTGGGTCGCCGTCGTAGACTCACAACTTACGTCGTTATACCAATCAAGTTTAGACCCCCGCTTTCTAGACAACTTTACGCTTGGCCGCGACGTCAGTTGGAAAATACACCTTAATTTTCCTAATAACCCCGTCATGGACGTTGCATTTAGCAACAGTTCAATACACTTTTTAATCAGATTACCACAGCGTATGCGTCCGGGTGTTTATTGGAAACCAGCCTATATAGCACTGCAATTCATCCTGCCTCTGATCATTTTAAGTGTGATTGCATTCTATATTTACCAATATTTAATGCGTCCCTTAAAACAACTTAAACATGCCAGTGAGTTATTAGCAAAAGGTCAGTTTGATATCGAAATAGTTTCCAAGATAAATACGCGAGAACCCGAGTTCATTAGTGTTGCAACTACCTTCGAACATATGTCACATCGATTAGGACAACAAATTCAAAACCAAAGGCAGTTTATTGCCGATTTCTCACACGAATTAAGAACACCAATCGCAAGAATAGAAACGGCTTTAAATTGTGCAGAAAATAATATTTCATCGGTTCAAATGTTACATCGAGTTAGAGATGAAATCACCGGTATAAGAAAGTTGAGTGAAGATGCATTAACCCTAGCTTGGATAGAAAACGAACAGGTAGCACTTACGGTTGAAACCTTCGATTTAATCGATCTTGTTGACTCGATCATTGACGATGCCCAGTTTGAGTTTCACCCTAAAGTAATCACCTCAACATTACCTGACTCAGTCATTATCCAAGGGAGTATACGTCCGCTAGCTCAAGCAATCGAAAACATCATACGCAATGCGATGCGCTTTACACCAACGAGTATTGACATTACTGTTCACCGTTATGATAACTACGTTGAACTATGTGTGCGTGACCATGGCCCTGGTGTGGAGAATTGTGAACTTGAAAACATCTTTAGACCTTTTTACAGGATCGCTGGTGATAATACCTCTAGCAGCGGCTATGGCCTTGGACTTGCGTTGGTGAAGCGCGAAATTGAAGCCCTTCATGGCACAGTAAAGGCACAAAACAGAAGCCCAACGGGTCTACAAATGACGGTGAGATTGCCGCTCCACACTTAAATCAACTTAACAGAAGTGACGTGTAGTTTGTAACAATTGTAAAAGTGGTTCTGTTGGATTGCATGAAATGATAAATTACACAAATACGAATTATTATCATTAACAATAAGGCATCTAAAGCATCATGCAACTTGCAAATATTAAACTAACCACACTCTCTATAGCAATGATTTCTGTACTGGGCAGTCACAGTGTTTTTGCGAAACAGGCACCGCAAAAATCAAAAAGTGATACCGAAATGATTGTTGTCGTTGGTCAAGCGACAAGTGGTCTAGATAATCTAATCAATCAACAAGATATTGAAAACATTCAAGCCAATGACCTCGGTGATCTTTTCCGTCAAGATTCGACAATCAGTGTTGGTGGCTCAGTCGGCATGGGCCAAAAGCTATATTTACGAAATGTTGGTGAAGACTTACTCAATATATCAATCGATGGTGCAGCACAAGCTGGAACAGTGTTTCATCACAGTGGCCGAGTTAACATTGAACCCGAATTATTAAAACAAGTTGAAATAGAGGCAGGTACTGGTAGCGCGACTGCTGGTCCAGGTGCTTTAGGCGGTTCAGTACTATTTATTACTAAAGACCCAAGTGATTTATTAGCCCCCCAACAGACTCTAGGCGCCTTAATAAAAACCTCTTATTATGGAAATGGCGAAGGATTTAAAAATACAGCCACTGTTTACGCTCGTGATAATAACGAAGTCATTAGCGGAATGTTAAGCGTGACAGATTCTGATCTTGGAAATGTTGAAGACGGTAACGGGCATGAAATCCTTGGTACAGAATCAGAAAAAACATTGGGTTACGCTAAAATAAAATTGAACATTAGCCCTGAACAAACCTTATCTTTAAGTCATGAAAATATTGAAGAGCAAGGAGATATCTTATACAAACCTGAGCTCATTGCTAGTAAGCGCAATGTACCAGAACCAACAACAGGTAGCCGCGCGACCACTATCATTAACTATTCCTATGACGTTCTTGATAGTGATTACATCAGTATTGATGTTAACGCTTACGATACGGAGCAAGAGCAAATCAGAGAATTTCGAGGTATTGCGTATGACGGTGGCCGTAAATCGACGGGATTAACACTGAAAAATACCAGTACTTTTGCACAACATGACTTAATTGTAGGTTTGGACTACCGTGATGATACGAGCTTTCTCAATGACGTTGACTTTGCTAATGCACATTTCTCAGAAACAGGAAAAGTAGCGGGTCTGTTTGTACAAAATATTAGCCAATTGACTGACCAATTAACTTTAAGCTCCGGTGTTCGTTTTGATCAGTATAAGTTAGATGATACAAATGGCTTATCGTTAGATGATCAGGGATTCTCGCCAAACGCCAGCATTAACGTTACTTTATCGCAACAATGGAGTATCAGCGCAGGTTATGCCGAAGCGCTGCGCGGTCCAGAAGTAAAAGATTCATTTAAACTATCATCGGCCAGTAATGATCCAACGCTCAAAGCTGAACAAGCTAAAAACATCGAACTGGGTGTTGATTATAATCTAGAGCAGTTCAATTTCGCTGCTGGCATTTACCGTACAACAATCGAAAACCCTGTTGGCGGTGAAACTCCTTGGTCAAAAGTGTATCAAAATCTCAAGCATGATATTAAAACTGATGGTTTATTTTTAACCGCAAACTACACCAGCGATAACCTAACATTGAGCGCAAACTACCATAACGCAGAATCAACCATGAATGATGAACTGGTAACACGTTATGTTTATAGCTCTGCAGGTGTTTCCACTGGTGATAAATTAAGTTTAAATGCAAATTATCAACTACACGATGCACTGAGTATTGGTTGGAATGGTCAATTTGTTCAAGGCATTGATACTATCAATATCACCGTTGCAGGAGACAACTTAACCACAGTAAAGCCAGGCTATGCGGTTCATGATCTTTATGCTCGTTGGACTCCATTTTCAGAGCAAAAACTGACACTTAATATTGCAATAAAGAACCTGTTCGATAAACAATATTTAGATCACGCGAGCATGGAAGACTTAGAACATAACCCTGGGTACTCTGGTATTATTGGGGCACCAGAAATGGGTAGAGACTTACGCGTCAGCTTAGCCTATCAATTTTAAGCTATACAGTAATAGCGCATTAACGGCATGTTTTATGATGCCGCTGTAGCTTACGGCGGCATATACATTTGTAAATAAGGAATGGTTCTTTATGAAAAGTTACTAATATTGGGATAGGTTCACTGGGTTTTCTGATCTCCCGAACCTTGACGGCCAAACAAACCAAGTCCAAACGCCAGCTCTAAGCCAACGCCTAACATAATGAACACCATCACCCCAGATACCGTACCAAAAAGATAGCAAGCGACTGCAACAGCGATATACAGAAGCAGTATGATACTTCGATTTAAGTCTCTCATAAAACACCCTTCTCTGTTTAATATTTAACCTAAAGTTAAAACAAAAGTCGAACTAGGTCAATAGTATTAAACATAAAGTCTTTGTAACAAAGTATATTAACATTTAGTCTAAAAATTTTATCGACAGAACAGTAGCTTAAACAAATTATTAGATAAAAGTAGTAAACTTCGAGAAAAGCAGCGCGAAATAGCCATAAGTCTAAGGTTTTTTTTGTTAAAAGCCATTGCAATTGTTCACGGCCTATCTTACTGTATCAATCATCTTTTAAACAGTTATTAACGTTTGGCTAACATATGAATATTATCCTGAACCATCACCACCATCATATTATCCGGTAACTTTCAGGAACTATTCGGCTGGAAGATTACAAATAACATCTTCCAGCGGTTGCACAAAACGATGAACCTCTGGAAGACCAGAGGTTTTTTATTTTGGAGCAACAAAAAATGCAAACAAGCAACAGATTACGTATCGCGATTCAAAAAAAAGGTCGCCTATCTGACGAAGCCAAAAAGCTACTAAAAGGTAGTGGCGTCAAATTCAACACCAACTCTCAGCGTTTAATTGCTCACGCCACCAATCAACCCATTGACTTATTGCTTGTTCGAGATGACGACATTCCAACGCTAATCATGGATGGTGTTTGTGATTTAGGTATCATTGGCGAAAATGAGCTAGAAGAAACAGAGTTAGAACGTATCGCCGCTAACGCCCCAAGTGAGTACGATGTATTAAAACGTCTTGATTTTGGTGGTTGCCGTTTATCTTTAGCTATCCCATCGGAAGTGAAATACACGGGCGTACAACAGTTTCAAGGTCAACGTATTGCAACGTCATACCCGCATTTATTAAAACGCTACTTAGACAGTAACAATGTTGACTTCACCAGTGTAACGTTAAAGGGCTCTGTCGAAGTTGCACCGCGCGCAGGTATTGCCGATGCTATTTGTGATCTGGTTTCAACTGGTGCGACACTCGAAGCTAATGGCTTAAAAGAGTCTCAAGTATTCTTTGAGAGCCAAGCAGTATTAATCCAGTCAAAAAACAAACTCAGTGCTGAAAAACAGCAGTTACTCGATAAATTACTCACACGCTTTAATGGTGTGATTCAGGCACGTGAATCAAAATACATCATGCTTCACGCGCCAAAAGACAACGTTGACAAGATCATTAGTCTATTACCCGGTGCTGAAAACCCAACGATCTTACCATTAAGTGATGATGGTAAAGTAGCCGTTCACGCGGTTAGTAGTGAAACACTATTTTGGGAAACTATGGAAGAGCTTAAAACCCTTGGCGCAAGCTCGATCCTCGTCATGCCGATTGAAAAAATGTTGGGGTAGAGAGTCATGCGCACATTAACTTGGTCACAATTAACCACCGAGCAGCAACAATTACAGTTGCAGCGCCCTGCTCTTGAAAACTCAGCGATGTTGCAACAGCAAGTGGCCAATATCATCGACAATGTTAAGCAAAATGGTGACGCAGCATTAAAAGAGTATGCGACACGATTTGATAACATTAGCCTTGAGCATATTGCTGTGTCACCTGAGGCTATTGACGCCGCACAAGCGAATGTCTCAGCGGAATTAAAAGCCGCTTTAGCAATGGCTAAAACAAACATTGAGACCTTTCACCGCGCTCAACTGAGTCAAGACATTGTCGTTGAGACAACCCCTGGGGTTCAATGTGAATTACGCACACAAGCATTACAAAGTGTTGGTCTGTATACTCCAGGAGGGAGTGCGCCTCTTCCATCGACTGTCTTGATGACAGCAATCCCAGCCATGATCGCAGGTTGTCCGCAAATAGTTTTATGTTCGCCGCCGCCCATTTCGGATGTCATTTTATATACCGCTAAGCTCTGTGGTGTTTCAAAAATATACCAAATCGGTGGCGCTCAAGCCGTAGCAGCGATGGCTTATGGCAGTGAATCCGTCCCTAAGGTTGACAAAATATTCGGTCCTGGCAACCGCTTTGTCACCGAAGCGAAAAAGCAAGTGGCAATGGCTATCGGCGGTGCTTCAATTGATATGCCAGCAGGCCCCTCTGAAGTGCTAGTGATCGCTGATGAGCAAGCGAACCCTGCTTTCGTCGCTGCTGATTTATTATCTCAGGCGGAACATGGTACTGACTCGCAAGCAATCTTACTCACCCCTTGTAGTGAGGTTGCTAAGCAAGTGTCCATTGAAGTTGAGAATCAATTAAATAAACTAACCCGACAAGAAATTGCCCGTCAAGCAATCGAACACAGCCGTATTTTTGTCACCGACGATCTCAATCAAGCTATTGCCATCAGTAATCTCTATGCACCTGAGCATTTGATCATTCAAACCGAGCAGCCTCGGACAGTGCTTGATGCTATTTACGCAGCGGGCTCAGTGTTTCTAGGACGCTGGAGTCCAGAGTCAGCGGGTGATTACGCTAGTGGTACTAACCATGTTTTACCAACCTACGGTATGTGTAATAGTTACTCGAGCTTAAGTCTTGCTGACTTTTCACGCCGATTCACCGTACAAGAACTGACATTTTCAGGCTTAAGCACATTAGCTAACAGCATCTGCCCAATGGCAACAGCCGAAGGGCTCGACGCCCACAGAAATGCCGTAACAATCCGTTTAGATCAGGGAGAACACAATGAGCAATAGCCTAGCCCAACAACTTGCTAGACCCGAACTACTCGCGATGACCCCCTATCAATCGGCGCGCCGAATAGGTGGTAGTGGTGATATTTGGCTTAACGCCAACGAGTCCCCTTTTGCGGAAACAGAGCCAAGTTACAACCGCTATCCAGAGTTTCAACCTGATGCTTTAATTGAAAATTACAGTCGCTATAGCCAGCTGACACCAGAACAAGTGCTGGCAAGTCGTGGGGCCGATGAAGCAATCGAATTACTCATTCGTACCTTCTGTATCCCGGGGCAAGATAGCATCACTATCTGTACCCCAACCTATGGTATGTACGCCATCAGCGCAGCTACTTGCAATGTCGCGGTCAATACAGTGCCGCTAACCGACAGTTGGGAGCTAGATCCTCAGTTAACGGATAAACTTAATGGCAGTAAGTTATTATTTATTTGTAATCCAAACAACCCAACGGGCTCGACATTAACGCCTCAACAACTAGAGCCTATTGTCGCCAAATTGTCGCAACAATGCATCGTTGTTGTAGATGAAGCTTATATTGAATTTTCACCTGAACTATCAATGGCGTCATTGATTAAACAATACCCTAACTTAGTGGTGCTACGCACATTATCAAAAGCTTTTGCCCTAGCAGGGCTTCGCTGTGGTTTCATGTTAGCGAATCAAGGCATTATCGAATTAGCTAAAAAGGTCATTGCTCCTTACCCTATTCCAGCCCCCGTTGCTGAGATAGCTAGTGAACGCTTGACCGAAGCAGGCGTTCAAATAATGAAGGAGCACGTCGCAGAGCTTAACCAGCTTGCCGCAAAGTTTAAGGAGCAAGTCAGTGTTCTAGAAGGCGTCAGTAATGTGTATAGCTCAGGTGCTAACTTTATCTTGATTCGTTTTAACGATCAGCGCTGGTTTAACGCGTTAGGTGAAGCCGGCATCGTGGTCCGTAATCAGTCTAATGTCGCAACTTTAGAGAACTGCTTACGATTTAGTATTGGCAGCCGCAGTGAAATGAAACGGCTAATCGAAACCTTACAGCAAATAGCAAAACAACAAGCGGCCTAATTAATATTGATATTCAATTAATTACGCCAAAAACCAATGTACTCCCCGTTGAGAGAGCAATAGTCGAGAGCACAATGAGAAGCAAAATTTTATTTATAGATCGTGATGGCACTCTTGTTGAAGAACCAGCCATTGATAAACAACTAGACACCCTTGAAAAGCTGGTCTTTGAACCTAATGTTGTGCCTGTATTATTGCAGCTACAACAAGCGGGTTACCGCTTAATCATGGTCTCAAATCAAGATGGATTAGGCACGGAGAGCTTCCCAACGGCTGATTTTGATTTAGCCCATAACAAGATGATGGATATCTTCGCCTCACAAGGGGTTACCTTTGATGATGTCTTAATTTGTCCACACTTTGACCATGAAAACTGTGCCTGTCGTAAACCACGCCTAGGTTTGGTCAGTGAATTATTACAACAAGGTCAAGTCGATTTTGAAAACAGCTTTGTCATTGGTGACCGTGATACTGACGTCGAATTAGCCAAAAACATGGGAATTCGTGCCTTTAAATATCACCCTGAAACCCTTAACTGGAATGATATTGCACGTGCGTTAACCGTTAAAGAACGCACAGCACAAGTCATTCGAAATACCAAAGAAACTCAAATCAATGTCAGTGTTAACCTTGATAAACAAGGTAGCAGCGTGATTAGCACAGGCATAGGATTCTTCGACCACATGCTAGATCAAATTGCTACCCACGGCGGTTTTGAATTAAACGTTGCTGTGACCGGTGATTTACACATCGATGATCATCACAGCGTTGAAGATACGGCAATTGCACTAGGAACGGCTCTAAAGAAGGCATTAGGCGATAAGCGGGGTATAGACCGTTTCGGTTTTACTCTGCCAATGGATGAGTGTCTATGCCAATGTGCTCTCGATTTATCTGGACGTGGTTGGCTAGAGTTTGAGGCTCAATTCGCCAATGAACGTGTCGGAGAATTAGCCACTGAAATGGTGCCGCATTTTTTCCACTCATTGACCAATGCAATGGCCGCAACCTTGCACATAAAAGGTGAAGGAGAAAATACACATCATCTAGTCGAAGGGATATTTAAATCCTTTGGACGCACCTTGCGTCAAGCAATCAAAGTTGAAGGTACTGAACTACCAAGTAGCAAAGGAGTTTTGTAATGGCTGATAAGCAAGTCGTTATCATTGATACCGGTTGTGCCAATATTACTTCGGTGCGCTGTGCGTTTGAGCGTATCAGCAATAATGTCATTGTTTCGCGTGACCCACAAACCATTGTCAATGCCAGTCATGTCGTATTACCGGGCGTTGGTACAGCGGGTGCTGCCATGGAAAAATTAGTACAATTTGAGCTCATTGAATTAGTGCAACAACTTCGCCAACCCGTATTAGGTATTTGTCTTGGCATGCAGTTATTAACACAAGCGTCAGACGAACGAAATGTTGATTGTTTAGGTTTAGTCGACGCAAAGGTATCTCCACTAGAAAAACGAGCCGAGCTTCCCCTGCCTCACATGGGCTGGAATAAACTGATCCAACTAACAGGTCCACTCTTTGAAGGCGTTGATGAAGGAAGTTATGTCTATTTTGTGCATAGCTTTGCTGTGCCAGTTGGCCAATATACCCTAGCTCAATGTGACTATGGCCAAGCTTTTTCCGCCTCAATCCGTCAACGTAACTATTATGGCGTGCAATTTCACCCTGAACGTTCAGGTCAAGTAGGAGCACAGATTTTACGTAATTTTTTATCCATTGAATCAACTAATACACAAGAGAGACAAGCATGATTATCCCAGCACTGGACTTAATTGATGGCGAAGTAGTTCGTCTTTACCAAGGCGATTATGCGCAAAAAACTCGCTATGATTACTCTCCGGTAGAACAGTTAGCATTGTATGCTGAACAAGGTGCAACTTGGTTACACCTTGTTGATTTAACCGGGGCAAAAGACCCTGCTAAACGCCAACTCTCATTGATCTCAAAAATGATGGACGCGGTATCTAATGTCGGTCTGCAAGTCGGCGGTGGTATTCGTCAAGAACAAGATTTAGTTGACCTGTTTAACGCAGGCGCGTCTCGCGTAGTGATTGGTTCGTTAGCGGTCAAACAACCTGAGCTTATTGAGCAATGGTTGACTAAATATGGTAGTGAAAAAATTGTTCTGGCGTTAGATTTAAATATTGATGAGGCCGGTAACAAGCATGTTGCGGTTCACGGCTGGCAAGAAAACTCAGGGGTGACTATAGAAGAATTACTGCAGCGCTTCATTCCATTAGGGCTTAAACATGTCCTTTGTACTGATATTAGTAAAGATGGTACTTTAACCGGTTCTAATACTGCTCTTTACACTGAGCTTGTCAAAGAGTGGCCACAAATTCAATGGCAATCCTCTGGCGGTATTGGCACCTTAGATGACATTGCGGCACTTAACCCCTGTCATGTTAGCGGTGTCATTGTTGGCCGCGCACTACTTGAAGGTAAATTTGATGTAACGGAGGCAATTGCATGCTCGCAAAACGGATAATCCCCTGCCTCGATGTTAAAGATGGTTTAGTGGTTAAAGGCGTTCAGTTCCGTAACCATGAGATTATCGGCGATATCGTACCTCTGGCCCAACGCTATGCGGCAGAAGGGGCTGATGAGTTAGTCTTTTATGATATCACCGCATCATCAGATAATCGCATCGTTGATAAAAGCTGGGTTGAGCGTATTGCCGAACAAGTAGATATTCCATTTTGTGTTGCCGGTGGTATTAAAACTATTGCCGATGCCGCTAAGATCCTTGAGTTTGGCGCTGACAAAATCTCAGTTAACTCACCTGCATTAGCAAATCCCGCACTTATCACAGAACTGACTCATGAATTTGGTCAACAATGTATAGTGGTTGGAGTTGATAGCTATTTTGATCAAGCCACTGGTCAATATCAAGTAAAACAATTTACTGGTGATGAGAGCAAAACACGTACAACGCAATGGCAGACGCTAGATTGGATTAAAGAAGTGCAGCAACGTGGTGCGGGTGAAATCGTACTCAACGTAATGAACAAAGATGGTGTCCGTGACGGTTATGACATTGAACAATTAGCAATGGTTCGCGCCGTATGTGATGTCCCCCTTATTGCCTCTGGCGGTGCGGGTAAAATTGAGCATTTCTACGATGTATTTAAAAACGCTAAGGTTGATGGCGCACTCGCCGCCAGTGTGTTCCATAAACAAATTATCGAAATAGATGAGTTAAAACAAACCCTAAATAAGCAAGGAATCGAGATAAGACTATGTTAACAGATCAGAAAATTGAATCCCTTGACTGGGTAAAAGTTGATAATATGATGCCTGTTGTCGTGCAAGATGCCTATAACGGTAAAGTGCTGATGTTAGGTTATATGAATCAAGAAGCGCTCAATAAAACCCTCGAGTTAGGCCAAGTAACTTTTTTCTCACGCACTAAACAGCGCTTATGGACCAAAGGAGAAACGTCGGGTGATTTCTTAACCGTGGTTGATATTGCAAAAGACTGTGATAACGATACTTTGTTGATCATGGCAACACCTGCAGGCCCGACATGCCACTTAGGTACGCAAAGCTGCTTTGATGATAGTAAAGGCTTTGCTCTCGACTTCATCGGCCACCTTGATAATGTGATAGAGCAGCGATATAACAACCCAGATGAGGCCAGTTACACTAGTTCATTGTTTAAACGAGGCGTCAAACGCATGGCGCAAAAGGTCGGGGAAGAAGGTGTTGAAGTTGCATTAGCAGCTGCCACTAATGATCGAGAAGAATTAATTAATGAATCTTCTGATTTACTTTACCACCTTTTGGTATTGTTACGTGGTAAAGGTGTACCAATGTCAGAAGTTATGGACAATCTCCGCCAACGTCATAAATAACATCCCCTGCCGATGACGATTGCTTAATCGCCTTGATTACGCTAAATTTGACATAAAGCTGCAAGCATTTGCAGCTTTTTTTATGTCTATCGCAATTATAAGAATAATACTCATGCTAAAAAATATCGCCCTGCTACCGCCATTGATTGCGGGTTGCTTAGGTTTAACTCTCTTACCTCAAAATAGCAACGCCAAGGACCATTCAATCAAGATTGAAAATCCACAACAGTTTTTACCGCCGACTCTAGCGTGGCACGGAGCCAGCGAGCAACTGGTTGAATCTAGATTTCATCGCCAGACACCGATTGAGCAAAGCGATTTCAATACGACGCCAGACTATCAACAAACTATACGCTATTTGGAGCAGTTAGCAGCAAGCTCACCGCTCATTAAGTTAAGTTATTTTGGCCGCACAGCTCAAGGGCGACAGTTGCCCTTAATTCATGTTTCTACGGACTTTAACGCGAAGAACAGACCAAGCGTATTAGCCCAGGCAGGAATTCACTCTGGAGAGATTGATGGTAAAGACGCTGGGTTAATGATGCTGCGCGACTTTACGTTAGGTAAAAAACTAGCGCTTATTGAAAACATAGACCTATTATTTGTTCCTATTTTTAATGCTGATGGTCATGAAAATAGTTCGATATACAATAGAGTCAATCAGCGCGGTCCAACGAATATGGGCTGGCGTAGCACAGCTACAAACCTTAACTTAAATCGAGATTACGCTAAGGCACAAAGTGTTGAGATGCAGGCAATGCTTAAGCTTATTAACCACTACGAGCCAAGCCTCTATCTTGACCTACATGTGACCGATGGTACTGACTATCAATATGACATTACTTACGGTACCTTTGCCAAGCATAGTTACTCGCCACGTATCGCCCAATGGTTTGAAGATTATTATCGGCCACACGTAGATAAAGACTTAAGTAGCAACGGTCACGTTCCCGGCCCTTTAGTCTTTGCCATGGATAATAGCGATATAAAACAAGGGATCAAAGACTGGGTTTCAACGCCACGCTACAGCGACGGCTATGGCGCAGCACGCCACCTGCCAACCGTTCTCGTTGAGAATCATTCGTTAAAACCTTACCGCCAGCGAGTACTAGGCACTTACGTTTTTCTTGAATCATCGTTACAAGTGATGAATCACTTTGGAAAGGAGCTAACGCTTGCGATCACACAAGACAAGCAGTCCAGACCCAGCGAATTAGCTTTAAACTGGAGTCACAATAAGCCAACTCCAATTGCATTTAAAGGCATCGATTATGAACGCTTTGATGATCCCATTTCAGGAGCAAAACAAGTGAGGTGGCTGGGCACGAAAAAGCTGTATAAAACAATGCCATTTTATAAGAAGGATGTGGTGAACAATGTCACTAAAGTTCCTAAAGCGTACTGGCTAATGCCAGAACAAACCCAGGCGATTGACACTCTCAAGCACCATGGCATTGAGATCACAACGTTAGCGCAAGCTCAGACATTAACACTCGAACAATCAATGGCGACAAACGAGGTATTTGGTAAAAGGCCTTATGAAGGTGCGATGCGAGTGAAAGCTGATTTCACTACGAAAAAAATAAAAATCACCCTCCCTGTCGGTTCTGTGCGAATATCAACAGACCAAGCATTAGGAAAGTTAGCCTTTAGTTTACTTGAGCCTAAAGGCCCTGATTCATTGTTCCAATGGGGGGTATTTAATACTATCTTTCAACGCACTGAGTATATCGAAGGTTATGCGATTGTCCCTCTAGCCAATGAAATGCTTGCTCAATCCCCACAACTCAAGGCAGAATTTACAGCCAAGCTTGCAAGCGATAAGGCCTTTGCAGATAACCCACGTGCTAGGCTTGCTTGGTTTTACCAACGCTCACCATTTTATGATCGCAATCATCGTCGCTACCCAGTATTTAGACAGTGGTAAGGTTGATATAATAAGGCATGCTCCTCATAGAGCATGCCTTATTAACCACTAAATTAAAAAGCCGTGACGGTTAAACTTGAGCCGCAAAACCAATTCTAAACCCTCCCCAATGTTTACCATTGACAAAGATAGGTGCCGACACATCATGCATAATCTCGCCGGTATCACGCTTATAGGTTTGTAATAAAAACTTATCGGTATGACTACCACAGCGACTACCGGTAGCATCATCAAAGATTCGCTTGGTGCGGTTATTCGCAACATCGCTATCAAAATCACCGGTTAACGGCTTACAGAATTTATTATTGTGCGTTGGGAAGTAGCCATTTTTATCAACAGCACCGGCATATATCATCGCATTAAAGCGACTGAGTAATGGTTCTTGAATAGCCGGTAAAACTTGATCGGTAAAACTGTCGAAGGCGCTGTTATATTTAACAGGATTTGTATTGGCTACTTTAGTGTATCTAAAATCAAATAATTCGTTCTGGTTTATAGAGTTATCAGCTATATGTTGTTCAAATAACTCACCAATATCTTTAGCTGCTTGTTGCGCTTGCTGGTACATTTGTTCTATTAAAGAGTCCGTCTCAAAATGTGATAACTCAACAAAAATTGCTTCTGTTGAACGTGCCAACTGCGACGCATCATCTGAGACCTTCTGGGTTTCCTCACCTTTTTGTCTTAAGAACTCTCCAATATTAGTAATTGAACTAGAGACCTCTTCAGTCGTCTCATCTTGCTCTTTTAATGCCATGCTGATTTGCTCAATCGATTGTGATGAATCAGCCATTAACTGACTAATCTCAACGAGCGAATCTGATAACGCCTCAGTGACATTTACCACACTATCAGTTTGAGCTACCACCCCCTTCATCACATCGGTTGTGGTTTGAGTTTCACAAGTCATCTCATTGAGCATGACCCCAATACGTTCTGTAGCATCAGCGGTTTTAGAGGCAAGTGCACGAACTTCATCTGCCACCACAGCAAAACCTCGCCCTTGCTCTCCTGCGCGGGCTGCTTCAATCGCTGCGTTAAGCGCTAATAGGTTTGTTTGCTGAGCAATACCATCAATGACATCGGTAATGTTTTGTATTTCACTGGCTTTTTGTGCAAGCGACTGAATTTTATCAGCCGCATTGGTAATGCCTGTATTCAATGTTTTTATCGTATCTAAGTTATCTAGCAACTGCTCTTTGCTATTACTACTGGCATCCATTGCTTTAATTGCTAATTCAGATGTATTAGCTGCGTTACTGTTAATTTCTTTCGTACTAGCGACAAGTTCTTCGGTTGCAATGGCGATTCGATTAACATCATCACCACTACCATCGATGGCCTTGGCTAATTGCTCAACAAAAAATGCAACTTGAGCAGAATTTATCGCAAGGTTACTGGCACTATCATTAATCGTGCGTCCCGTTGTGGAGAGTTGTTTAGTTCTTTCATTGATTAACCCTTCAATACAATGGGTAGTCTCAGGTACTTCAAATAACGCACTAATTCTCAGTTGAGCTTGTCTTTGTGGTTTTAATATAAAGAAATAGCTCGCGGTGTATGTGACTATAGCCACAGTCATGCCTACGAGAGCGACTGTAATGAATGTAATATCGCTAAATTTGTTAACTAAAAGCGTTAACAAGATCACAGTAATAAAGTTAACTACTGCTATAGTGAGAACACAGAGGTTTGATTTCATGTAGATTGACCTTTTACAACAACTAAAGAACTAGCTAAATGCTAGAGGTCAGCATATCGTATAAGAAATATCAATTTCACATACTTTAGTCTAAAAAACCTCCCCTTTATGAACGTCAGACCAGTATTATATTGAGCCGTTAAGCCTATTCTTTTTCTTTTCACGCCTGCGCTTGGCGAAAAAATCACTAATTTTAGTTGAGCACTGCTCTGCTAATACACCACTGCTCAATGCCACTTGGTGGTTGTGCTTTACATCATTAATTAACGCGAAGGCTGAATTAGCTGCCCCTGTTTTTAAGTCTGTAGCACCATAAACAACGCGTTTTATCCGGCTGTGAACAATTGCACCAGTACACATACAGCAAGGCTCTAAAGTTATATAAAGAACAGCATCTAAGATTCGATAATTTGTGATAGTTTCACCACCTTGACGCAGTGCAAGTACTTCAGCGTGAGCCGTAGGATCATTTAAACTAATCACCTGATTAAAACCTTCACCGATAACTTGGTTATCTAACACTAATACAGCACCAACTGGCACCTCGCCAATAGCTTCAGCCTTATCAGCTAAGGTTAACGCATATCGCATCCAATAATGGTCTTGTTCGAGTTGGTTCATTTCATTTATATTTGTAATATCATTCATACAACTTTTACTATTTTAATAAGCACAAAAAAATACCAGTCAATCGACTGGTATTTTAAAACAATCAACTATGAAGGATTATTCCCATTCAATTGTTGCTGGTGGCTTACCACTGATGTCGTAAACAACACGTGAAATGCCATCAATTTCATTTATGATACGGTTCGATACGTGACCTAACAATTCATACGGTAATTGTGACCAGATAGCAGTCATAAAGTCGATAGTTTCAACACAACGTAGTGAAACAACCCAGTCATATTTACGACCATCGCCCATTACACCTACTGATTTTACAGGCAGGAATACAGTAAAAGCTTGGCTTACTTTATGGTATAAGTCTGCTTTATGCAGTTCTTCAATAAAGATAGCATCGGCACGGCGTAGTAAATCACAGTACTCTTTCTTCACTTCACCTAGAACACGAACACCTAGACCAGGGCCTGGGAACGGGTGACGGTAAAGCATGTCATACGGTAAACCCAATTCAAGACCAATACGGCGTACTTCATCTTTAAACAGTTCGCGCAATGGCTCAACTAGTCCCATTTCCATATCATCAGGTAAACCACCTACATTGTGATGTGATTTGATGACGTGAGCTTTACCTGTACCAGCAGCCGCTGACTCGATAACGTCTGGATAGATAGTACCTTGCGCTAGCCATTTAGCATTAACACACTTTTTAGATTCTTCATCGAAGATATCAACGAAAACGTGCCCAATGATTTTACGCTTAGCTTCTGGCTCATCTACACCTTTCATTGCATCTAAGAAACGGTTCTCGGCATCTATGTGCACAATATTTAAACCGAAGTGATCGCCAAACATTTCCATGACTTGTTCAGCTTCATTTAAACGTAACAAACCATTATCTACAAACACACACGTTAGCTTATCACCGATAGCGCGCTGAATTAGCATTGCAGTTACTGATGAGTCAACACCACCTGATAAGCCTAAAATCACCTCATCATCGCCCACTTGCTCTTTGATGCGAGCAACGGCGTCATCGATAATTGAACCTGGTGTCCATTTTTTATCACAGCCACAAATATCACTAACAAAACGCTCTAAGATACGACCGCCTTGCTTAGTGTGAGTTACTTCAGGATGGAATTGAACGCCATAGAAACGACGCTTTTCATCACTCATTGCAGCAAACGGGCAGCTATCTGTTTTTGCAACAACTTTAAAACTTTCTGGAATAGTCGCAACTTTATCGCCGTGACTCATCCATACATCGAGGAATGCTTTGCCGTCATGAATTTCATCTTCGATATTTTCAAACAGTTTACACTCGCCAACACGCTCTACTTGAGCATAACCAAACTCACGTTCAGTTGAGGTTTCAACACTACCACCAAGCTGTGCAGACATGGTTTGCATACCGTAACAAACGCCTAACACTGGTACGCCAGCTTCGAAAACGTATTGTGGTGCAACAGGGGCATCATCAAGCGTTACTGACTCAGGGCCACCAGATAGGATAATACCATTTGGGTTAAATTCACGGATTTTCTCTTCCGAAACATCCCATCCCCACAATTCACAGTAAACACCAATCTCACGGATACGGCGAGCGATTAATTGAGTATATTGAGAACCAAAGTCTAAAATCAATATACGATCGTCATGAATGTTGCTCATTTAAGAACCCTTACAAATAAAAATAGAAAGGCAGGAATACACCTGCCTTACAAAAAATTAATTAAGTGGGATTAACCCATACGGTAGTTTGGCGCTTCTTTAGTAATTGTCACATCGTGAACGTGACTTTCACCCATACCTGCTGAAGTAATTTTAACAAACTCAGCCTTTGTGCCAAGTTCTTCAATTGTAGCACAGCCCGTTAGACCCATTGCACTTCGGATACCACCTAGTTGCTGATGGATAATATTAGCAATTGGCCCTTTGTAAGCTACACGACCTTCAATACCTTCAGGAACAAGTTTAGATGCTTCGTTACTTGTTTGGAAATAACGATCTGAAGAACCGTCACGTTGATCCATTGCACCGATTGAGCCCATACCACGGTATGATTTGTAGTAACGACCTTGGTAAAGTTCAACTTCACCTGGTGCTTCTTCGGTACCAGCAAACATTGACCCCATCATCACACAATTAGCACCAGCCACTAGTGCTTTAGCGATATCACCAGAGAAACGAACGCCGCCATCAGCGATAACTGGAATACCACGACCAGCTAATGCATCGACCGCATCAGATACAGCAGTAATTTGTGGAACACCAACACCTGTAACAATACGTGTTGTACAGATTGAACCTGGGCCAATACCCACTTTAACCGCATTCGCACCCGCATCAGCAATAGCTAATGCACCAGCGCCTGTTGCAACATTACCGCCAATGATTTGTAAATCAGGATATTCAGTACGTGTTTGCTTGATGCGATCTAAAACGCCTTGAGAGTGACCGTGTGAAGTGTCAATTAGTAACACATCAACACCTGCAG
Source organism: Psychrobium sp. 1_MG-2023 (assembly GCF_030689115.1). Lineage (NCBI taxonomy): Bacteria > Pseudomonadati > Pseudomonadota > Gammaproteobacteria > Alteromonadales > Shewanellaceae > Psychrobium > Psychrobium sp. 1_MG-2023. Next base: position 25,121 of record NZ_JAUYVJ010000007.1, on the reverse strand, counting down.
CAACTAATGCGGCAATACGCTCATCAGTGCCAGCACCACAACCAACAGCAGCACCTACACGTAGACGACCTAGTTCATCTTTACATGCATTAGGCTTCTCTTCCGCTTTTTGGAAATCTTTTACCGTGATCATGCCTTTTAATTTAAAGCCATTATCAACCACTAAGATTTTTTCAATGCGGTTTTCGTGCATTAAGTGTAAAACGTTATCAGAATCTGTTGCGTCAGTTACCGTGACTAACTTTTCTTTAGGTGTCATTAAAGCCGTCGCAGGCTTAGTTAAATCGGTAGCAAAGCGCACATCACGAGAAGTAATGATACCTAATAGGTGATTATCTTCATCTACAACAGGGAAACCAGAAAAGCCTAAACGCTCACGCATTTCATTAATTTCACGGATAGTCACGTCAGGACGAACAGTTACTGGTGCAGAAACTACACCTGATTCGTATTTTTTAACTAATTCAACTTCATGAGCTTGTTGCTCAACAGTCATATTTTTGTGGATAAAGCCGATACCGCCTTCTTGCGCTAAGGCAATGGCTAAACGTGCTTCAGTAACCGTATCCATCGATGCAGAAAGCATCGGAATATTTAGGTCAATTGTCTGGGTTAGTTTTGTTCGAAGGTCTGCTGTGTGTGGAAGCACAGTAGAATGTCCAGGGACAAGTAGTACATCGTCGAAAGTTAAAGCTTCTTGCGCGATTCTTAGCATTGCAACATCTCACCTAAATAGTAAAAAATGGTCTAAATATTGCCGACATATTATAGGCATCTGTCAGGCATACGTAAATCAATATTTGTGTTTTTTTTTACTTGTAACCCCAATATCTTGTTGCATTTGTGTTAAATCCAAGCAATTAGTTGACTCCTGTGTCAATAAGTTAAAAAGTTGTCAGGTTTTTAGGCTATACTTGTGCATTAACATTTCAATTTTAAAAGTAGCCTAATGACAAAAAAATACATTGACGCTCAGCAACTCTTAGATGACTCATATAATCTAGCCTTAAACATTTTTGATAGTGGCTGCCGACCAAACTATATTATTGGCGTGTGGCGTGGAGGAACACCTGTCGGAATAGCCGTGCAAGAGTTGTTAGACTTCCTTGGCGTCAAATCTGACCACATTTCAATTCGCACGTCATCATATACGGGAATTGAACAACGCGTATCAAACGTAAGAGTCCACGGTTTAGATTATATTATCCGTAATGTTAACGCTGAAGATACACTTCTTATCGTGGATGATGTTTATGACTCAGGGCTGAGCGTTGCACAAGTTATTGAAGATTTAAGTAAAAAATGTCGTCGTAACACCCCCATTATGAAAGTGGCAACACCGTACTTCAAGCCGAAAAATAATAAAACAGAACGTGTGCCAGACTTCTACCTGTATGAAACCGATGAATGGCTCGTATTTCCTCACGAATTATCGGGTTTAACTAAAGAAGAGTTGCTCAATGAAAAACCAGGGATGATGCAGATCTTAAAAGACCGCATTGCTGATATGAGCTAATTTCATTAAAAATGAATCGCAGGTTTATCTAGCAACCCCTCCATATGTTTTTTGCTAGATAGACCTTTTTATTGAGACCTTGAACAACTCCAGTTAAACTTGCCTTAATTATCCTCAAAGCAAAGTCATCATGCAAAGTACCTCACAACCTAATATATATAATGTCTCAAAGTTAAATAATGATATTAAGCGTTTACTTGAAGGTAATTTTGGTCGAATCTGGCTTAATGCTGAGGTGTCCAACTTTGTCGCGGCTTCATCAGGCCATTGGTATTTCACTTTAAAAGATGCTCGGTCACAAATTAAGTGTGCCATGTTCAAAGGGCGTAATAGAGCCGTGAAGTTTCGACCTCAAAATGGCCAACAAATCATGGTCAAAGCCAATGTAAGTGTTTATGAGCCTCGTGGCGACTATCAATTATTAGTCGATGTTATGGATATGGCTGGTGATGGCCTACTACAACAACAATTTGAACAATTAAAGTGTCAATTAGCGAGCGAAGGCCTATTTGCGACTGAACACAAAAAGCCACTCCCCTCTCAAGTTAAACGTATTGGTATTATTACCTCCCCTACAGGTGCGGCAGTACAAGATATTCTAACCGTATTGAAACGTCGTAACCCGCTTGTTGAAGTTGTCATTTACCCAGCGCAGGTGCAAGGGCAATACGCGACGAATGAATTGGTTCATGCACTTGAGGTCGCTAACTATCGCCAAGAGACCGATTTAATTATTATTGGCCGAGGTGGTGGCTCACTCGAAGACTTGTGGTGTTTTAATAATGAAACTTTGGCTCGTACGATCTTTAGTTCACAGATCCCAGTGATTAGTGCCGTAGGTCATGAAGTCGATATCACCATCAGTGACTTTGTAGCAGACTATCGAGCGCCAACCCCCTCAGCGGCTGCCGAAATAGCCGTTGACAGTAACGAAGAGCTCATTAACAAGTTTAACTACTTACGCCAACGTTTAGTGCATGCATTAACCAAACAAGTACATCAAGAGAAAATGTCACTACAGCAGTTAGCCCATCGGCTATCAGCCCAAGACCCTAAATATAAGTTGCAACAACAGGCTCAATACCTTGACGAATTGAACACTCGCTTAATTAGCTGTACTCAATCAAAGTTAAACCACTATCAACAACGATTACATCTACTAAATCAACGTTTAACAAAACAAAGCCCACAATTAACCATCAGTAGAATGGCCGAACGCCATAAACAGCTAACCAATCGGTTAACTTACGCGACTAAACAAATGCTAACGACGAAGCAATCAAAACTTCATAGCTTATTGAGAGAGTTAAACACGGTCAGTCCACTTGCCACATTAGAGCGCGGTTATAGTATTAGTTATGATGACAATGAGAGTGTGATAACAAGTAGTAAACAGGTCAAAACCGGCATGAAAATGGTGTCACAACTTCACCAAGGTAAGGTTACTTCAATCGTCGAATCGATTGAATAGGTTAGGCAACCCTCTTGCTTAACCTAGTTTCAAAAGTGCCGTCCAGCATTTTTTCAAAATAAAAACGGCCCTACTGTTATTTAAACGTAGTACTAAGGCCGTTAATCTTATTGCTACTCTCTCTTATTTCAAGTGCATAGCGTTCAACTTGGGTACTAATCTCAGTATTTTCATGGGAGATTGAGTCGACTTGATGTACATTATTGCTGATTTCATTAGCGACAGCACTTTGCTCTTCTGCTGCGGTTGCGATTTGGTCAGTAAGGTTACTCATATCATCCATCGAAGTAATGATGCCATCCATCACAACCTTCGCTTGACCGCTATCTTCTGCACATTGTTCTGCACTGGTTTTACTCCCCAGCATCATTGAACTCCAATTACCTAATGTCTGCTGAAGGTTATTAACCGACTGCTGAATTTGCTCTGTTGCTGATTGAGTTCGCCCAGCGAGTGTACGAACCTCGTCGGCAACCACAGCAAAACCTCGCCCTTGTTCACCTGCTCGAGCGGCTTCAATTGCAGCGTTAAGTGCAAGTAAATTTGTTTGATCAGCAATTCCCTGAATCTCTGCCATTATCGTCGCTATTTCATCTGCATCTTTGATTAATACGCCAGCAGAGTTTGCGGCATTCTCTACTTCAATCACCAATTCATTGACCCGCTGTTGAGACGAGTTTAAAGCCGTTATTGCTCTATGACACTCTTTATTAACTCCCTCGACGCTATCACGAGAGTTAATCGTATTTTCACTAACTTCAGCGATAGTTGCACTCATTTGGGTAATCGCAGTCGCTAGTTGTCCTAATTGAGAGTTTTCTTCTAAAAGCCCTTTTAGTGCCTGAGCTGAAGATTGTTCTAACACTGCCGCGACATCAACTAAGCCATCACCCAAATCTTTACTTCGCCCTAAGATTGTTCTGACTTTTGCTTGGGCTAGTTGCGACGGATAGTCAGCAATTCCAGCTAAGCCAACCCCAGAAAAGACAAGGCGTGATGGGCTATCACATTCTGCTTTTACTTTATTGAGATATCGAGGAAGTTCAATCAGCTCTTCAAAGAAAATGGCGAAGAAACAAATAAATGTGATGATCTGAATGGCGATAGCAGCTAGAGCACCTGAAAAATAAAAGTGAGCTATAGCAGAAAAACACAACAATAAAACAGCCATTATTTTTTTAAATGCACCATTTCGCCACATGCCTTCAATAGACTGACCATTATTGAGTTTATGATAGAGCTTTTGTGCTGTGGCTACATCTTGAGACGTGGGTTTACTGCGCACGGACTGAAAGCCTGTAACAACGCCGTTTTCATACAGAGGCGTGACATAAGCGTCGACCCAATAATAATCACCATTCTTACACCGATTTTTTACAATGCCACGCCAAGACTCGCCCGCTTTTAACTTAAGCCATAAATCAGCAAAGGCACCTTTAGGCATATCTGGGTGACGGACAATATTATGATTTTGTCCAATCAACTCATCGGCCGTGAAACCAGCGATTTCACAAAAACTATCATTAGCATAAATAATCACACCGCGGGTATCTGTGACAGATACCAATTGCTGCTCTTGTGGAAAGGTGACTTCATTTTGCGTTACGTTCTTGCTCATTATCTATCCCTAAATTTTAACTATGTTGTACCCAGTGGTAGATAAGAAATTGTGCACCGCGGTCGTTTGTAATGATAAAGTATTAAAAAAAAACGATTTGCGCAACTAAAACCATCTTTCAAGGTACTATCTGCATGATATTTACACTAAAGTATAGACAGATTTTTACTTACCGTATGAAAGATAGCGTGTTTATAACCATCAGCCTATTAGCCAGAAGTCTTCATCACGCTCACACGCACCATTCCGTTTTCATGGCAAACTACTTATAACAGCGCGAACTTAACGATAAATAACCCAGCAAGTAGGATAACGCTATAGTTAAGATCAGAAAATCGGCCCGATGCCAGCTTAATTGCAACATAAGATATAAAGCCCAAAGCAATACCATGAGCAATAGAAAAAGTAAAAGGCATCACCAAAGCAGCAATAACTACAGGAACAGCCTCAGTCAAATCCTCCCATTCGACATTAATTAAACTCGAAATCATTAATACAGCAACATAAAACAACGCACCTGCTGTCGCATAAGTCGGGATCATACCTGCCAAAGGGGAGAAAAATAATGCTAAAATAAAAAGCAAACCAACAATCACAGCTGTTAAACCCGTACGTCCACCAGCAGCAACACCAGAAGTACTTTCCACGTAACTGGTCGTCGTTGATGTTCCTAAAGCAGCACCAGCCATGGTTGCCGTTGAATCTGCCAGTAAGGCTTTATCTAGCCTAGGTAACTTCCCTTGCTCATTTAATAAACCGCCTCGCTGAGCTACAGCAATTAATGTTCCTGACGTATCAAATAAATCTACAAACAAAAACGCAAAGATAACACTTAACATGCCAACTTCTAGTGCACCAGCAACATCCATAGCCATCCACGTTGGGGCAAGTGATGGCGGTAGGTCAACAATGCCATTATAGTTTGAGTGACCTGTCAGAACACTAATTGCGGTGACCAATAAAATAGAAATCATCACTGAACCATGAAGACCGCGATGAATTAAGCCAACGATCAAACATAAACCTAAACCTGCCATTAGAGCTGGAAATGATGAGATATCCCCCATAGTCACTAATGTATTGCTATCAGCAATAATAATCCCCGCATTTTTTAATGCAATTAATGCCAAAAATAAGCCAATACCTGCGGCAATTCCATAGCGGAGTGACATAGGTATACTCTCAATAATCCACTCTCGAATTTTAAATAGGCTCAATAAAACAAAGACTCCGCCCGAGATAAAAACACCACCTAAAGCGACTTCCCAACTATAACCCATGTCTAAAACGACAGTATAAGTAAACATCGCATTAAGACCCATCCCCGGAGCCAACGCTATCGGATAATTGGCAACAAGCCCCATCACCAAACAACCAATTGCCGCAGCCAAACATGTCGCGACAAACACTGCTCCTTTGTCCATGCCTGCGTCAGCAAGCATCGTCGGATTAACAAAGATAATATAAGCCATGGTTAAGAATGTAGTAAGACCTGCTGTGAGCTCTCTACGAACCGTCGTTTGATGATGTTCAAGCTTAAATAGTTTCTCTAGCATATAAACCTCAATGCTGGGTGAATAAAAAAGTCATTGGTTGAAGTGCTAACTAACAGTACTCAACTAAGACCTATATGTCATAAGGGTACCCGTCCAAATAAGGGATAACCTTATTCAACCACTGACTTAATACAAAGGCATTAGTATATATGAACCGTAAACTATAACAGAGTATATTGAATAAGTTTTTGTAGGGGTAAAAGCTTTTTTGAGTTAGTTTTTTTAATGCATGTAACTTTTAGTACTATGGTATAATTGCCAATCATTTTTTTAAGGGAGTCTTTCTGTGCCATTATCTACTTTATCACCACAATCAGTGTGGAGCTGGTTTTCTCAATTATGTGCAATCCCACACCCGTCAAAGCATGAAGAAGCACTTGCGACTTACATCATTGACTGGGCGACAAAAAAAAATCTAACGGTTACCCGTGATACCGTAGGCAACATTATTATCAAAAAGCCCGCAACACCGGGTTACGAAAATCGTAAAGGCGTTATCATGCAAGCTCACCTTGATATGGTGCCGCAAAAAAATAATGACACCCAACATGATTTTCTAACCGATCCAATTAAGCCATATATTGATGGTGAATGGGTCACTGCTCAAGGCACTACATTAGGCGCTGATAACGGTATTGGTCTTTGTGCTACCTTAGCAGTTCTGGGTGATGAGAACATTGAACACGGTCCTTTAGAAGCCCTATTAACCGTTGATGAAGAAGCCGGTATGACTGGTGCATTTGGCCTTGAACCAGGTTATTTCGATGGTGAAATATTATTAAACACTGACTCAGAAGAGGAAGGTGAAGTATATATGGGCTGTGCTGGCGGCGTTGATGCCAACATTAGCTTTGCAACAGAGTTCGAAGCTGCACCCGCTGAACATACCGCTTTCTCATTAGTCGTTGAAGGACTCAAAGGTGGCCATTCAGGTGTCGATATCCACCTAGGTCGTGGTAATGCGAATAAAGTATTAACTCGTGTTCTTTTTGAATTAAGCGATACTTTTAAACTAAAACTAGCCAGTATTGATGGCGGCAGCTTACGCAACGCCCTACCCCGCGAAGCGAGCGCTGAGCTATTAGTTCCTAATGAACAAGTTACAGAGTTTAAGCAAGCTGTTACACAATGGACTGAAACTTTTAAACAAGAACTGCAAGCCGTTGAACCGGATCTGGCTATTTTTGTTGACCCGACAGACGACATTGAACAAGTACTATCTCAGTCATTGCAAACCCGTCTTTTAGCTGCATTGTATGGTTGCCCTCACGGCGTATTTAGAATGAGTGATGAGATTGACGGTGTTGTAGAGACCTCAAATAATCTGGGTGTAATCCAAACACGTCATAACGAAATCCGCGTTCAGTGTTTAATTCGCTCATTAATGGATTCACGTCGTATTGATACACAAAACACCATTGGCTCAATCTTTAGTCTTGCGGGTGCAACAGTTGATTTTTCTGGCGCTTACCCAGGCTGGAAACCAAACACATCGTCAGAGGCTATGGCCGTTGTGCGCGATACGTACAATGAGTTATTTGGTGAAATACCAAAAGTCATGGTGATCCATGCGGGTCTAGAGTGTGGTTTATTTAAAGATGCTTATCCGCATTGGGATATGGTCTCTTACGGCCCTACAATTCGCTTCCCTCACTCACCTGATGAGAAAGTTAAAATTGATACCGTTGAACGCTTTTGGCAGTTAACTTTAGCAATTCTAAAGAATATTCCAGAAAAAACAGCGTAATTAGCAGGACGTTAAAACGACACACAAAAAAGAGCAGCTAATCATTTATGGGCTGCTCTTTTTTATTCATGTGTTTAATCAAATAAGTCTAGCTGAGGTACATCATCAGCCTTCGGTGCCGTAAACCCCACAGATAGCCCTATTAGCCGAACCGAGCGCCCATAACTTCTTTCTAGCGCTTGTTCAAGTAATTGCCGACATAACTCAAGACTAATGTCATCAACACTCTTTTCTACCGTCGTTGATTTAAAATCATTAAATTTAATTTTTATTCCTTGCTTAGCAATTATTTTGCCTTTCTCCACTTTGACTAAGCGTCTGTGAAGCTCTTGATACAATTGTTCAACAATTGGCCAGCAACTCGCTTGCCCGTTAATATCTGCGGCTAATGTGGTTTCTACTCCCGCCGATTTTCGTTCACGGTGCGGGTTCACTGTGCTGGGATCGATCCCTAAACTGCGTTGCTTAAGTACATGAGCCATTTTTCCGAAACGTTGCTCTAACCAAGGAAGCTCAGTGGCTCGAATATCTTCTCCTGTCATGAGTCCGAGTTGTTGTAATTTACCGAAAGTGACTTTACCAACACCGGGGATTTTATTTAGCGGTAAATTAAACGCAAACTCATCGACTTGATCAGGGGTGATAACGAATTGTCCGTTTGGTTTGTTTAAGTCAGATGCAATTTTAGCCATGAATTTATTAGGTGCAATGCCAGCTGATGCCGTTAAGCCTGTTTCGTCAAGGATATCTTGTCTGATTTGTTGAGCAATTAACGTCGCACTGCCAGAAAATAGCTGACAATCACTCACATCAATATAAGCCTCGTCTAAACTTAAAGACTCAACTAAAGAGCTATAACGTTTAAATATTTCAAACACCTGTGCTGATGCTTCTTTGTACGCTCCCATCCGACCAGGCACAAGTTGTAAGTGCGGGCAAAGCTTTAACGCCAAGGATGTCGCCATAGCACTTCGTACCCCATACTCCCGAGCAATATAATTACACGTAGCAATAACACCACGTCGATCACTCGCTCCACCAATCGCTATTGGCAAGCTGGCTAAAATTGGATTATCACGCATTTCGACCGCAGCAAAAAAACAGTCCATGTCAACGTGAATTATTTTACGCATCGGTAACCATCCCGTTTATAATACCCATCATCAAAAGCCCAATGACATTCATTATAGACAAGTACTGTATATAATAACAGTCACTCTAAGGACATTGTTTCAATAATGAGAAACATTCTATTCATTTTACTTTGCTTAATATCATCGTTTTATAGCACCGCAAAAGATATTGATGTGACTTATCACATCATTTCATCTGATGACTCTCTAACTAGTGCCGCAAAAAAGAATGTCAATGTCTACCTAAATCAGTTGTCATTTAACCAGAATGAAAGCTTAAGTTTTTGGCGTTTACAAGTCGTAAAACAAGCTACGATTGCATTGCAAGCTTTAGGCTATTATGCAGCGAATATTGAGGTTCAAACCCTAAATCAAGACGACCAGCCCGTAGCCAATATTGATATCAAACAAGGAGAACCAACGTTACTCTCACAAGTTGATTTTCGTTTAATTGGTATTGGGGCACTTGATGATGATTTTAAAAGGCAACAGCAACAGTACCCCTTTGCCGTTGGCAAGCGCATTCATCACGGCAGCTTCGATGATACTAAAGCTCAATTTGCTGATATTGCAGTAAACAAGGGTTATTTTGAAGCCAAGTGGTTAACTAGCGAAGTCATTATTGACATTGAAAAAAATAATGCCCAGCTCAGTCAAATATACGATACAGGCGTGCGTTTTACTTTTGGTGAGATAAAAATCCCTGAACACCACCCTGCACGAGAACTCATATTATCAATGGCTTCTTTTAAGCCAGGTGAACATTACCTAAGTGATACCCTTGCACAGTTTAACTTAGCCCTAAACCAAAGCCGCTATTTTAAGAGTATCCAAGCAATTCCTGAACCACCAAACCTATTAACAAAAACAGTTGATATTAACGTTGCAATTGTGGACAAACCTAAGAATATCGTTGAGTTGACGGCAGGGGTCAGTACAGATTTAAGTGGCGATACCGATCTTGGTATGCGGGGAGGTATCAATTGGATAAAACCTTGGCTTAATCGTCGTGGGCACAGTCTCGAAACCAGTCTTGAGCTCACAAAGCAAGAAAAGTCATTGACCGCAAGTTATAAAGTGCCTTATGCCGACCCAAACTATAATTACACTAACTATATTTTGGGCTGGCAACGCTCGGATGTACTGACAAATCCCTATGAGAAGTTCTCTCTGCAATGGCAGCGCCACAAAGCACTAGAAGGTGACTGGCAACGTATTTTATTTCTCAAGCTAGAACGAGAAAATGATCTGACGCTTAACCAACACGATAGTTTAATTTTACCCGGAGTGAGTTACACCCGGACACGCCGCCGAGGAGGATTAGACCCTAGTTGGGGCGACCGTCAAATATACTCTGTTGAGTTTGCTAACGAAGCTTGGGGCTCTTCTGTTGACTTAGCGAAGATATCCATTCGCTCTAATTGGCTCCGCCGCATTAATGGCACTCACCAATTCATATTTAAGTTTGATATTGGTGCAATTGAAGCTTCGTCGATTCATGATGTTCCTCAATCTATGCGTTTTTTTGCAGGAGGTGATGATAATTTGCGTGCCTATGACTTTAAATCTATAGCCCCCCTAGCCGAAACAACCAATGGTGATGACAAAGTGGTTCTTGAAGCGCAAGGTGGGTTATACCAAGCGCTAGCCAGCGCTGAATATAGTTACCCAGTCACAGAAAGTTGGCGTCTGGCTGCATTTTATGATGTCGGCACCGTTACTGATGATTTCTCAGAGTCATTAAAATCAGATGTTGGCGTAGGCATTCGCTGGCAAACCCCCGTGGGTCCGATTCGATTAGACTTTGCTTTTGGCTTAACAGAAGATGATCATGACCCTTTTGACAAGCCTTTTAGAATTAGCTTTGCTATAGGGTTAGACTTATGAGCCGTTTATTTTATCGTAAAGTTTTTGCTATCCCATTAAGCCTCATAGTCATTGTGGGTGTCTTACTATTTAGCCATCTTGGTAACAAGCTATTAATCAAAGTGGGCCAAAGTGCCGTATCAGGCTTAACGATTGAGCTTGCTAACGGGAGCTTATTTTTTTCTCCTCGTTTTAACACTATTGAATTTAAGCAACCGAGTCAACATCTACTCATCGAATCATTAGCCATTGACTGGCGTTGGGGCTGTGCATGGGACTCAGCGTTATGCGTTGAGAAATTAAAAGCTAAGCGTGTCACGCTAACTCAGACAGAAGTGTCAAAAGACGCTCCTCAACACACCAAAGCATTGGAACGAATCACTTTTCCATTTGCCATTGAGTTACAACACTTCTCCTTGGATCATTTTGTATTAGTGGCCCCTCAACACACGCTGAAAGTTAACCAGTTAGCTACGGCTATATCAATTGAAAATTCTAGGGTTGAGGTCAACAGCTTCAGCGTTGATACGGTATATTTCACTCAAGCACAGCCCGCTGTTCCCCCGAAAATTAGTACACCTAAACCACCATTAACAACAACTCAGCCTTCTCAACTTGTGGACCTTGGTTTTTTGTCTCAACTTAGTATCCCTACCATCCCATTAGATATAACACTCAACCAAGTATCTGTTCAAAAAATTAACGCAAGCTTGCAACAACAGCGTCAACCTAGCCCGATTGAACATGAGCTAACGCAATTATCATTACAGGCCACAGTCAACGAGAAGTTAATCAATATAGAGTCTTTTAAAGCCAATCACTCATTAGCAAAGCTAGCACTAAACGCGAAGATAACGCTGGGCCCTTTACTCCCTCATGAATTAGCTATTGATATCCAATCAAAGCAGAAAGTCGAACTTGCTGGTCTGGTGATTAATAAATCAACCTTATCACTACAAAGTAGCGGCCAATTAGATGACTTAACACTAGCCGTGGTCAGCGAAGGCGCTATTTCGAGTAAACTGAATGCTCAAGTCAATTTGCTCAATAAAGCCTTACCATTTACTCTCGATATAGATTGGAAATCAGCTCAAGTACCTTATCTAGAGCAAATGTTAATCATTGATGACGGGCACATTTCAAGTCAGGGAGTACTAGCAAACTTTGATTACAAGGCTAAGGGCGGTATTAATTTTCCACAATTACCCAAGGTTAAATGGCTCATCGCGGGTCAAGGCTCTCCATCAAAGGCAACATTAACCTTAGGCGAGATAACGACACTAGACGGTACAATCTCAGCGGTAGGCCAGTTACAATGGCTGAAGAAATTAAGTTGGAACGGCGAATTAGCACTAAACAATATCTCTCCTCATAAGTACTGGCCACAGCATCAAGGCAAAATTAATGGCGAGATATCCTCTAAATTACTCTTAGAAACAACCGAAGATAAGCCTCACTGGACAGTTGATATAAGCCGATTCGCGCTTAATGGGCACTGGTTAAATAAGCCTCTCGTTGCCACTGGGCAGGCCTTTGGCCGTAGTGCTGTTAAAGCCCCCTATGGCCAATGGCATATTAACCAGTTAATACTAAATGCTGGAAAATCTGAATTAATGTTAGATGGCACTATTGATCAGCAATTCAATATCGCCAGTAAAGTCACTATCGATTCTTTTTCCGATCTCCTTCCTCAACTTGAGGGTTCAGCAAAAGGAACGTTAGCGATTACTGGAGCGATAAGAGCCCCAAAGATAGAACATCAACTCACTGTCGAAGATTTTTCCGATAGTGAAAGTAAGACTACCATCGCGCGTATCGACAGTGAGGGCTTAATCACCCTTGATTCACGTTACCCATTATCAATTACTAGCAAAATCAAAAAACTACGCCTTGGTGACATCACTATTCAATCAGCTGATCTACAACTCAACGGTGACTTAGAGCAGCACCAATTGAGCCTAAAAAGCATTGGAGCTCCTTGGGAGGCTAACCTGCAACTGACAGGTTCAATGGCTGAGCAATGGCAAGGCCAACTTGAGCAGGCCAAGATAAGAACTCCTTTTGCACAATGGCAATTAACCCAATCAACCGCACTTAGCTATTCCATGCTAAACAATATTGTTAATCTATCACAACATTGTTGGCAACAACTGCGAGAGCAAGGAGCCAACATTTGTCTTGATAATGATTTATCTGTTGATGTGAAAAATTTTAAAAGTAACCAGGGTAACATCAGTGTTAATAACTTTTCTTTAGCGCAGATTAACAAACATATTGCCAAAGATATCATTCTTAGTGGCGACGCATCATTAGCGGCACAATTTACCCTGACAAATAAGTCACAGTTTAACCTTACATCGACCATTAATGTCAGTAATGCACTCTTCAGCGCCCAATATCAAGACAACACAATAAAACATCAGTTTAATCAACTCACCACTCAGGTTTTAGTTAATCAACACCTCGCTAATATTATCGTTGATTTGCAATCAGACACCTTAGGACGCTTTTATACCACATTAATTAGTGACGTTTTTTCTAAAGCTCCAACGCTTACCGGACACATTCAAGGTGACGGATTGCAGCTAGCACCTTATCGTTATCTTATTCCGCACATTGAAGCTCTAGATGGTGAAGTCAATATCAATACAGGTTTTACTGGTTCAGTTGAAAGCATGCAACTCTTTGGTAATTTAGCGTTAACAGATATCACCATTAATAGCAGTAAGTTGCCTAGTAATATCTACAAGCTCAACTCTTTAATTGAATTACAAGGTCAGGAAAGTGCTTTTAGTAGTCATTTTGAATTAGGCGATGGCTACGGGTTACTTTCAGGAACTGCAAATTGGGTCGAGTCATTGGAAGCACAAGTATCGCTACGAGGTGAATCATTGTCTCTAGCACCATCAAAAGATATCAATGTAACATTTAGCCCTGATATTCATATTGACCTAGGCACTACTCTGGCCAAAGTGCGTGGTGATATTAATATTGACCAAGGAAACATTAAAATTAAATCATTACCCGCCTCAGCGGTTTCTTTATCGGATGATGTAGTTATCAAATCAAAACAAAAAGAAAAACCCCTTGCGGTTGATTTGGATGTAAATGTATTAATCAACGATAAATTACGTATCGATGCATTCGGTTTAAAGTCATCACTAGCAGGAAAGCTGAATTTAATTCAAAACAAGAATATACCGCTTAATGGCCATGGCGATCTTGCTTTAAGTGACGCTACGTATAAAGCGATGGGGCAAAACCTACTGATTAAGCAAGGTCAGCTCATCTTTACCGGAGTTTTAACCAACCCCATCATCAATATCGAAGCAATTCGGGACCCACAAGATACTAACGATGATGTCATCGCTGGACTTTATGTTAATGGAGATGCAAAAACACCTAAACTCACTATATTTTCAACGCCTGTGATGGCGCAACAAGAAGCCCTATCATACTTAGTTCGAGGCCGCGCGATTAAAAGTAAAGACGGTATTAGTGGCGAAGATATGGCAATTTCAATGCTGCTTAGTAGTGGTATCGGGCAATCACAAGAGCTTGTCGGTGATATTGGTAATAAGTTAGGCATTAGCAATTTGAGCTTAAATACGAGTGGCAGTGGTGAGCAGACCAAAGTTGAAGTAAGTGGTTATATCGGACCAGACTTACAGATCCGCTACGGTGTTGGCGTCTTTGATTCTGAACCAGAAGTAGGTTTGCGCTATGAATTAGCACCACAATTTTTTGTGGAATTCATTCATAACACTCGCCAAGCACTCGACTTCTTATACCAGTTCTCGTTCGACTAAACTCATAGCGCTTTACAATTAACCAGAACGAGTTCTGGTCGGCTTTTTCTTGGTAAATTTACGTTTTCCCTTACGAACAGGCTTAGGCATAGACTTTAAACCTTGAAAGACTGATTTGGAAGTTAACGCTGCCGAGGCCACCAGCGGTGTTAAGCTAGCTTCAAGCGGCTGCATAAATGCTTGATACTGTAATTCTTTTCCAGCAATTGCATTGAGTTTTGACTCCCATAACGCGGTCATATCAGGCGTTGTAGACTCGACAGGTAAAGCTGTGATGAGCGCTACTCCAGCCTCAGTCGCTAAAATTTGCTTCCCCTGCTTATGCAAAAAATGCCGCTTAAAGAGTAATTCGATGATAGAAGCACGGGTTGCCTCTGTTCCTAAACCATCTGTTTCCTTTAAGACTTTCTTAATTTCAGGATCTTGTACGTATCGTGCAATACCTGTCATTGCCGCCAGTAAGGTCGCATCGGTAAAGTGCTTTGGTGGCTCAGTCACCTTATCCAAGACCGAAGATTTCAAACAATGTAATGATTCGCCCTCTTTAAGCTTAGGTAAAAACGATTCATTAGCGTCCGATTTAAATAATACTTTCCACCCTTGTTCAACCACTTGCTTAGCTTTGGCAGTGAATAAACCGCCAGCAATATCAACATCAACTTGTTGTTGTTGGTAATTAAAAGGCGGATAAAACTGAGCTAAATAATGTAGAACAATTAATTGATAAACTTTGTTTTCAGTACCACTTAAGTTAGCTGCTACGTACTTTTTATCTGTTGGGATAATAGCATGATGCGCAGAAACCTTTTTATCATCCCAAGCTTTTGATTTCCTAGTTAGATTTGCATTATCCACAGCATGTGATAAGTCAGGACAATTGTGCTTTATAGACTCACAAACGCGAGTGGCTTCTTTGAAATGTGCAACCGGTAAATGACGGCAATCTGAACGTGGATAAGTAATTAATTGATGCTTTTCATACAAAGCCTGACAAATATCCAGCACTTGCTTAGCGTTTAAGTTAAATTTTTTAGCGGCGTCTATTTGTAAACTAGATAAATTAAAAGGCAACGGTGCGTTTTGACGTTTACTTTGTTCGGTTATTTGTAACACTTTTGCCGCCTGCCCTTGTGTCCGTTCTACCACAGTTTGAGCTAGCTTACGAAATATTACACGGCCCTGATCATCCTGATACTTTTCACAGGCTTTACTAGGTTGCCACTTCGCCTCAAACTCCTCCTGCTGAGTCGTTTGTAATGTGGCCACAACATCATAATAAGGTGTTGGCGTAAACTGTTTAATTTCTTGATCGCGCCGTACCACTAGGCCAAGGACAGGGGTCTGTACTCGCCCCACCGACAAAACACCGTGATAACCCGCTTGCTGACCAATCAAAGTATACGCACGAGTCATGTTCATGCCATAAAGCCAATCTGCTCGAGAGCGAGCTAACGCAGAAGCAGATAACGGGCGAAACGTCTTATTACTTTGCAAGTTAACCAAGGCCTTTTTTACTGCAGCAATGTTTAAGTCACTAATAAGTAAACGTTGAACACTATCAAATTTAACACCTTTAACCCCAAGGTAACTGATAACTTCATCAACCAATAACTGCCCTTCACGATCAGGATCGCCCGCGTTAACCAAGTGACTAGCTTGCTTTACTAACTTACGTAGCACTGCTAATTGCTTTTTGGTTTGAGCTTTTGGTATCAGTTTCCACTGTTCGGGGATGATTGGTAGGTCAGCAAACTGCCATTTCTTATAGCGGTCGTCATACTTATCTGGCTCTGCTTGCTCAAGCAAATGACCAATACACCAGCTCACGACATCGCCATTGTCTAAGGTAATAAAGCCATCACCTTTTTTCTGTTTAGACGACAGGCCATTGGCGATAGCACGCCCAAGACTGGGTTTCTCAGCAATATAAAGAATCATTGGTCAATAAGTTAACTGTATAAAAGACCAGTAGTGTAACAGTCGAGTCAGTAAATAACAAAAAACATTTTGTTAAATCATCGTTAACAGTGTGCTAAACAAAAACAGCTAGAGCACTATTTTTTGCGAGCTTGCTTAGATACACCAAACTAACAACGTGACCGCCTTCACACTATTAATAATAAGTATCTTTAATCAAGTGTTTGATTTTTTATCTTAAAGCCATACCAAAAAAGCTGACACAACTGACAGGTTATTATCTAAGCACATGTAATAAGTATAATTATAAAATATCCACTACATTTATCCCCGTCTTTTCACTCTCTTAAGTTGCATAAAAAAAATGCAAAACCTGTGACATACAACTGTCATAAAAGTTCGATATTTTATGAGAAATATTTATAATCTCGCTTAGAAAAACTTCACTTTGTTAATTTTTTTAACAGCGTTTAACACCAAGGAACTATTCTATAATGAATAATTTACTGAAAAAAACTGCTGCAGCTAGTGCCGTTGCAGTCGCTTTAAGTCTTGCAACCCCAGCATTTGCTGCTGACACATCATCAGCTGTGCGTGGTAAAGTTGTTACTCAAGCTGGTCAACCGCTTGCTAACACGAAAATCACCATCATCCACGTACCAACAGGTGCTAAGCGTGTAATTGAAACTAATGCAGAAGGTAATTATTCTGCATCAGGTTTGAAAGTTGGTGGCCCTTACAAAATCGAAATCGATTCAGAGACTTACCAAGACCAAACGTTAACTGATGTTTACCTTCAATTAGGTGAAGTAAGAAAACTTACAACAGCACTTTCAATGAACGATGTTGAGCGTATCGCGGTAACGGGTTCAGTCATTGCTGAAACAGCTCCGGGTAGCTCAAGTTACTTCGGTCAAGACGCCATTGCTGGTGCATCAAGCTTAACACGTGACATCAAAGACGTTGTTCGTGCTAATCCACTTGTTACTATCTTACCTGGTTCTGACCGTGAAATGAGTGTTGCGGGTATGAACCCGAAATTTAACTCTATCACTGTTGATGGCATCAGCCAAAACGATGATTTTGGTCTAAACGGTGGTGGTTACCCAACACAGCGTTCGCCAATCCCATTTGACGCACTAGATCAAGTAACAGTTGATGTTGCCCCATTTAACGCGGGTGTATCTGGTTTCAGTGGCGCATTAATCAACTCAGTATTCAAGTCAGGTACGAATGAGTTTAAAGGTGGTTTCTTCTACGAAACACTTAATGATGACATGGCTGGCACACCTGAAACAGTTAAAAATGGAAAGCGCGTTGAAGTTCCTCAACCATTTGATGAAACAACTTACGGTGTTAGCCTTGGCGGTCCATTAATTGAAGACACATTATTCTTTTTCACGTCTTATGAAAAGTACGACGCCCCTAAAAGTGTAGAGTGGGGACCAGCAGGATCAGGTACGCCAAACGAGACAGATGCAACTCTTGAAGAGTTAGCTGAAATTCGTGAAATCGCTAGTAGCGTATATGGTTTAAACGATTTAGGTGATTGGGCAGTAACACCCGTTGAAGAAGATGAAAAGTTAGTTGCTAAAATCGATTGGAACATCAACGATGAGCACCGCGCATCTTTCACGTACCAATATAACAAAGGGAACCGTACCCGTAATACAAGTGATAGAGAAAATGAATTACGTTTATCTTCACATTGGTACAATAAATCAGAAGAGTTAAATAACTTCGCAGTTAAAGTGTACTCAGATTGGTCTGATGATTTATCTACAGAAATCAGCATCACACAAAAGAGTGTAAAGACTTTACAAGACTCGTTCGATATGGGCATGGCTGATGTAACGATTGAAAACTTAAAGAGTGGTGGTGACATCGCTTTTGGTCCTGATCAATACCGCCACGCTAACTACCTTGAAAATGACACTTTCACGTTCAAATTTGATGCAACTTACCTAACAGGTGATCACAGCATTAAATTCGGTACTGATTACACAAACATCGATATCTTCAACCTATTTGTCCACTCATCTAAGGGTGTGATAGTTTTTGACGGTATTGATGCATTCCGCGAAGGTAATGTTGAAGAATATTTCTACCAAAATGGTACAAATAATGATGCTAATAACGCTGCTGCTGACTTTAACCGTGAATCTTTAGCCTTATATATCCACGATACTTGGGCATACAACGACGATCTAACCCTTGATTTCGGTCTCCGTTACGAAGTGTTAGGTTCTGATGACAAACCTCTTTACAATGCGAACTCAGAAGCGCGTACAGGTTATGACAACACTGAATCATTAGACGGTATTGATATCTTCCTACCGCGCGTTGGTTTTAACTACATGGTCAATGATGACTTGACTATCCGTGGTGGTGTGGGTCGCTTCTCTGGTGGCTCACCAAATGTTTGGATTTCAAATGCTTATTCAAATAATGGTGTTAACGTAGGTGTATTCGAAAAAGAAGACTTTGAAACATCACCAACTCCTAATAACAACATTATTACTAGTATTCATGAAGAAGGAATTGATAAACTCAATGGCGCAGTAGCTGAAGGTGATGTTAACTTAACAGACCCTGACTTTAAACTTCCTTCCGATTGGCGCTACCAATTAGCTGCTGACTACCTACTTGATATTCCGGGTGTTGGTGAAGATTTTTCTTTCTCTGCTGAAGCTATCTACGTACAAAAGATCGATCAGCAATGGTGGGTTGATGCTTCATTACTAGAATCTGATAAAACAGGTACTACAGCTGATGGCGGTTTAAACCTTTATGAAGGTGATGAAAGACGTTATGACTTAATGCTAACCAACTCTGATAAAGATGGTAGATCACTAATCTTATCTACCTCGTTAGCTAAAGCGTTTGATAACGGCTTTAAGTTCTCTGCCTCTTACACTAACCAAGACATCACTGAAGCACACGGTGGTTCTAGCTCAACGGCTCGTTCTAACTATCGTTACAATGTTGGCTTAAACCGTAATGAAGCTTATGTTGGTGCTGCAAACTATGAAATCGAACATAGCTTCAAGCTTATCCTTGGTTATGAAACTGAATTATTTGACGGTTATGCAACAAACTTCGATGTATTCTTCGAGCGTCGCTCTGGTAAGCCATTCTCTTATACAACCAATTTCAACCGTTTCACTACTGACCGTAACACCCCTGACGAGAAGAAATGGAATAGCCCATGGGATCTAATCAGCCCAGGTCTGTTTGGTGGCAACTACCTTCCATATATCCCTACTGCGGGTGATGAGAATGTTATCTACACTGGCAATACTACTGAAGCTGAAGTATTAGCCCGCATCGAAGAAGCAGGCCTTTCGGGTTACGCTGGTGGTTATGCGCCTAAGAATACGTTTACGACACCTTGGGTTAACACACTTGATTTAACAGTTCGTCAAGAAATCCCAGGTTTAATGGAAGGTCATAAAGGTTCATTATACTTCACTGTTGATAACCTACTGAATCTAATCGATAGCTCACAAGGTAAAACGTACGTCAATGATTTTGGCACTTCGCGTTTATACACTGCGACTATCGACCCAGATACAAGCAAATACGTGATTGACGGTGTTAAAAACGACTCGCACTCATTTGAACCGCTAGAGTCTACATGGCGTATCAAAGTTGGTGTTAGCTACAAGTTCTAATCGAACTTAGCTAAAAACGACTAAACACGTTAAAATGCCAGTCTTATGACTGGCATTTTTATGTTCATACCTATTACTTTTTACAGGATTTTTCATGGTAAAAGTTATCTTATCAATGCTCTCTTTAATCACGTTAGCGGGGTGTAATATGACCACTAGCTCAAATAATCAAGCTAACAGCTTTACAGCAATCAAAGTCGCCAGTTTCAATGTCAGCATGGACGCGAGCAACTATGTTGGCCGTGATATGAGCAAAGCCAACAATCAAGTTTTACGCAATCAATTAAAAAACAACAACCAACAAATTAAAAACATCAGTGAGATCATTCAGCGCACTCGTCCTGATATCATTTTGCTCAATGAGTTTGATTACATCGACGATCCAAGCCAAGGCATTGAGCGTTTTATCAAACAGTATCTTAATGTGGCTCAGCACCCTTCGGTAAATGCCATTGACTACCCTTATTATTATTACGCGCCAGTCAATACAGGTAAACCAAGCCCATATGACTTAACCGGTGACGGAAAAGCAACAGGCAAGCAAGGTGATGCATGGGGCTTTGGCTTCTTTGAAGGGCAATATGGTATGGTGTTATTGTCAAAGTACCCTATCGATGTGAACGCGATACGTACTTTCCAACACTTTAAATGGAAGGATATGCCAAACGCACTTCGCCCGATAAATCCAGCAACAGGGGAGTTCTTTTATAACGATGAAGTGTGGCAACAATTTCCATTATCATCAAAGTCACACTGGGATATTCCCGTTGATATCAATGGTAAAACGATTCACATTTTAGCATCACACCCGACCCCACCGGTGTTTGATGGACCAGAAGATAGAAATGGTAAACGCAACCATGATGAAGTACGTTTTTGGCACGACTACATTAGCCCGCAACAGGCTGACTATATTTATGACGACCAAGGTGTTTTCGGTGGTCTAGCAGACAAGCAGCGTTTTATTATCATGGGCGATCAAAACGCATCCAAAGATGAAGGAAATTCATTAAAAGAAGCAATCACGGCATTATTAACCAACCCGTTGGTCAATGATGCGAAAATCCCCCAAAGCATTGGCGCAAGTCAAAACAAGCAAGCAAACCCAATAGCTAAATTTCATACCGCCTATTGGGGAATACGAGCTGACTATGTATTGCCATCACAATACGGCTTAGAGGTGTTAGCGAATGGGGTTTTCTGGCCACAAAAAAACCAAGAAACATATCGCTTGATTAAAGATCGTAAGGCATCTTCGGATCATCGGTTAGTCTGGAGTGAGCTAACCGTTAAATAACGGACGGTAACTCTCCGTAAGACGAATAGCCAAACGGTCACTTCACATTGAAGTGACCGCTTTTACTTATGCCTCTCGCCATCGGCACCTTGATATGATGCTACTCAAGGCCCCGACTTTTTACTGAGAATGTAAAAACGAGATTCCGGCTAAAAGCATGCCGGAACGACGAATTAGAGGCTAAACCACAGCTTATTCAGCGTCGACTCGACCGCTTACGTACTCTATTGGGTTCAGTTCTATGTCCTGCCAACCTAACTTGTCACAGGTTTGTGTAAAATCTGTACCAAGGGGGGCGACAATCTTTATGCATTGTTGTGTAATAGGGTGAACAAATTGTAATTGCGCAGCATGAAGCATTAACCGCATATCACCAAAGTGTTGCTTAAAGTATTTATTTTGTTTGCCATCACCATGGGTGGTATCACCAATAATCGGGTGACGAAGGTGTGCCAAATGACGGCGCAGTTGATGCTTGCGTCCAGTTTGAGGTTTTAACGCGACTAAACTATAGCGTGCCGCTGGATACTTACCAATAGGCTCAGGATATTCGCTGAGAGCGACATTTGCCCAATCTGTTACCGCATCTTGCGCTTCTTTATCTTGCTGGGCTTTTTTATCAACAATTTTATCGAGGATTTCTTTTAACGGGTAGTCCAAACGGTCACTACCTTCAAGGTAGCCTCGCACCATCGCTAAATAACCTTTGACGACTCGACGTTCGCTAAATAACTCACTCAGTTGACGCGCGACTTCACTCGATAATGCAAACAGCAACACCCCAGAGGTTGGTCGGTCAAGGCGGTGAATTGGATAAACATACTGACCAAGTTGATCCCTTAAAAGCTGCATCGCAAAGTATTTTTCTTTACGTGCTAAGTAACTTTTGTGGACTAACAACCCGGCAGGCTTATTAATCGCGACCATATATTGGTCTTGATAAATAATTTCTAATGGCTCAAACATCGCTTAAGTCTAACTTAGTTAATCGTTGCATTAAATTGAGCATCAAGCTCAGCAATCAACTTAAGCAACGGGGTGGTGTTCTGCGCTACTCCTTTAAACGATTCTTCAGCCATCGGTAAGATTAGAAACTCTGTCGGTAGAGGCATATTTGAATCAATCAGCATCTGCATTTTTGGTAATAAAATAAACTCTAACCACTGCGCAAAAGTCAGCGTATCACAGCAAAAAGGTTCACTACTCTCTAGTGCCGCTTTATCTGGCGAAGTGCTTTGCCATAAATCAATACGGACCATTTCTTGGTTTATTTGTTCTAATAAGACACTGACTTGTTGTGCGTCGCTCATCGCTACTACCTGCTGAGAAAAATTGTCCTCATCATACGCAAAAATATTGCCAATACCAATACATAACAATGATTGCTACAATAGCGAAAATTTTTTTGTAGGGTAAACATCTTGGACCAATTTAATACATTAAGTGAATTCTTACTTCAAGCAGGGACTCAATATCGCGTGTTTGATATGGGGCGTCGAGTACAAAAGATTTCAACCGACCTTTTTAGTGATTTTGAACATGCTGTTGCTCCCTACCCTTACCCACTGCAACAGCACGCTTGGTTGGCTGTTCTCTTTTGGAATAAACAACAAAGCCAAGAACACTATGTGTGGTTTTTAAAGTTGCCATTAGATGAGCGAGGATTATTAGAACAGGCATCTCGTAATCAGTTCCTTGAACTCGTCGTCAATGCGTTAGGTAAGTCGATGAATAAAGAACCGGATCAAGAGCAACAATCCGCGTTAGATCACAACCCAATCATCTTTAAGCCTTCTGAACAAAAACTTGCTGCATTTACTAGCCAAGTGCGCCAAGTCATGAAGTTGGCGCCAAGTAGTTATATGACCCCAGCGCTTGATTATTTAAATACGCCAGAACAACATAGTCAATGGCAAGAAATCGGTTATCAAGGCTTAGCGGACATTGCGAGCAAAGCCGATGACCCTTTGTTTAACCAAGCAATTGTTAATGCACTGCCGGTTCTCCCATCGCAAACATTTTGTGCGTTATGCTGTAGTTTAGAAAACATTGCCATAGACACTGCAATTGCAGATGTGTTGTTAAACCAACTCAAACAAGCGATAAACGAGAGTGACTTAAATCACGTCATTCATGCTGCACGCGCTCTATCACACGCCAAAGGGCCTGGTTTTCAACAACAAGCGCTCGATGCACTCTATTCTAGTGAATTAATAAAAACTGAACGTGACATTGTGGTTATTATCGCAGGTCGTTACTGGCAATTAATCACCACAGAAGACAGTGCGCTGTTATTTTTAGAAGCTGTGGCCACCCTCAATGTTGAGCAAGATATATTTAATCAACTATTCTCTGATGTCGTGGGTATACCAACATCAAGAACAGCAATGCTCAGTGCACTACGCAACCCACAACGTAGTGAAAAATTAGCCCACTATATTGCAAAACTAATTTCAGGATAATTATGGCTCTGCTTGAAATTTTATCGTTACTAGTCTTAATCACTGTAGTTTGGCTTTTTTGGCAAACAAGGGTGATGGCAGAAATCGTCAAAACGGCAATCACTGACTATTGTGAGCAACATAATTTACAGTTGCTCGCTGTTGCTAGGCTGAAGTTAAAACCATCACGAAACAGTCATGGGCGCTTTTGCTGGCAAGCAAAGTACCAGTTTGAGTTTAGTAGTGACGGTGAGAGTTATTACATTGGTTATGCGGTGATCAATGGTAAGCAGATATTAAATATCGAGACGCCAGCTTATCGCCAAGGCTAATCTCTAGAACAATTGACTGATGTGTTTTTAATGTGACCTTATGGCTCTTTTTCAGGGTCTCATTTAGAACTAGATAATGCTCTAAGTTCCTTAGAAAAGCAAAAGGGTATAACGTTAGCACGATATACCCTCTCTAATTTAGTACGATTTTCAACATATTACGCACCATCCTTTATTTGGTCACTCCATAGAACCTTCCCTTCACTCGGTCCTTAAGCAATCCCCTTAGTTTTCCATAACTGTGTCCATTAGCCAGTTCGCAAAATGACCAATCGTATATCCTATACAGCAGCATCCGACTGCTCAGTTTATCTAAACTGCCCGTTCATCCATGAGGCAACCATCCTAGCTACCTTACTATCCCTCGTTTTATCCATCCATAGCCGTATCTAAAAAGTCCATCAGATGCGGTAGCATTCCTATGCTAATCCTTAATCTTCCTTGTGATAACTATCCTAGTTATCCTGCTAATTCCATTTCCTACCATCCAGTGGTGATGATATCCATCTAAGTAATTTCATTCCCGATATTACTGTTGCTCTGCCTGAGCCTGTCCTTGTTCTTCCTTGAGATAGCTATCCTCGCTATCTAACCAATCCTTTAGCGCATCATCCTGATGCTATAATCCATTGCAGTAATTTCATTCCTCGATATTACTGTTACTCTGCCTGAGCCTGTCCTTGTTCTTCCTTGAGATAGCTATCCTCGCTATCTAACCAATCCTTTAGCGCATCATCCTGATGC
>NZ_JAUYVJ010000069.1:0-1347 GCF_030689115.1 Psychrobium sp. 1_MG-2023 | reverse complement strand
TAATGCCGATCAGTTAAGTAAAAAATAACTTGAAAAATGGCTCAATGAGATCAAAATCCGATGAATGCTTTTCATCGGATTTTTTTATGCAAGTTTCTCAAGCTCTAGATATTATTAATAACTTTAAGCCCAATCAAGTCGAAACCCTAGCTGACTTACTCCCTCTTGAACTCATCAATGAAGCTTATGCATTGACCGATACCATTACGATGAGAAAGCGAAAACTAACATTAGAGTCAATGGCTTGGCTTCTTATAGGAATGGCCATTTATAACGATAAGTCCATGGCTGATGTAGTCAATATGCTTGATATTGTTGATCGAGAAGGCCGCCCTTTTGTTGCACCTAGTGCCTTAACGCAGCGGCGTAAGAGTCTTGGTGAGCAAGCGATGAAAGCGTTATTTGAATGCACACAAAAACATTGGAATGAGCAAGCGAATCACCCTCATTGGAATGGTCTAACACTACTTGGTGTTGATGGTGTTACATGGCGCACAGAGGATACAGCGGAAAATAATAAAGCCTTTAGTAAGCCAAGCTCAACACAGTACCCTCAGGTTAGAATGGTCTGCCAAATGGAATTAAGTAGTCACCTGATAACAGGCAGTGCGTTTGATGATTACAATGTCAATGAAATGGTACTCGCAGAGCAGTTAATCGATACCACGCCAGACAACAGTTTAACGTTATTCGACAGAGGGTTTTATTCTTTGGGGCTGCTACACAAGTGGCAAAGCACGGGGGATGAGCGCCATTGGCTAATCCCTCTTAAAAAGAATACGCAATATGAGATCATTAAGACACTTGGGCGCAATGATAAAATCGTACAACTAAGCTCAAATCCAAGGGCACGAAAACTATGGGCACAGCTGCCAGAGGTTGTTGAAGCGCGACTGATAAGCCGAAAAATTAACGGTAAAGAGTGTGTTGTTTTAACATCTATGATTGACCCAATGCGCTATCCGTCGGCAGATATTGGTGATTTATACAGTCACCGATGGGAAATAGAATTAGGCTTTAGAGAACAAAAGCAGTATATGCTTGGCAATAGGTTGTCTTTGAGAAGCAGGCTCCCGGAACTTGTAAAACAGGAGCTATGGGGGATTTTAGTTACCTATAATATGATACGTTATCAGATGGTGAAAATGTGTCATACGTTAAATGGTGATTATCTCCCTTACCAATTAAGTTTCAACGGCAGTTTGGCGCATATCGTCAGATTACTGGTTGGTTTACCGTATAGCTCGCCGGGAGCGATACCTCGGCAGATGAAGCATTTTTATACTATGGCGGGGAGCTTGATATTAGAACCACGAAGAGGAAGGACATTCCCCCGAACGGTAAAGC
>NZ_JAUYVJ010000067.1:0-1699 GCF_030689115.1 Psychrobium sp. 1_MG-2023 | reverse complement strand
GCAGCTAAAGCCTGGGTCTCACTTTACCGGAAACTAGATTTATTTAGTAAATAAGATGGGTTTATTATCCATACAAGTTGCTTAAACGGACGTGTAACAGTTGGCTCACGCTCGTTCCTCGCAAGTTTAGCCAACTGCCACACGCCGCTTAGCAAGGCGTTAGCTGTACATGACGAAACTTAAGAGATCGCTATATATTTTAGAGTTTATGATTGGCTTCGCGCCATCTTTGCTTATTCTCACTTTAGGAGTGATTTTTAGTCCTGCAATTCTAATAGGTTTATTTGCTGGGCATTCGTCATCTATATTATTTGCTTTCTTAGTTGCTGGTGGCTTGCTTGGGTTTTGGGGAGCAATAAGTTTACTTGTATTAACTTTGCACCCTGAGCAAGAAAATACGAAACCTAAAAGGCTCAAAATATATATAGTGTTAGGTGTTTTATCTTCGGCAGTGGCAAGTTACTCTGTTGGTGGTACAAACTTGTATTTGTTGCCTTTTATTATTGCTCCGTTATTTGTAACGCTACATTTGGTGTTCGTACAAAGACATTATTTGGGTGGTAGTACAGCTAACAAGTAACTAAAGCGGGACTGCTAACAGTTGGCTCAGTTCCACTTCGTTTCACATTTTAGCCAACAATTATCAGCCCCTTAGTTGGGCGTTAGCACTCAAATGGAAATTGCATGTCATCATTAATTTTTTACACCGATAAAGATCAAATCCTAGTAGCAACTGATACGCTTGGTGTTTCAAATGGCGGAAAACCATTTATGTTTTCCTCTAAATCAATGTATATACCTCATATTAAAACAATAATTGCAGGCACAGGAGTTGGGGGTTTCTCAAATGAGTGGGCTATGTATGTTACAAGTAGAATGGTTGTCAAAGGCCTCGATAATCTAGATTACCATACGCAAGACGGTTTAATACGGCTATGGGAAGACTATAAAGTTAGGCAATCTTTACCGGAAAGTTATACATCAACTGTTTATCAACTTGGCTTTTCTGAAGATACAAATGAAGTTTTAGTTTTTGCATATCGTTCAACAAATAACTTTGCATCAGAATCCCTTGGCTATGGAACTGCAGTAAAGCCAGAATGTAAAGTGCCTGAAGGTGACTTATTAAAATTAATACCTTCTATGATGCAAGAGCAGAGAGAAATACAATCTAAAGAAACTCCTGAGAATAGGATTTATATCGGTGGTGAAATATATGCCCAACACTTAACTGTTAATGGCTGTAATATATTCAAAATTGGAGAGTTCCCCGACTTTAAGAAACAAGAACAAGAAGTTTTTGCTAATTTCAGTGAAAATGAGTGCTAACAAGTCACTCAAAAGGACAAATAACAGTTGGCTGTTTGCTCCTTCGTCGCTTATTTTAGCCAACAATTATTTGCCTCTTAGTGAGGCGTTAACTGGATTGTCAAAGTTTGAGCATATATTTCGAAGCCACAACAAATACCAGCGTTGATTATTTTATAACGCCTACGTTATTTGTTCTGTTTATCGTTTTAGTACACAAATTCCCTATATTTTCAGAGATAGCTTCGGATATTACAAAAGTCAAAAGGCTTACATTAATTCGAATATTTACAACCTTAATGTTATTGGGCGTATATTCTGGTCAAGTCCAACCGGACACTTCATTCTGTAATTTCTCATAGTTAATTGGTGTTTTATCACCAAGTGTTGT
>NZ_JAUYVJ010000066.1:0-1766 GCF_030689115.1 Psychrobium sp. 1_MG-2023 | reverse complement strand
ACGGATCCTGATGGCGATAACGTCAGCTACGAGTTAGTCGGTGACAATAAAGATTTATTTAGCATTGATGCGAATGGTGTTATTACCCTAGCCGGCAACCTTGATTTTGAGACGGCTGAATCACACACCGTGACAGTCAAAGCAACCTCAACGGATGGCACCACAAGCGAAGCGAACTTCGTGATTGCGGTTGAAAACGCCGATGGCACCACGCCAGGTGACGGCGATACCGATAACCCAATCGGTCCGGTGACTGATACTAATACGGCTGATAACACCATCTCAGAGAATGCGGCCATTGGTCAGCCAGTGGGTATTACAGCCCTTGCCACCGACCCGGATGGCGATAACGTCAGCTACGAATTAGTTGGTGACAATAAAGACTTGTTCTCAATCGATGCCAATGGCGTTATTACCCTAGCGGGCGAACTGGACTTTGAAGTCGCTGAATCACACACCGTGACGGTGAAAGCAACCTCAACCGATGGCACGACCTCACAAGCGGAGTTTGTGATCAACGTTGAAAACGCGGATGGCACCACGCCAGGTGAAGGTGATACCGATAACCCAATCGGGCCGGTGACTGATACCAATGCAGCTGATAACACGATTTCAGAGAATGCGGCGATTGGTCAGCCAGTGGGTATTACCGCACTGGCGACTGACCCAGATGGCGATAACGTCAGCTACGAATTAGTTGGTGACAATAAAGACTTGTTCGCCATCGATGCGAATGGTGTTATTACTCTAGCCGGTAACCTTGATTTTGAGACGGCTGAATCACACACCGTGACGGTGAAAGCGACCTCTACCGATGGCACCACGTCACAAGCTGATTTTGTGATTGCGGTTGAAAACGCCGATGGCAACACGCCAGGTGAAGGCGATACCGATAACCCAATCGGTCCAGTGACCGATACCAATACGGCTGATAACACCATCTCAGAGAATGCGGCCATTGGTCAGCCAGTGGGTATTACCGCACTGGCGACGGACCCTGATGGCGATAACGTCAGCTACGAATTAGTTGGTGACAATAAAGACTTATTTAGCATTGATGCCAATGGCGTGATCACCTTAGCGGGCGAACTGGACTTTGAAGTCGCTGAATCACACACCGTGACAGTCAAAGCAACGTCAACGGATGGCACCACAAGCGAAGCGAACTTCGTGATTGCGGTTGAAAACGCCGATGGCAACACGCCAGGTGAAGGCGATACCGATAACCCAATCGGTCCAGTGACCGATACCAATACGGCTGATAACACCATCTCAGAGAATGCGGCCATTGGTCAGCCAGTGGGTATTACGGCTCTTGCGACGGACCCTGATGGCGATAACGTCAGCTACGAGTTAGTCGGTGACAATAAAGACCTGTTCGCTATCAATGCGAATGGCGTGATCACCTTAGCCGGCAACCTTGATTTTGAGACGGCTGAATCACACACCGTGACAGTCAAAGCAACCTCTACCGATGGCACCACAAGCGAAGCGAACTTTGTGATTGCGGTTGAAAACGCGGATGGCACCACGCCAGGTGAAGGCGATACCGATAACCCAATCGGGCCGGTGACTGATACTAATACTGCGGATAACACCATCTCAGAGAATGCGGCGATTGGCCAGCCAGTGGGTATTACCGCACTGGCGACGGACCCTGATGGCGATAACGTCAGCTACGAGTTAGTCGGTGACAATAAAGACTTGTTCGCCATCGATGCGAATGGTGTTATTACTCTAGCCGGTAACCTTGATTTTGAGACGGC
>NZ_JAUYVJ010000065.1:0-2113 GCF_030689115.1 Psychrobium sp. 1_MG-2023 | reverse complement strand
TGGCGTCCCCTAGGGGTTTCGAACCCCTGTTACCGCCGTGAAAGGGCGGTGTCCTAGGCCACTAGACGAAGGGGACACACTATTAGTAAATAATCAGTTTCTGGTGGAGCTATGCGGGATCGAACCGCAGACCTCTTCGCTGCCAGCGAAGCGCTCTCCCAGCTGAGCTATAGCCCCTCAACCGATTATATTGCTTAGGAAGATGACTCCTCCTTGACAACGAGGCGCATTCTAAGCACCCCTGAGGAAAGAGTCAACCCATTTTTTAAGAATTAATTCTGGCCGCTATAAATTTAACCGCTTCGCCGATTCTTTGAACGCTTCGAGCCTTTCCAATCAGTTTTAAGGTCAAATCTAGTGATGGCGACTGCCCTGCCCCTGTAACAGCAACGCGTAAAGGCATACCAACCTTACCCATACCCACTTCTAATTCAGATGCTGTATCTTCGATACACTGTTGTAACTGCTCTAATGACCAGTCATCTAACGCTTCTAATTTAGCGGCCACAAGCTGAAGTGGTTCCATAGCTACGCCACGTAAATGCTTTTTAGCTGCTGCGGCATCAAACTCTTCAAAGTCATGGTAATAACAGGTACTGGCTGTTGCTAACTCTTTTAAGGTATTAACACGCTCACCTAGTGCAGTAACTATCTCAGTTAATGCAGGTCCATTTGAAGTATCAATGTTCTGATCAGTCATATGCCATGCTAAATGTTTAGCTACATATTCAGGATCCATTGTTTTGATATAATGATTGTTTAGCCATAGTAGTTTTTCTGTATTAAAACCAGAAGCAGCTTTATTGATTGCATCTAGTGTAAATAACTCTTTCATCTCATCAACAGAAAACACTTCTTGATCACCATGTGACCAACCTAACCTGACTAGGTAGTTAAGTAAAGCTTCAGGTAAATAACCATCATCACGGTATTGCATTACACCAACTGCACCATGACGCTTAGATAATTTCTTACCATCGTCACCTAAAATCATTGATACATGTGCATATTCAGGAATTGGCGCATCTAATGCCTTTAGAATATTGATTTGACGTGGTGTGTTATTGATATGATCTTCACCACGTACAACGTGAGTAATGCCCATATCCCAATCATCAACAACCACACAAAAGTTATAAGTGGGGCTACCATCAGTACGTTGAATAATTAAATCATCTAACTCGCTATTTGCAACGGTGATAGTATCGCGAACATGATCATCAAAAGTCACTTCGCCCTCTAAAGGGTTTTTGAAGCGTATCACATGAGGGACATCGGTCGGCTGTTCTGCTAAATCACGGCAACGACCATCATAACGAGGCTTTTCGCCGTTGGCCATTTGCTCTTCGCGCATAGCGTCAAGGCGCTCGCTCGGACAATAACAACGATAAGCCTTTTCTTGTTCTAATAATTGAGCAATTAGTTCTTTGTAACGATCAAATCGTTTTGTTTGATAATAAGGACCTTCGTTCCATTCAAGGCCTAACCACTCCATTCCTTCCATAATGGCATCGATTGCTTCTTGAGTTGAGCGTTCAATATCAGTGTCTTCAATACGAAGTACAAATTCACCACCAAGTTTCTGGGCAACTAACCAAGAATAAAGCGCGGTACGTGCGCCACCAACATGCAAATAACCAGTGGGGCTAGGTGCAAAACGTGTTTTGATTGTCATAATCAATATTAACCTTATAAAAACAAACCAAATCAATGGTCGAAGTAGAAATGCTATTTAGACCTAAAAATATAAGTAGCAAAAATATAACTGAGCATTTTAACAAGATGCACAGTAACTACAATCAAGATCATTAACTATCTTGTAATAGACTGCATGACATCAAACTATCTTTTAGTGATTTGTCATATAAAGGCAGAACAAATCTGCTTACTAGCTGCGTACACCTAAAATTCAATCAAATTGGTTTAAAAGCCACCGCTTAAAAGTAATATTAAAAAAAACCGTTGACTCTAAAGTGAGTCTCTCTATAATACGCTCCCGAAACAACGAGATGTTTATCTTATTTGTTTTTAACCCTGGACGATTAGCTCAGTTGGGAGAGCATCGCCCTTACAAGGCGAGGGTCACTGGTTCGAGCCCAGTATCGTCCACCAT
>NZ_JAUYVJ010000064.1:0-2143 GCF_030689115.1 Psychrobium sp. 1_MG-2023 | reverse complement strand
GGTTTCAAAGGCTCCCACCTATCCTACACATGTAGGTTCAATGTTCAGTGCCAAGCTGTAGTAAAGGTTCACGGGGTCTTTCCGTCTAGCCGCGGGTACACTGCATCTTCACAGCGATTTCAATTTCACTGAGTCTCGGGTGGAGACAGCGTGGCCATCATTACACCATTCGTGCAGGTCGGAACTTACCCGACAAGGAATTTCGCTACCTTAGGACCGTTATAGTTACGGCCGCCGTTTACCGGGGCTTCGATCATGAGCTTCGTCCGAGGACTAACCCAATCAATTAACCTTCCGGCACCGGGCAGGTGTCACACCGTATACGTCATCTTGCGATTTTGCACAGTGCTGTGTTTTTAATAAACAGTTGCAGCCACCTGGTCACTGCGACTGACCGTAGCTTAGAGAGCAAGTCTCATCACCACAGCCAGCGTACCTTCTCCCGAAGTTACGGTACTATTTTGCCTAGTTCCTTCACCCGAGTTCTCTCAAGCGCCTTGGTATTCTCTACCCGACCACCTGTGTCGGTTTGGAGTACGATTCCTTATAATCTGAAGCTTAGAGGCTTTTCCTGGAAGTATGGCATCATCTACTTCATCACCGTAGTGACTCGTCATCGTATCTCAGCCTAGTGATTTCCCGGATTTACCTAAGAAATCAGCCTACATACTTAAACATGGACAACCATCGCCATGCTAGATTAGCCTGCTCCGTCCCCCCATCGCAATTATAAGAAGTACTGGAATATTAACCAGTTTCCCATCGACTACGCCTTTCGGCCTCGCCTTAGGGGTCGACTTACCCTGCCCCGATTAACGTTGGACAGGAACCCTTGGTCTTTCGGCGAGGAGGTTTTTCACCCCCTTTATCGTTACTCATGTCAGCATTCGCACTTCTGATACCTCCAGCATACCTGACAGTACACCTTCAACGGCTTACAGAACGCTCCCCTACCACGCTTGATTAAAATCAAGCATCCGCAGCTTCGGTGGCATGTTTAGCCCCGTTAAATCTTCCGCGCAGGCCGACTCGACTAGTGAGCTATTACGCTTTCTTTAAAAGATGGCTGCTTCTAAGCCAACCTCCTAGCTGTCTAAGCCTTCCCACATCGTTTCCCACTTAACATACACTTTGGGACCTTAGCTGGCGGTCTGGGTTGTTTCCCTCTTCACTACGGACGTTAGCACCCGCAGTGTGTCTCCCGTGATTGCACTCATTGGTATTCGGAGTTTGCATGGGGTTGGTAAGTCGGGATGACCCCCTAGCCCAAACAGTGCTCTACCCCCAATGGTGATACACGAGGCTCTACCTAAATAGATTTCGGGGAGAACCAGCTATCTCCGGGTTTGATTGGCCTTTCACCCCTAGCCACAAGTCATCACCGCATTTTTCAACATACGTGTGTTCGGTCCTCCAGTTGATGTTACTCAACCTTCAACCTGCCCATGGCTAGATCACCCGGTTTCGGGTCTACACCCTGCAACTTGTCGCCCAGTTAAGACTCGGTTTCCCTACGGCTCCCCTATACGGTTAACCTTGCTACAAAATGTAAGTCGCTGACCCATTATACAAAAGGTACGCAGTCACAGAACAAGTCTGCTCCCACTGCTTGTACGTATACGGTTTCAGGTTCTATTTCACTCCCCTCACAGGGGTTCTTTTCGCCTTTCCCTCACGGTACTGGTTCACTATCGGTCAATTAGGAGTATTTAGCCTTGGAGGATGGTCCCCCCATCTTCAAACAGGATATCACGTGTCCCGTCCTACTCGTTTTCACAAAAGGTTCGTTGTCGTTTACAGGACTATCACCTTGTATCGTCGCACTTTCCAGAGCGTTCAACTAACTTACTATTTGCTTAAGGGCTGGCCCCCGTTCGCTCGCCGCTACTAAGGGGATCTCGGTTGATTTCTTTTCCTCCGGGTACTTAGATGTTTCAGTTCCCCGGGTTCGCCTCGCACAGCTATGTATTCACTGTACGATACCTACCTGATGGTAGGTGGGTTTCCCCATTCGGAAATCGTTGGCTATTACGGTTTTTATCACCTTACCAACGCTTATCGCAGATTAACACGTCCTTCATCGCCTCTAATTGCCTAGGCATCCACCGTATACGCTTAGTCACTTAACCATACAACACCTAAT
>NZ_JAUYVJ010000063.1:0-2994 GCF_030689115.1 Psychrobium sp. 1_MG-2023 | reverse complement strand
CGGCTAAAAACCTGCCGGAACGACACATTGGTGAGGCGTTCTCTTGCATCGTCGTCCTGAAAGTGTGTTATTCAGGATCTCGTTAGTTGCTGATATACAATACGAGATTCCGGCTAAAAGCCTGCCGGAACGACACATTGGTGAGGCGCTCTCTTGCATCGTCGTCCTGAAAATGTGTTATTCAGGATCTCGTTAATTGCTGATATACAGTACGAGATTCCGGCTAAAAGCATGCCGGAACGACACATTGGTGAGATTAAATACACTTTGCTGGTTTCGGTAACCCAGCAATACGGGTGGCTTGTTTCGCTGGCCCTTTAGGAAAGAGCTTGTAAAGATAACGCGAGTTGCCTTTTTCTGGCCCAAACTCTTTCGCGACCGCTTTGACGAGCATGCGTACCGCAGGGCTGGTATTAAACTCAAGGTAAAAATTGCGAATAAAGCGCACCACTTCCCAATGCTCTTCAGTCATGGTGATATTTTCTAATGATGCTATATGTAGCGCGACTTGTTCATTCCAGTCTTCGAGGTTAAGCAAATAATCATGCTTATCGACATCAAGGGCTTTGCCTTGAAAAATAATTCCTGTGCTCATGCTGTGTTACCAATTTACAATAGGGTGGTGAAGGGCGGTTAACTCGACAAATTTTTCTAGGTCGATTAACTTAAATGCTTGCGAGTTTAACACTTGTAAACCCCGTGCATGAAGATCACTTTCTAAAACAAATACCTCATTAAACTGTGCTAATGAGTCAGGTAGTGTCGCTGCAATGACACTGTCTTGGGTCAAGACTACTGTCACGTCATTAACGCTTGGAGGTAGGGCTTTAGTAAACGGGCTTTGCGTAGCAATTAATAACATCATTAGAAATTTAGTACCTGATCAAATTGACTTAACGTATCAAACCATTGTTTCTGACTCAACATTTGGCCATCAATCAGAAAGTGTTCGGCAGTTAAACCTCGCTCGTTCATCGACTGCTGGCATAAATAGATTTGCTCGATGTCATACAATTCAAGCAAGCCATAGCTTTTACTAATGTCTTTATGTCCGGTTAATTGAGCATCGGTCGACTTGAGGATCTGGTACAACCCATCTCCAGCAAAAAAAAGGCCGACGGGGCGGTCATAAGAAGCATTCGCTAACAGCATATCGAGGGATTCACGATCGTTGATGCTACTAAACGGGGCACTACTGTTTACAATAGCTAGGGATTTCATAAGGTATTCACTTAAAATTGTATTAACTTATCTGCATCGGCAGAGGCTTGTACGAACTCACCCAAGCCGCCTAAACGGAAGTGAGGTGCAAGGTTGTCGCTCGCCAGCTGTTGCTCTTTTGCAAGCTGCTCATCAACAATACCCCGACGCAGCGATGCTGCCACACAGCTGACAAGGTCAACGGCAAAGTTTTCGGCTAGCCCTTGCCATAATGCGACGACATTGGTTTCATCACTCGCTGGGCAATAAAGTGCATTGGTATTGGCCGTACCTTGTTGATAGAAAAATACTTGAGTTAATTGATGTCCTTGCTTTAACAGCGCTCGTGCAAATAAATAGGCACTGTAAGCCCCTTGGCTATTCACATCACTGTTAACGACTAAAACATATTTCAGTGTCACTATGGTTGTTACCTTGTTATATGTAGTGGCGGAAACCCATTACATGAGTGAGAAAATTAAGGGTATTCTAACATGCCTCATAAGCTATGTTTATACCAAATACATTAAGTAAGTGATCTTGTTGTGCCTTGGAAAGATGAGCTAGAACAAGACGCTGATTGAGTAATAGCTGGCGATTGGGGTTGAGAGCAACCTCGTTCCTGATTATTTAAACTGCTACAAATGGGCAAATAGTTAATGCAATTGGTATTCGAATAAAGTATCAGGCAAAAAAAAGCTCCGCACTAGCGAAGCTTTTGGGTTAATTAGAGTAACATACTCTAATTAAGTGTAACTTAGTCGTCACCGGCAAAGCCTAATAAAGCTAATAGGTTGATGAATAAGTTATAGATGTTTAAGTATAAAGATACTGTGGCGCGGATGTAGTTAGTTTCACCGCCGTGAACGATACGACTTGTATCATACAAGATAAAACCAGACATAATCATTACGATTGCTGCACTTAACGCTAAGCTCACTGCCGGGATAGCGAAGAAGATGTTAGCAATAGCGGCAACGATTACAACTAAGATACCAACACTTAAGAAGCCGCCCATGAAAGAGAAGTCTTTTTTAGTAGATAACGCGTAAGCTGATAAACCGAAAAAGATTAATGCCGTGCCACCTAGCGCTTGCATAATTAACTCACCGCCATTAGACATTGCTAAATAACGATTTAAGATTGGGCCGAGTGCCATACCCATACAGCCAGTGAAAATAAATGTCCACATTAGGCCTTGTGCTGTATCCGCTTTTTTATGAACGATAAATAAGCTGATGAAACCAGCGATTAGGAAACCGAAGTAACCAATCATACCTAAATTCAATTGGGTACTGAAAAAAGCCGTTACTGCACTGAACATTAATGTCATTGCTAATAGGCTGTAAGTATTTCTCAATACTTTATTAGTTTGTAACGCAGACTCATTCGTTGCGCTATAAGTTGTACGATGCTCCATAAAAACTCCGTCTAAATTAAAAATAATTACTCAATTTGATTCTACTATAACAGCAACTTGGCCATTGTCATAATATGCCGTTCTCACTTGTTAGTATATGACGATTTTGTGAGCAAAAAGTTTAGTTTTATTAAAAAAAACTTATTAACACTTGCATCTCATCTGTATTGCTATACTATACACCGCGCTGGAGAGATGGCAGAGTGGTCGAATGCACCGGTCTTGAAAACCGGCATGGGTTAATAGCCCATCTAGGGTTCAAATCCCTATCTCTCCGCCACTAATTAAGAAAAGCCCGCTAACATGAAAATGTTAGCGGGCTTTTTGCTTTCAGGTTAAAAAAATGCGTTAATAGCGCAGTTAGGGAGATTCAA
>NZ_JAUYVJ010000062.1:0-4046 GCF_030689115.1 Psychrobium sp. 1_MG-2023 | reverse complement strand
TTCAATGCTAAGAGATGGAGTGATGTGGGAAGCGCCAAAAGTATGAAATTAACTATTGACGCCATAGTCTCTTGTTATATGCGTGGCCTTAACTTTAGTAGTTTTTCTGGTTTCTTTAAGTAGCGATAAATTGCCATAAAACAAAACGCACCAAAACCTATTACCACCTCTAACCCAATGTCAAAGCTTGAGGTAGAAGCATAAAACACTGAAGATAAAAAACAACCAAAAATAGATGCCAATAACACAGCTTGGCTATGCTTGAGCAACAGTTCATTATTAGGTGTAAGTAACAAAGCAATAGCTCCAAAATTACTACCAATTAAGCCTGATAAATATATCGCCGTTAAAGATGTCATAAATATTCCTATAAATTAAAAGTTAAGAGGAATAAACAATGATACCCATACAAATACGCTTGTCTGCAATAAAGTGATTATTTGCCAAATTAGATTAATCTGAAAAGCATATAACGCCGCATTAAGCGGACAAAAATAGTGGGTTAAAATGTGTAGCGAAGCGAAGCGAAACGTAACCCACTGTTTTTGTTCCGTTTAAATGCCTTGTTATATGCCGGAATCCGGAAATGGTTCATAAACTTCTTGATGTAGTATTTGAGGAAAACGTTGCTCAATTAGACTTATTAAGCGTTCAACTGATGCTAAATAATTGAAAACTAAATTCTCGCCAATACGAGAGTATGCCCATTCATACCAAAAATTTATTTTATCTTCTTTAACGGTACGATTTGGATTTAAATGAATTGAAAGTCTTTCATGCGTTCGTTCAAAATTTAAAAATGCTCTTTTTAAAATAGGATCTCTTAAAGGGAGATCCCCCGGATTATCATTTCTAAAGTGATAGCACATATCACTGACATCAAAAAAATCTAGGTGTATAACTGGATAAGAAGCTGCGCAAGAGTATAAAGTGTGAATGTTTATAAATTCAAATAAGCAACTTAAAACACTAAAGTCATGTAATGACTGAGGTGTCCCATAATATGGGTAGCGACCAGTAATGATTTTATTTTCATGTCGGCTCTTCATTTCTTGAAGAGTATTAACAGTATACTTTTCAAGGTTTGTAGGGTGATCAATTATCTTATGATGATCTCTACAAAGCCATATCAAATTATCATAGCCATTTTTATTACCATTAAAAGGTACATTTGCCCTTGGACCACTAACACCAACTATATGTGCTCTTTCCCCTAAGTTTACTCGCCCATCTGAAAGGATTTTATTGCAATACTCATGTTCATGATTGTAGCTACAGCGTCCACCTGCTTTTGTAATAAGCAATGTTGTATCAGCTAAGCTAATAGTCCTTTTTTTATCATTCGTTTCCATAAAACCTCATAAGAAATGGGAGCTTAATTTAGGCATATAACGCCCCCATAAGCCGTGAGCAGTGCTGGCGCATTTGTTGCGCCTTTTGTCTTTGCAACCAATGTGACAGCGGTTGCGAATCGTGACTTCATGGGCTTGTTATATGCCTTTCAGCCAAACGTTAAGCGTATATGGTTCTATAGAACTCTGAGTGTAAAAGCTTTCGATGAAAGCACCAAGCCCAACTTGGTTAACGTTGCATCTAAACGGAAGCTTTCCATGGCACGCGCTCACGGCAGAGATTCGAATTTGACCAGCCATTTCATCGTACCATGAGTAAAAGGTCATGGGAGCAACCGTGTTCTTTAAGTTGTACAGTTCTGCACATTCGAGTACAAAAGCTTTGATGGAGTCTTTTCCCCAATCTTGAAGCAAACTCTCGTTTGTACCAAAAGTAACCATGTTCGAATTTGCCTCCTCGTTGATATCAGTCGAGTGGACAATTTGGGGCTCTATTTCAAGTTCCCTGAGCCATTGATTTAGAGTGCTATGCATAAGTCCTCTTGGCATATAACGCCAAGCTAAAGTGCGCCGTTTTTTGGCGTCGCCTTTGAGCTTTTTGTTATGAATTAATTGCTCGGTAGGTGACATTTTGACCCCTTCCATTCGAACGCATTTATGATATCTTGGAATATGGAGTGTAACGCTTCCATTGATGGTGGAGATACATCCACTTCACCATAGTGTCCGTCTGCCATGGTATTGCCATATTTAGTTCCATTTAGGCTACTTAAGACAAGCGCGCCACCTTCAGCTTTTATAAAACCATTATCTATAGGTTTCAGCTCGAGCGGCTGCGGGTTTCTTCCTGCCCCAAGACCTCTCGAACGATCTTCCATGTGCTGTGAACTATTTCTGACTCCACGTAAATGAGGAAATGAGTCACCAAACCTCGCATGAAGATCTTCTAGCACAGGGGGAACATTTGATTGCTTTTTTAAGACATTTAGAAATTTATCAAAAGAATCGAGTGCATACAGGAATGCGCGAGCATGCATAAATGCTTGGTTATGCTCAAACTCCCTAGGGAGTTTTCCCGACTGCCACTGCTCTCTTTTAAATCTTATTTCAGTTTCTAACTGAATTTCATCCCAAAACTCGTGATTGTGAGGATTGTCATACTTCGCCTCAACTTCACGTCGAATCTCAGAGCGGCGGTTGGATTCCGCTTCCCACTTTTCTTGTGAATGAGAATTACGATCTCTCTGTATGGAATGTAGAAACATGTTTAGCGCAAGGTTAGCCTCATAAAACTGACTTTCCAAACTACGTAAAATACCTTCGATTTCCCACGACCAATCACGATCTTCATAGTCTAACCATGTACCGGGTTTTATTATTTCAAAGATGTACATAATTTCGTCCTTGATTCATAACGCCTTGCTAAGCGGATAAAAATGGTTGGCTATAATCGCGAAGCGATGGCCCACTGTTTTTATTCCGTTTAAGCAACTTGTTAGGTATATTCATGTTAACAACCCATAAACTGTTGAACTTAATAAAGAAATAATGAGAGCAACCACAACACCCCACCTAATTTTTTCCTGCACTTCGTATCGCTCTTTACCTTGCCCTAGCGCAAAGCACCCAATCGGAAATATAGCTTTCTTGAAGGCATTTACATATTTGTATGCAAAGAAAACTCCAAACACTAATCCTGCCATAATTAAGAGTGCTCGTAGGGCTTCTTCAAAAGACAGTGGATCTTTACTCTCTGATTCT
Organism: Psychrobium sp. 1_MG-2023; assembly: GCF_030689115.1. NCBI lineage: Bacteria > Pseudomonadati > Pseudomonadota > Gammaproteobacteria > Alteromonadales > Shewanellaceae > Psychrobium > Psychrobium sp. 1_MG-2023. Next base: position 933 of record NZ_JAUYVJ010000062.1, on the reverse strand, counting down.
GGAACCATAAGCAAGACAAAGAATGCAATTAGACCAAAAATTGTTAAGCATACCCAATATAAATCTATACGAGTAATTACTGAATACCAAGGTTTTAAACCATCAATTATTTCGGGTATTTGGTCACCGACTTTAGTTACAGTATCGTCATCTCCAGAGGACGCTATAGAAATAGTTCTATAATCATCATTTTCTAACTCCACGCGAGTAATATTTATTCTTTCTTTGCAAATTGCAGTTAGTTCAATTCTTTTAATTTGTCTTTTCTTAGAGTTTTCAAATTGTATTAGAGCTTCACAACTATCAACCTTACGCTCAATCGAGTCACTAAACTCGACTATCGCAGTGACAGATTTATCAAAACTCTCTAGTTTATCCCATATTTTTTTATATCGTTTTCTCTAACGACAAAAGCATGATTATCTTTAACTCTAAATGTAGATTCCAAAATCCCTCCTTAGATACCTAACGCCCGCATAAAATGCGGATAATGCTTGGCTAAAATTAGCGAAAAATGAGCGTCAGCCAAGCGTTTGACGTCATTTTTTATGCTCTTGTTAACTGGATATTTTGACAATCCTATTTGCAACTTTTGTCTTTATATAACTGATAGAGACGCACTGACCATTTGTTAAATAATTATCTACGTGGTCTTTACCGTTAAAATATAAATCAGAATCATGGTTGCTAAATTCAAAATAGATATTTCTTACCATAAAAGATTCTACTTTTGTTCCTTGTTTGGGTACATCTATTTTGTACTCTTGAATACACCCTTCAACAACTGAGTAATCTTTGTTTTCTATTAAATTTTGAAGCTCTAACTGTTTCGTATAATTTAGAGCAAAGCCTATTACTATTCTGGTCTAATAACACTGGACACTTCGATTTAGAATAATACTATTATTAATCGAGGTGAGTATGACAACAAAA
>NZ_JAUYVJ010000061.1:0-4434 GCF_030689115.1 Psychrobium sp. 1_MG-2023 | reverse complement strand
CTCTCGTTTAAACCCTAAAGCGAGGCCTGAATAAAACATTTTCAGAACGACGCAGGCAGGAGCGCTAACTCTTCTATAATATGACGAGGTTGTCAGCCCTAAAAGTTGTCGTTCCGGCATTGTTTTAGCCGGAATCTTTCGTTTAAACCCTAAAGCGAGGCCTGAATACAACATTTTCAGAACGACGCAGGCAGGAGCGCTAACTGGGTTTAAATCGTACGCCAGATTATAGGAAGTAATTAAACTGCAACGACACAACGTAAGCGTTAATCTTATAATCTGCTTGGTACATACTGTTATATAGTGCCACGTCTTGCGCATTATACTCACCATCGATGACAGTTGTTTCTTTCATGTGCATCAAGCCTGCAGCGAAGTCTACATTCCAGCTTTCATTGTTTTGGTAATTCGCTCCAACAGTTAACCAAGTACGGTCATTGGCTGGAATACGCGCACTACGATATTGACCGTTTACTGGAGACTTATCTTCTGCAATACCAGCCTTAATTTGCCATTGATCGTTTACTTGATAAGTTGCACCAACTGAGTATGCCCATACATCTTGCCAATATTCAGGAATGTAGCCGATATGTCCCGGTGCATTAAGGTTTTGCTCTTGTTGAGTGCTAGCGCTAATACTTGGCTTTGAGTCCGCTGATAATACGGAAATGTCAGTAAATTTACTCCACTGAGTCCAAATTGCTCCCAGCTGTATTGATAACTCGGTGTTAACTTTATAATCAGCGCTTAACGCCACACTCATTGGTGTATTAAGGTCAAGTGTCGACGCTTCCGACTTTGCTGGTGAAACAGCTAACTTACCTGTAGTTAAATCAACCACTGGCATCTTAGAACCATCGACAATCCCTGGAATCGTCGGTGCAGTCCAGTATTGCTCAGGATTTGGAGTAAAAGGGACAAACTCACCTGTGATTGGCGTGTTATTGATAGTTGAGTCACCTTCAAGGGTATAATCAACGGCAGACTGGTAGCTTAATGCTAGCGCTAGTGCATCAGTGGCTTGATAATGCAAACCTAAGGTATAGCTTAACTTTAAATCATCGCCAGAGACTTCGTAAAAACTATCGCAATATGCGGATTGGGCAACATCGTTAAATGTTCCTTGGCTTAGTTGGCTATAGGTGGCGTTGATCCCTGAACCAATCTCACATAAGCCGTTATGATCTTTAAATTTACTTAAGGTACCGCTAGCGTAGTTAATTGCCACTGCTGCACCGATTGATAATTTGTCATTAACAAGGTAACTAATGGCTGGTTGTACTGAAATAACCTTAAATTCCGTTTGCTTAGCAAAGTAACGACCGACAAAGTCATCTTCATATTCACTTGATGTGGCAAAAGGTACAGCAACAGATAAACCAAAGCCCAGTTTATTATTAAGCGGCTGGTAATAATGAAAGTGTGGAATGGCTGAAATACTTGATAAGGTATCGGCTTCTTTTCCTGTTACCGGCAAGCCCGGTGCACTGGTAGCTTTGGCATTTTTAAACTCACCATCTAGATTGAGTACATTGAGGCCAACACTATACTGTGCTTGGTCAAGTTTAACGAACGCCGCAGGATTTGAGTAACCTACACTCGCATCATTGATCTGAGCTCCTCGCCCAGCATAAGCATTGCCCATCGCACTAGTTGATTGCTCATAGAGTTTGAAGCCAGCCGCTTGAGTCGGGGCCGTAAAAGTACTTGCAACAGCGAGTGCTACTAAAGAAAGAGTTATTCTTTTTATCATTATTATAGATACCATTAGACAGATTTGAGGTTCATCTGATAAAGACTTAGCAGGGGTTGTCTATTAAGCGCTTATCAGATGAATTAGAGTAAATACTCAGTTTGCGGAATATAGCTGAGTTATAGTGATTTGTAAAAACAAAATAAACGCTAGTTTAAAAAGTGAGATCCAACAATGCCCTAAGAGCTAAAGGGTAAGAAAATTGTCCTTTTTATTTCATTGCAAGGGAAAGGAGTGATTGATAAATGTGATTGACTTTCCCTTTTTCTTTAAGTAAAGCGTTTCGATTTGATTTATATCAACGAGCTTAATTTTGATTATTTCAATTTTTGAACTATGTAGGTATATTTAATCATCGTTTATGAGGGATGTGTTTGATGATAAAGCTAGAATGGAATGCTGGCATGAGTGTGGGCGTCGATTCCATCGACAATGATCATAAAAAAATCATTAGATTATTGGCCGAATTGTCTAATGCTGTAGGGGAGAGTGGACAGCAACAATATATCGAAGAGACCTTTGAGCAGTTGGAGCAATATGTTCAAGAGCACTTTGAACGTGAAGAGAGGTTATTAAGTGATATAGGCTATGCTCATTACGCTGAACATTGTGATTCCCATCAAGCGTTTTTCAAACAGCTGGCGCAATTAAAAAAGCGTTGGCAAGATGAGTGTGAAGAGGGAATATTAGAAGTTATCCTTGATTTCCTTCACCATTGGCTGGTCAATCATATCTTAATTGAGGATTTAGACTATAGCCAACATGTGTATCAAACAAAGCTAAGCGCAAAAGAGCAAGCTAATGAGAGCTTGTTACAGCGTCTCTCATCCCAATTAGCTAATCGTATTCCTTTATCTAATCGCGTATTAATTTCTATTCTCTTTCCCTTTATTGGTGTGGCTTTCTTATGCATGGTGTTATTAGGTAATAATGTACAAAACTATCAACACATGCAGTTGTTGTCTGGTATGGGCACCGTACTAGCTAATGTCAATGCACTGACGCATTCATTACAAGCTGAGCGGGGGTTAACGACGGGCTTGATGAGCTCGAATTATAAAAGTTTTAACATCGCACTCACAGATCGCAGAAATAAAACAGACGAATTAAATGCCGTTTTTTGGCAGCATTTAGAGCACTCCGTAGAGCCTCAAGTTAAACAGGTTATCATGGAAGGCTTGCCACAGGCTCAAACTGAACTAAAGTCTTTGCAAAAAAACCGACTCGCCTTTGACAGTAATCAAGTGAGCTTTGAGCAGATATTTAATGCTTATTCGACATTGATTGACATGTTGTTATCTAAAACCGATCGTTTGATTAATTTGGATGTTGATCATGAGCTAATGAGTAGTATTTCAACGATTAACTCGATGCTACTTTATAAAGAGTATTTAGGTCAGATTCGAGCAGAAGGGGTCAGAATCATTGAGACAGGTCAGGGGCGCTTGGATGATAGCCGTGAGATCAGTCTACTCATTGGTATGCAGCGCAATGCTCTACGGACCTTTGATAACTTTGCAACGAACCAACAAAAGCAAGTGTGTGCTCAATTCTGTTTGCCACTAACGATAGAGAAAAAAATCAGAAAAGAGATGATTGCTTTAAGTGTATTGCCAAAAGAGGTGCAAGGTGATCATTGGTTTGTGGTGATGTCACAAGAAATGGATCAATTAAAACTATTTACCGATCAGCTTATTTTATCGCTAGATGAAAAAGCCAAGGCTAAGATTACTAGCCTTCATCAAGGTAGTGAACAGATCATTATAGCGGTGGCACTCATTGTTGTTTTGAGTATTTGTTTTGTCGTGGTATTAAATCACAGTATTATTTTTCCGATTCGGCAAGTAACTAGTGCGTTAAATAAAGTGTCCTCAGGAGATAGAGGTGTTCGGTTGCATCAATTTAATGAACAAGATGAAATTGGAAATATATACCGCGCTTATGAAAAACTAAGACGCAAGTTACTGCAAGTCGATGTCATGCGAGCGATGGTTGAGCAACAACAAGAATTGTTAGAACAAAGCCATTCAGAAACAAAGCACTTTAGGTCATTAGCAGAAACGGATGCTCTGACTGGTGCTGTAAATCGTCATCACTTTGATACGGCCTTGCAAAATGCCATCATATCAATGCAAGCAGTGAAGGCTCCGCTTTCAATTATGATGCTAGATATTGACCACTTTAAACAAATCAACGATAGCTATGGACACCTTGTGGGCGATGAAGTGCTAATTCGCTTTTATCAGGCTTGTAAAAGTGCTGCCAGAGGGAGTGATACGGTAGCCAGAATTGGCGGTGAAGAATTTGTTGTGATAATGCCAAATACCAACGCGCAACATGCACTGCAGATAGCTGAGCGTTTAAGGAAAAAAATAAAAGCTCTTAACCCGGTAGTTAATGGCATCACGGTCCCTGTTACTGTGAGTATTGGGGTAAGTGAGTGGCACGATAACTTGTTTGAGTTGATGTCAGACTTAGTCAATGATGCTGATCAGTCATTATATTTAGCGAAAAATTCGGGGCGTGACAAAGTTGTATTTAGACATGAGCCGATGGTTAATTCTTAAGTAAGAGGATTATAGATAAAGATATTTCAAGAAGAATTTTGGAGCGACTTACGAGGTTCGAACTCGTGACCTCGACCTTGGCAAGGTCGCGCTCTACCAGCTGAGCTAAAGTCG
>NZ_JAUYVJ010000060.1:0-4735 GCF_030689115.1 Psychrobium sp. 1_MG-2023 | reverse complement strand
CTCAAGTGGATAAATAGTGAGGTTATTATTCTAAAAGCCCATTAACATTGGTAGGTGGGGTTAATTGACCGCTTACCCATATTCTTCATAATCATCATGAGCGCATTCCTTACACCACCGCCAATAATGAGCATACTTAAGATTTTGCTGTAACTTAGGCAGCAACTTGAAACTCGGCCCGAGCTTTAGTAATTCATCATTAAACAACTCAAGTTCTGTTAATGTTAAGAATGAGCGATAATAAGGAAGTAGAGTATGTTCTTTAAGTATAACCTCAAGCGGCATAGTCTCTTTATAATGACTAGCTAAATCACGAAAAACAGGACGCCAAATCGCTGAAGGCGTTAATTTTGTCAGGTTTGACGATACTTTTTTGCAAGTCATCAAAAAGTCATTTCGCCCTGTTAAATCAAACCACCTAGCCAAGACACTAAGCAAATGCTCGTTAGGGAATAAATACGGCAACTCAACATTATTGTTCATCATTACCTATCCCCTGTAAAAATTCATCAGAAGACAAGTCACTAGATACACTAGCAACTGTGCCTTTTGAATTATCATCTGTTTTCAAAACTTTTGTAGGGTTGCTTTGTTGTAACTTAGCTATATTTTCAGCTTCAAGCTTTTCGCTATTAGAATAGGTAGGTTTTTTAGTCGCTATATCACGTATTAAAGATTCAAACTTTTCAGGGTTGTGCTTCCTCAAAGCAATTAACGCAGGATCAATCAAACTAAATTGCTGATCATAAACAACTCTTAATAATTCAGGGCTGAGTGTTGTAAAACCTTTTGATTGGTCGGTGACTTTATTAAAATCATGCTGCACTGCTTCATGATGCAAAAGTGCTAATCGAGTCATAATGGCAGGAAGCCCGCATGATAATCGGTGAAATTCAGATCGAAACTCTTCTAAGCGAGTAGTATTAGTATCTAATATGAATGCACGGGGAAATAAAGCATTAAACAGGGTATTAAAATGTTTAGAATCAAACTTATTTAAACCAATAACGAATTGTCTATCGCTAAGCATACGTCTAACAATAGTAATATCATGACCTATGCGATGGTCATCCTCTTTGAGTGTTTGAAACAAATCAACACCTTGCCGGGTACAGCTTAAAATAACGGGAATGCCGATTTTATTAAATAAGCTTTCCAGTAATTGCAATGAAGGGCTATGTTCAACTTTTTTATAGCCTAAAATAAATTGTAATTCATCAATGTGAATTAAGCCTAAGAAATGCTTCATCGCTACATGTTGAACAGCGCCAAACATAACATCAGCACCAAATTTATTTTTATCTACCCATTCTTTTTTATGCTCAGTACCAAGTACATCATCTACCGCTTTAAAAAAGTTAGCGCACAAAGCTTTAGGGGAGCCTGTAGCCGGCATATCAATCGATAACCAATTCAATTGCTTTTTATTAAAAGGGGTTCCCTTATAGCTGCTATGCTGTACAGCTTGTGGAGTCTTGCTTAGTACACTTCTTATTAACGTAGTTTTACCGGTTCCTGATTCACCTGAGACAAGAACAGATGGTGCTGTTGTAGGAGCTAGCCCAGGGTAGTTTTCAGGTTTATACAGTTTTTTTTCACGTAATGAGTGTGCAATATTGGTATTTATTTTTACTGTTTCCGCAGAGAATGGGTTCCTATGGGTATAACCGAAAAGCTTCAAACTCATGATTTTATTATATAAAGCCTGAGTATAAGGGTGAGGCGAATTAACAACTGATAATTGTCTGAGTTGCGACATTTGATAAACTTCAGGTAGCTGCCAATAATTATCCTGAGCATTGGGTAAAATTGTTAATGAATCGATCAACTTTTCGTTCGATAACTCAACCTGAATCGATTCCGACAAAGGATTGTTATTTAAATTTAAATCAAGGTGCTTATTATAACTTGCAGGTAATATCATGATGTCTCCTATAACAACGCATCGTTGTCAGAATCTAATTGAGGTTGAATTTGGGTAGGTGCTTGCGATAAAAGATCGCCCTGCAAAGCCAATTGATGGTCAATTGCTTTGATTACATGCTGAACGGCAACGAATACCTTTTGGCGCTGCTTAATATCTCTTTGCACGCTTTTAGAAGTGTTTGTATCAGCACCTTCGATGGCATCCTCATTTAACCGCTTAAGCTCGGCTAATAAGTTGTTTCTTTGGATAGTCAGCTTTTTAGTATTTAGCTTATTTTGATGCCGTTTATCTTTAAACTGCTCTAATAAATGCTGTACTGGCTCCCAATGCTGGCCAATAAAAGGGCTACCGTTGTTAACATTTTTCAAATCGAAACGAATATATTGACCGTCTGCCGTTTTATGCCACAAACTTGAAGTCCAAGATTTAGGTCTCTTAACAATAATCTTGAAAGAACCATTTAGGTTGGCAACTTTGAACCAGTCAGCTTCCTTTGCATAATCGGATAAGTACACTAAACCTTTAAAGTAGATCCCGTCCCCTCTGACAGTTGCTTCTTCCTCAGGAAGAAAAGCCCAATGGATACGGCCAGGGTCTATTTCACGACCATCTCTTCCACCATTCATTTCTTGCTTTAGTCCATGTAGGTAAAGTGCTTCAGGTGTGATATCAATACCTGATTGAATCGCATTAATATCAAATCGGTGAAGTCTATCTGCTGATTTATTATTCTTAATGATTAGGTCAATTAACTGTATATTTATTGAGTCGTAATCAAGAAGTGCCTGCTGAGACGCATGTTGTTCTCCACGCTGGGCATGTTGATTTAAAGCTCCTGGAACAAAGTGAACCCCTTTATTTTCTCAACACCTGAAAGCGCCTTCTACTGTACCTTTTGCATCCCCTCTGTAAACAGCGGCAAAGCTATAACCTCGAATACCAAGCTCAGCCTGCAAGACTGTACTAATCACTTTATCGGGCTGCTCAGTTCCATTATCTACTGCTGCTTGTACTGGAACGTGATGAGCTGGCCAATCACCTTCAGTTATTGAGTAATTAAACCGTGCAGCAAATTCAACTTTACATGAACAAGCATTAACTAAAGCTTGTGCTGCCCCCTCCCAATTAGGTCCATCAAACCCTAAATAGAACCCAACAATCATTGTTGAGTAAACATCAATAACTAAATAAAGGACAGGACGCCCCATACTGTATTGGCCTGTAGTATCGAATGGATATCTCACATAAACATCAAGTACAGTAGCATCAATTTCATAGCGATATGTTGATCCGATAACCCCCTCTAATGCAGAGCCTTGTCTATCAGCGAAATCTTTTTCGTAACTAATATTTCCGTGTTTAATTTGAAGGTATAACTGTTTATCAATAATGCGTTTTAAATGGTAATAAACCTGCTCTTCAGATAAGCAGTCTTCTTCTCTTTCGAAAGGAATTCTAATTTGGTGAATTTCACCTTCAATTTCCCGTTCTAGAATGGTCGTTTCAAAGTTGAACTGATAAAGCTCAATCGCTTTCTTAAACGTAAAGTTAGGATATTCTTTTTTACCTTTTTCAGACTTTAAAAATTTAACTAGCTTCGCAATATTGCTTTTATGTTCAGCAGTAATACCAATATTAGGGGCTGAAATCCTTGCCTGTCTAACGGGTTTACGGCCTCTTTTAATATTTCTATCTTCAATTTTTAGAGGGACTTTATAATTACTGCCAGAATTTTTAAGCTTACAGGGCAACAATGCATTAGGATGACAACCAAAGACAATATAACGATTCAAGGCATTGTAATAAGCTCCTTTTGTTGTCCATACCTCTTTCTTCTTATCAGAATTAACCTTAAGTAATTTAGCTTTTAGCAAATCAGCGTTAGCTAAATTACTTTTAATCAGCTCCTCCAGCTCATCTGCTACACCTTCACCATAAATATATTGATTAATTAGCTCAGGAGTCGTTAAAGGTGCAGTTAACCAATGCTTCCAATCCCGATTAATGAGCCATGTTTCACGACTCTGTTTAATAAGCTCTTTATCACTAAAGGACATCTCTCCTGGATAATCAAATTGCTCAGATTCAACGCCTTTTTTGCGTATAAGGGCGACTAAGTCTGTTACTTTCCAGGCTTTAGGTTTAGAAAAGTTATCCTTACTACTAACATGTTTAGCATCTGCAACGGCAGCGAAGCGATAATCAAGACTCACATGACAAACCAAGAGTTCTTGCTGAGGGCTAGGAACTTTAATCAATTGACCGACATAAATCATAATTCGAGCTCCACTGGGCGGAACAACCGAATATGTTTATCACAATTGATAGGTAGTAAATTATGCAACCCCATATACTGAAAAAGGCTCTGGATATGCTGAAAAGACTTACCAGTTTTGACTTCTAACGTCTTAAAGTGATCTTGCAACCACTTGTGTGGAGCTAACAGCCAAGCTTCAACAAATCCAATAGCAAATTCAGTGAGTTCACTTTTTGAAGCCTTAAAATCATACGCTAATTCGAAGTAATCAAAATTCCATGCTTCAGCCTTTGTGGCATCTCGCTCGGTAAGCACGCGATAATTAACACCTCTTGCTTTCCAATATTGCCGCTCGATATCAAACTTCTGCCACGAGCGAGGTTTAATCTTATTTACCTTACCATCTACTTCTTCATAAATTTGCTCCCAGTACTTAAAGGTGTATGCGACACGGTATGTTGAACCACTTTTATTGTAAACGCGCAACTAACCCGTTGTGCCTAGCCTGACGTGTAATCGAGCTGCACATTCCACGGCATGAGTGCCGTTAA
>NZ_JAUYVJ010000006.1:0-171725 GCF_030689115.1 Psychrobium sp. 1_MG-2023 | reverse complement strand
CGTTTCCGCTCGACTTGCATGTGTTAGGCCTGCCGCCAGCGTTCAATCTGAGCCATGATCAAACTCTTCAATTAAAATTTGATTGCTACATCTAAGTAGCTAAGGTCTCAATGAATACTAGCTTAACCTTCATCTAAATTCGAAAACCTAAATGATGTTACGCTTATCATAACTACAAGTTATTGCTAACTTGTTCGTGTAGACATATTCAATTAAGTACCTTGATACTCAACTTCAAATGCCCACACAGTTTATTTGAATACTAATTGTTAAAGAACGTTTTAGCTCGATTAACCTAAGGTTAAGAGCAGCGCCTCAAACCTTGTGGTTTGTTGCGTCTAGGGCTGCGCATTCTACGCAATCCTGATTTGAAGTCAACAGTTAATTTTAAAAAATTTAAAACTCTTTAAAATAACCTTGTTTTCTTCTCTAACCCTTACCAACGTTACTTCTAAGAAGCTCGTTGTCCGTGTCAGTGGTTGCGCATTATAGGGAGTTCAGAATCAGTTGCAAGCGCTTTTTTAACTTTTATTACTAAGCGGTCAAAAAACACTCTTAGTAAGTTTATCTTTACGATAAAGAGCCAAAAAGCAGCCATAATGGCTGCTTTTTATACTGTAGCGCGATAATACATACTAGAAGTCTTTATTATCTAGTTTAATACTATATTTCGTTAAAGAAGCGTGACTCTTCTTTAACGGTAACTCTTTCACCGGAAGGTAATATTGTAGTTGCGCTAAACTCAACCTTTGCAATGTGCTTTTTAAGATTATACGGATCAATAGAAATACTCATCGGTAAAGTAAGCACTTCACCAGCTTTCACAGGTACGTTCTTTGGCCCATTCCATTGATAACCTTCAATTCCGTCAAAATCTAATTGATAGACGAGGTCTTGCTCAGTTTTGTTAAGGACCTTTAATGTATATACGTTTTCAACTAAGCCCTCACTACTAATCCGATAGAGCTGATTACGATCTCTAATAATATCTAACTTTGCAGGTTGGATGCTCATTAAGAAATAAACAAATACACCACACATTACTAGTAATACAGCACTGTAACCTAAAAGCTTAGAACGGACGATGTGAGTTTTTTTGCCTTCCAATTGTCGTTCTGTAGTATAGCTAATTAGCTTTTTATCATAACCCATTTTAACCATGACATCATCACAAGCATCGACACATGCACCGCAATTAATACATTCATATTGTAGGCCGTCCCTAATATCTATCCCCGTCGGACAAACTTGAACACACAAATTACAATCTATACAGTCACCTAAACCTAACTCTTTTGGGTCTTTCTTCCTTGAGCGGGGACCTCGATCTTCACCTCGGCCTGCATCATAAGCAACAGTATAAGTGTCCTTATCAAACATCGCAGACTGGAAACGAGCATATGGACACATATGTAAACACATAATTTCACGCATCCACCCTGCATTGCCATATGTGCAAAATGTAAAGAATAATACCCAAAAGACAATTATCCCACTTGAGTTCCAGGTGAAGAAATCAATATACAACTGTTGCACAGGGACAAAAAACGCAACGAAAGTTAATGACGTAATCAATGAGATAAACAACCATACGGTGTGTTTAAGTGTTTTCTTCCAAAACTTTTCTAACGTCAGTGGCTGCTGATCTAACTTTTTTCGCTTATTAAACTTACCTTCTATTTTTTCCTCAAACCAAATAAAGATAAAGGTCCAAATGGTTTGCGGGCAAGTATAGCCACACCATACCCGGCCAATAAAGGTGGTAACAAGGAATAGTGCATAAGCAGATATCATTAACAGTGCAGCAAATAACACTAAATCTTGCGGCCAGATTATTAAGCCAAAGATATGAAACTTCTGCTCAACCAGATCAAAAAGTATAGCCTGTCGATCGCCATAAGGTATCCATGGGAGAATGAAAAAACCTAGCATTAAGATCCAATTAATACGTTGCCTAATCTGAGTGAAAAAACCATCCACTGCACGCACATAAATTTTTCGTCCAACGCGATTATCTTCAGGTGGTTTATTTTTGCCCTTCCTATCACTTTTTTTGGGGTCGATCACTTTTACCGCGATTTTATTGTCCATCGAACTTCCTAAATTAGCTATTGCTTTGCGAACTATGTAATATTGGTCTATGAACCCAATAACTTAACCGATGATTAAAATTATATCAGTTCAACTTTGTTATAAATACATTTAAAGGCTGTCGCTTTGATGTGGGATAAATATGAAAAAACTATTTATTTTTATTTTATTACTAATGCTTCTTTTTCAATTTCGAACACACCCGCTTGTGGAACCACACTTGTCTACAGTGAAGCAATTAGTCTTAAATAAAGCTGAATTCACTATGGGTATTGATAACTTCAATCATTTACAGACTGATCTTCGTAAATTGAATAGTAAAATATCGAGTTATGAAGTTGATTACATCGTACAACATATTACCAATTATGAGTCTGCCAACCAATTTTGGGACGCTAGATGCAGTGACCACACATTATCACATTCTGTGTTAACCGGTTATGCCATCGAAAATATATGTCAGGTCTTAGAAAAGCACCTGCAATAAAAAAGCCGATAACTAAATTATCGGCTTCATATCTATTACCTTTCAGGTCCTACTTACTCAACAGTCACCGACTTAGCGAGGTTTCTTGGCTGGTCAACGTCCGTCCCTTTGATAATTGCTACATAATATGACAATAACTGTAATGGTATTGTGTATAGAATTGGGGCAACTATTTCTTCAATAGCAGGAACATCAACAACACGCATTGTGTCGTCACTAATAAATTCACTAGCCGCGTCAGCGAAGACATACAAGATACCGCCACGAGCACGTACTTCTTCAACGTTGGACTGCAGCTTTTCAAGTAACTCATTATTTGGAGCAACAACTATAATCGGCATTTCTGCATCAATTAACGCCAAGGGTCCATGCTTAAGCTCACCGGCAGCATAAGCTTCAGCATGAATATAGGAAATTTCTTTAAGCTTTAAAGCACCTTCCATTGCAATTGGATACTGATCTCCTCGACCCAAGAATAAAGAATGATTCTTATCGGCAAACTCAGGTGCAAGCGCTTCAATTGAATCACTAAGAGATAAGCTTTCTTCAATCTTCGCTGGCAGAGCATTTAAGCCATCCACAATAGCTTTTTGCGTTTCATCACTCATACCACGCTTCTGACCGATAGCTAGTACCATCAGCAAAAGACCAACTAACTGAGTAGTGAACGCTTTTGTTGATGCAACACCAATTTCTGCGCCAGCTTTAGTCATAAACGCTAAATCAGACTCACGAACCAGCGACGAACCATCAACGTTACATAGCACCAACGATGACATGTAGCCAATGTCTTGCGCTAAGCGTAATGCTGCTAATGTATCTGCTGTTTCACCAGATTGAGATATGGTTACAAGCAAACTATTTGGCTGAACAAATGAACGACGGTATCTAAACTCAGAGGCAATTTCTACATTACATGAGATACCTGCTAAACCTTCTAGCCAATAACGAGCAACCATTGCTGCATGGTAACTAGTACCACAAGCGATAATTTGAATATGCTCAACTTTTTCAAAAACAGTTGATGAACCAGCACCAAATGTATCTTCGACAACAACACCATCGGTAAGACGTCCAGCTAGAGTATTACGTACTGCTAGAGGCTGCTCGTAAATTTCTTTCAACATGTAATGGCGATACTCACCTTTACCGTCGGACTCAACAGAAATATCAGTTACTTTTGCTTCTCGCTCAACCGGGTTGCCTTTGTTATCAAAAACATTTATCTCAAAGCGAGAAACCTCAGCGACATCCCCTTCTTCAAGGTACATAAAGTTATGTGTTACTGGGAGCAAAGCACGTAAGTCAGATGCTATAAAGTTTTCACCAAGACCCAAGCCAATCACTAAAGGGCTACCAGAACGAGCAACAACCACTTTCTCTGGTTGTTTGACATCCATTATTACCGTGCCATATGCACCGCGCACCATTTTAGTGGTTGCTTGAACAGCCTCTAATAAGCTATCAGCGCTCTTGAGGTTTTCAGCAACAAGGTGAGTTAGTACTTCTGTATCTGTATCAGAAAGAAATACATAACCTTTTGCCGTCAGCTCTTGACGTAATTCAGCATGATTTTCAATAATGCCATTGTGTACTACAACAATATCACTACCAGAAGCATGAGGGTGGGCATTAGCTTCCGTTACACCGCCATGTGTCGCCCAACGTGTATGAGCTATACCAGTGCCGCCAGTCACGTCATAGTCACGAACTTTATTTTGTAATGACTGTACTTTACCAACACTACGAACTCGTGAAAACGTTCCTGGTTGAGCAACAACAGCTAAACCTGCAGAGTCATAGCCACGATATTCAAGACGCTTTAGGCCTTCGAGTAAAATTTCACTAACATCACGCTGTGCAACAGCGCCAACAATCCCACACATTACTTATTCCTTTCTATTTGATCTTCTGTGGACGCGGCCAATTTTTAATATGACGTTGTTTAACACGTGTGATAACCAATTCACCATCAGCAACTTCACTTGTTACTGTAGAGCCAGCACCCACAGTGACATCACGGCCAATTTTAACAGGAGCAACCAATTGACTATCAGAGCCAATAAAGGCGTTATCACCAATTTCAGTTAAATGCTTATTCGCACCATCATAATTGCAAGTTATAGTGCCCGCACCAATGTTCACTTCGGTACCTATAACAGCATCGCCAAGATAAGCTAGGTGACCAGCTTTTGAACCTCGACCTAGTTGCACTTTCTTCATCTCAACAAAATTACCAACATGAGAATCATCAGCCATTTGACTCTGCGGTCTTAGGCGGGCAAATGGTCCAACTGAACAGCCTTTACCAACAATCGATTGTTCAATAATTGAATTTGGCTTAATTTCAGTGTTATCAGCGATAGTACAATCTTGTAAAATGCAATTAGCGCCAATTGTCACGTTATTACCTAAAATGACTTTACCTTCAACAATGAGGTTTACATCAATCTCAACATCTTGACCCACCGTTAAACTACCACGAATATCAACACGAGAAGGATCACGCAAGGTTGCGCCCGCAACCATTAAGGCATGCGCTTGTTCTAATTGATACGCGCGCTCTAATTGAGCTAGTTGCAGTTTATTATTGACCCCTTCAACTTCAATCGCCGATGCAGGGTGCGCAGCAATAATCTCTTTACCTTGCTGGTGAGCCATCTCGATAATATCAGTTAGGTAGTATTCTTTTTGCGCATTATCGTTGCTCAAGTTACTTAACCAATACTTCAAGTCAGTTGCATCAGCAACCAAAATACCCGTATTAATCTCTTTAATAGATAATTGCTCAGGGAGTGCATCTTTTTGTTCAACAATACCGACAATCTTACCTTGCTCTCTCACAATTCGTCCGTATCCAGTAGGATCAGGAAGAGAGACCGTTAATAATCCAATACCGCCTTGTGGCTGTGCTGCAATTAAACGCTCAAGGGTTGCGGTATGAATAAGCGGAACATCACCATATAGAATTAACACTTTGCCACTATCAGGTAACTCAGGCATTGCTTGAGCGACGGCATGACCAGTACCTAACTGCTCAGCTTGAAGAGCCCAACTAACATCTCTGTGAGCTAATGCTTGTTGCATTTGATCACCGCCATGACCATACACTAACTGGGTGCTTGAAATGTTTGGCAGCTGTACTGCCGCATCGATCACATGCTCAACCATTGGTTTAGCAGCTATTTTATGAAGAACTTTTGGCAAAGCAGAACGCATTCGGGTGCCTTTGCCCGCTGCCAATATAACAAGATGTAATTCCATATAGATATGTTATGTAAAATTTTTGGAAACTGCATTGTAGTCAAAATAACCAGCAGTGTCGAGGTAAGGATTTAAAATGAAATGTGCTTCATGTAACAAAGTTCGTTAACTTTCATCCTTTATTACAATACTACCGTTAGAACGTTCAAAGAGCTCTTTTGTAAAATTTTCAACTTCTCTAATATCTAGCTCAACTTGATATTGAATGAGAGCCCCATATTCACTTTCACATCTAACAACATCATATTGCTTAACGAGTTGTTCAATTAAACGAGTCCACTGATAATCGGTTGAAAAGCTCAACCTTTGACAAACTACCTTCTCTATCGTAGTTGCCTGTGCAAGCGCTGCATTAACAGCCGCGCCATAAGCACGTGCCATACCACCAGTACCCAACTTTATTCCTCCGAAATAACGGCTGACAACCACCGTAATCTCCCCAATATCACTACCTTGTAACACATTGAGCATTGGACGCCCTGCACACCCCGAAGGCTCGCCATCATCAGAGAAGCCAATGTCGATCGAATTGTCAGGACGGCCAGCAACAAATGCCCAGCAATTATGATTTGCATCGGGGTGCAACTTTTTGACGCTCGCAATAAACTCCTTAGCTTGTTTAACACCAGATGTAGGCGCTAGATACGCTAAGAATTTACTGCGCTTAACTTCTGTCTGCACCATTAACGGCGCAGACAGCGTCTGATAAGGACTATCTTTCATTGAGGTGACTAGCTCAGCCCATTATCTCGTGTCATATTCTCAACATGTGTCGCATGCACAATGACATTATCTTCAATTCGAATACCACCGAACGGTTTAAACTGTGCAACTTTCTCCCAGTTAACATACTGTCCATTCTCAGTAGCTTTTAGTTCAGCTAATAAGCTCTCGATAAAATATAGACCAGGTTCAATAGTCATTACTTGTCGTGCTTCAATGGTTCTTGTACAGCGTAAAAACGGGTGGTCATCAGGAGCAGCGATATGGGTACCTCGTTCGTCAGCCATGAAGCCCCCCATGTCATGTACTTGCAAACCAATGAAGTGACCTAAACCGTGAGGAAAGAATGTGTTGGTAATTTTCTTATCAAAAATATCAGTAGCAGGAAGATTAACAATATTGAAGTCCGATAATACTTCGGCTAGCATTTTGTGCATTTCAATATGCAAGTCGATGTAACTCACTCCTGGCTTGATTTGTTCAATAATAGCTAGCTGTTTTTGATCAACCGCAGCAATCAGTTCAGCAAACTCATCATCAGCAAACGAATAGGTCCGGGTAATGTCAGAAGCGAAGCCATTGCAGTTGGCCCCAGCATCAATCAAAAATGATTTAAACTGTTGCGGCACTTGCTGCTCAAGAATCGTGTAATGCAAAATTGCAGCATTTTCATTTAGGGCAACAATGTTGCCATATGGCACTTCATTTTCTGTATGCTGTATAGCTTTAAGGTAACTCAGTTGAATACCATATTCAGATTTCTGTGCCATAAATGCTTGTTTAGCGGCTTGATGCCCTTTCACTGCAAGCTTATTGGCCTCTCGTAAACAATACATTTCATAATCTGTCTTATAAGCACGATGATAATGGAAGTATGATAAGACTTCTTCTGGGTTTAAAATCCCAATATTAAGTACTTCAGCAACGTCAATATGCTCACCTAAATAGGCAGCCCGTTCAAGTGATTTTGGTAAATGGTCAGCAATTTGATCGGCTTTTTTAAGTAAAATAATATCAAAAGCATCAGTCCAAAAATCATTAGGCTCATCAGGAACTTTATGCCAAAAGTCTACTGGTCGATAAAAAACTAACTTTGGTTTTGACTCTCCATCGACGATCACCCAACAGTTCGGGTTATCAGTCACCGGTACCCATGCTTTGAAATGAGGATTTACTTTAAATGGATAATCCATATCATCCAAAAACTGGCGATGAGCTTGACCAGAATGAATGATTAGGCTCTCAATATTTTCACGCGCTAATATTGTTTTAGCTCGTGCATTTAGTTCACTAATATGTTGCGCGAACAAGGTGTTTAATTGAGTCATGAGTACTCCGAAAGAATGATTTACATGCATCATACCCCACCGCACTCTATATTAAAAAACTCTTACTTTAAAAACTTACTAAGCCGACTTCAAATAATGGTCACTTTACTGCTTTAGCATGAAAAAAGAACTATTCGATATTTATTAAAAAACAGCAAGAAACAACCTAAGCAATTTATTTTAAAGAATAAAAAAACAAACCACCCAACAAAACAAACACTAGGTTAAAACATTTGTTTGAATTATTGGTTGATATTTCGTTCAACACAAGCGAAACTTAGAAGTTGCTGTAAACAAACAATTACATGATCAGCCATTTTAATCCTACACTAAGTGATGGGTTAACCAATGTTATCGACGAGGGAACAAACAAATGATTTATCAATCTAGCACCCTCTCTGTAAGCTTCATAAAAGAGGGTATTGCAGAGTTAAAATTTGACGCAACTGATGGTTCTGTTAATAAATTTGACCAACAAACGTTAAAATCATTCGAAGAAGCAGTAAATGCACTTAGTAACCAAGATGGTTTACAAGGTGTTGTAATGACCAGCGGTAAATCTGCATTTATAGTTGGCGCAGATATTACTGAGTTTATGACCCATTTTGATGCACCTGAGCAACAATTAAGTGAATGGTTAACTCAGGTCAATTCAACATTTAATGCTTTTGAAGATCTCCCTTGCCCTACCATCTCAGCGATTAATGGCTATGCCCTCGGTGGTGGTTGCGAGGTTGTCCTCTCAAGTGATTATCGTATAGCCGATACAACTGCTGTCATTGGCTTACCGGAAACTAAGCTGGGTATCATGCCAGGCTGGGGTGGTTCAGTTCGTTTACCAAGATTAATTGGTTGCGATAATGCACTCATGTGGATAACAGCAGCAACAACTAACAAAGCCGAAAAAGCATTAAAAGATGGTGCAATCGATGCCGTTGTAGCGCCAGAGAAATTAAAACAAGCAGCAATTGAAATGCTTGAAGATGCAATTGCCGGTAAATTCGACTGGCAAGCACGCCGCGCAGAGAAATTAGCCCCTCTAACACTCTCGCCAATTGAAAGCATGATGTCATTTACTACGGCTAAAGGTATGGTCGCTTCTAAAGCAGGCAAACATTATCCAGCACCGATGATGGCTTTGAAATGTATCGAAAAAAGTGCAGCGATGACACGTGATGACGCGCTAAAAGTTGAAACGGCAGGTTTTGTAAAACTAGCGAAAACAGATGTTGCTCGCTCATTAGTTGGTATCTTTCTAAATGACCAGTTAATCAAAAGCAATGCAAAAAAAGCATCAAAACAAGCACAGCCAATTAACCAAGCAGCAGTATTAGGCGCTGGTATCATGGGTGGTGGTATAGCTTACCAATCGGCAAGTAAAGGTACGCCGATTGTGATGAAAGATATTGCACAATCAGCATTAGACTTAGGCTTGAATGAAGCGTCAGGCATTTTAAATAAGCAGCTGAAACGCGGTCGTATTGACGGTAAAAAGTTAGCCAAAGTATTAAATAATATTACTCCAACGCTAAACTACGAATCAGTTAAAGATGTTGATATTGTCGTTGAAGCAGTTGTTGAAAATCCAAAAGTTAAAGCGATGGTATTAGCAGAAGTAGAAAACCACGTTACTGAAGACGCAATTGTAACTTCAAATACCTCAACTATTTCAATTAATGAATTAGCAAAAAGCGTTAAGCGCCCAGAAAAGTTCTGTGGTATGCACTTCTTTAACCCTGTACATAGAATGCCTTTAGTTGAAATTATCCGTGGTGAAAAAACGTCAGATGAAACGATTGCAACCGTAGTCGCTTACGCTGCCAAAATGGGTAAGTCCCCTATCGTTGTTAACGACTGTCCAGGCTTCTTCATTAACCGCGTCTTATTCCCGTATTTCGGTGGCTTTGCAAAATTGATTAGCGATGGCGCAGACTTTGCCAAAGTTGATAAGGTAATGGAAAAAGAATTTGGCTGGCCAATGGGTCCAGCTTACTTACTTGATGTTGTTGGTATGGATACAGCACACCATGCTCAAGATGTAATGGCTCAGGGCTTCCCTGATCGCATGGCAAAAAATGGCAAAGACTCAATCGATGCTATGTTTGAAGCTGACCGTTACGGTCAGAAGAACGGTAAAGGTTTCTATAATCACAGTGTTGATCGCCGTGGTAAACCGAAAAAAGACGTGGCGCCTGAAGCACAAGAATTAATTGCTGCTATTAGTAGTGAGGCAAAAGACTTTAGCAGTGATGAAATCATTGCTCGCACGATGATTCCTATGGTTATTGAAACGGTTCGCTGTTTAGAAGAAGGAATTATTGCAACGCCAAACGAAGCTGATATGGGCTTAGTCTTTGGTTTAGGCTTCCCTCCATTCCGTGGTGGTGTATTCCAATATATTGATACCATGGGAGTTTCAGCCTTTGTAGAGTTAGCAGATAACTATGCTCACTTAGGTGAAATGTACAAAGTAACTGACGCTATGCGCGAAAAAGCCGCTGCTGGCACAACCTACTACAACGCTTAGGCAATTGGAGATTAATATTATGAAAGAAGTTGTCGTAATCGATTGTATTCGTACCCCTATGGGCCGTTCAAAAAATGGTGTTTTTCGTAACGTACGTGCCGAAGAACTTTCTGCACATTTAATGAAAGGGTTATTAGAACGTAACCCTAGCGTTGATCCTGAGCAAATCGAAGATGTGATTTGGGGCTGTGTACAACAAACATTAGAGCAAGGTTTTAATATTGCACGTAACGCATCAATTCTTGCTGGATTACCAAAAAGTATTGGCGCAACAACGGTTAATCGCCTTTGTGGTTCATCAATGCAAGCGTTACACGATGCCGCCCGTTCTATTCAAGTGGGTGATGGAGATATTTTTATTGTCGGGGGTGTTGAACATATGGGACACGTACCGATGAATCACGGTGTGGATTTTCACCCTGCAATGGCCAAAAAAATAGCTTCAGCCGCTGGTATGATGGGACTAACTGCAGAAATGCTAGGTCGCATGCACGGTATTACACGCGAACAACAAGATGAGTTTGGTGCTCGTTCACATCGCTTAGCGCATCAAGCAACAGTTGAGGGCCGCTTCAAAAGTGAGATATTACCAATCAATGGTCACGATGCTGACGGGAAACTCGTTCTAGTTGAAGATGATGAGGTTATTCGTCCTGAAACAACAGTTGAAACATTAAGCACACTGCGTCCTGTATTTGATCCAGTAAACGGAACCGTAACAGCAGGCACATCTTCAGCATTATCAGATGGAGCATCAGCAATGCTCGTAATGTCTGCGGAAAAAGCTCAAGAACTAGGCTTAACACCGCGAGCTAAGGTACGTTCTATGGCAATTGCTGGCTGTGATCCATCAATCATGGGTTATGGCCCCGTGCCAGCGACTCAAAAAGCGTTAGTTCGTGCTGGTATTACGATGGAAGATATCGATATTGTTGAGTTAAATGAAGCATTTGCTGCTCAGTCGCTACCGTGTGCAAAAGACCTTGGTCTACTCGATAATTTTGATGACCGTGTCAACCTTAATGGTGGTGCTATCGCACTGGGCCACCCGTTAGGTTGTTCTGGTACACGCATCTCAACGTCTCTGATCAATATAATGGAAGAAAAAGGTGCTAAATTAGGCTTAGCAACGATGTGTATTGGTTTAGGTCAGGGCATCGCAACAATCTTCGAACGTCCATAATACAACTAGTACTTTGCACGTTACTTACTTAAAGCCGATAAATTTTATTATCGGCTTATTTATTGGCTTATTTACATGGTCAAGATCAAATAAGTTATAATCTACTCTCTTGCTATTGGCAATCAAGTTACTGAGTCGCTAAAATAAGCCTTTTTAGATTTTGGAAATAACCATAGTGAGCAATTTTGAATCGCAACATCAACTTGATGCTATCGGCTTACGCTGTCCAGAGCCAGTGATGATGGTTAGGCAAGCAATCAGAAAAATTAACAGCGGCGAGACTCTTTTAGTTACTGCAGACGACCCTTCAACGACTCGCGACATTCCTAGCTTTTGCCGCTTTATGGACCACACATTAGTAAGCTCTGACATAGAGAAACCGCCGTTTCGATATTTAATAAAGAAAGGTTAACGAACTCTAACCCCCTATCAAGATATACCTGCATCTCGATTAATATGAATCGCGCACAAAATCCAGTTACAACTAATCGCTATATTTCAAAAAATATATGGGTATGATAGTGAATCGCACCATCATACCTAACAACAATTATAATCATTAGGAGATCAAATGAACTTCCGCCTAGCTAAACCACTCATCGTAGCCGGTTTATCTTTAGCGCTTTCTAGCCAAGCGTTAGCTAAAGAAACAACAGACAAGAAAGAGTGGGATGTAAACTCTCCTCAAGGTGTTTTTGAAACAATTAATATTAATGTTTCAGAAGGTACTTGGATGAATGTCGATGTGAGTCCAAATGGTAAAGAAATTGTTTTCGATCTTTTAGGTGACATCTATAAAATGTCAATCAAAGGCGGTGAAGCTATACCACTTGCTAAAGGGATTGCGTGGAATATGCAACCAAAATTCAGCCCCGATGGTAGACATATCGCTTTTACTTCGGATCAAGGTGGTGGTGATAATATTTGGATAATGAATAGCGATGGTTCTAACCAACGCGCTGTAACTAAAGAAACTTTTAGGCTTCTTAACAGTCCAGCATGGAGCCCTGATGGCAACTATATTGTCGCAAGAAAACACTTCACCTCATCTCGCTCTTTAGGTGCGGGTGAAGTATGGATGTACCATAAAACCGGTGGCAGTGGTGTAAAACTAACAAAGCGCCCAAATGACCAAAAAGATTTAGGTGAACCAGCATTTTCACCTGATGGTAAATACGTTTATTTTAGCCAAGATGCAACTCCAGGTAAGACCTTCCATTACAGCAAAGACTCCGTGAAGGGTATATACAAAATAAAACGTCTTGACCGCGAGTCAGGTGAGATAAAAACCATCATTAGTGGAATGGGTGGTGCTATTCGCCCTACGCCTAGCCCTGATGGTAAAAAGCTAGCTTACATTTCAAGAGATGACTTCCAGTCATCAATTTATATTTACGATTTAGAGACTGGCGAACACACAAAAGTGTATGGCAAGCTTGATCGTGATATGCAAGAAACTTGGGCTATTCATGGTGTATATCCAACCATTGATTGGACCCCTAACAATAAATCGTTAGTCTTTTGGGCTGGCGGTAAAATTAACAAGCTTGATTTAAAGAAGAGTGATAGCAAAGTAATTCCTTTCAGCATTACAACAACGAAACAAGTTCAACAAGCATTACGCTTTAAACAAAATATTGAACAGTCCGAATTTGATGTAAAAATGCTACGTAATGTTCAGGTTTCACCAAATGGCGAAAAAGTCATTTACGAAGCTCTAGGCAAATTATGGGTGAAATCATTACCTAATGGCAAACCAAAGCGCTTAACCAAACAAGATGACAATTTTGAACTAAACCCGCAATGGTCGCGAGATGGGAAAAAGATTGTTTATGCAACTTGGAATGATAAAGAACAAGGTAGTTTACGTGTAGTTTCATCTCGCAGCGGTAAAGGAAGAACTATCACGACAGAACCAGGAAAATATGTTGAGCCTACCTTTTCTCCAGATGGTAAGACCGTCGTTTTCCGCAAAGCTGGTAGTGGTAGGATTTTACCGCGAACATGGTCCTTAAACACGGGGTTATATCAAGTCGCTGTTAATGACGGTGAGCCGAAGCTGATTACCGAGTCTGGTTTTATGCCGCAATTTGGCGCTGACAATGACCGTGTATTCTTTATGGCTTATGGAAAAAACCAACAATTTCATAGTATCAAATTAGACGGTAGCCAGAAGCATAAGCATTATGAAAGTAAGCTCGCTACTGAGTTTAAAATCAGTCCAGACGGTGAATATGTTGCATTTGCAGAACGTTTCAAAGTTTATGTAACGCCATTCACGCCAACGGTTGAGCCTCTAACAATTGCGCCATCAGCAAAGAATTTGCCTGTAAAAGAGCTATCAAAGCGTGCTGGTGAGAATATTAGCTGGACTCAAGACAATCAAAATTTATATTGGTCTCTAGGCCCTGAACTCTACAGTCATAATGTTGGCAAGTTATTCGAATTATCGGCGTCGACTGAAGATAAGCCAACCGTCATGCCAACTGAAGATGGCATTAACATTGGTTTCACACAAAAAGTGGATGTTCCACGTGGAACAATTGCCTTTGTAGGTGGACAAGTGATCACCATGAAGGGTGAGCAGGTTATCAAAAATGGTACTGTCATTGTCGAAGGTAATGTCATTAAAGCTGTTGGAAGCGCTAACGTCATTGATGTACCTAAAAACGCTAAAGTTATAGACCTAAAAGGAAAATCAGTGATGCCTGGTCTAATTGATGTGCATCATCATAGTAGCCAAGGTAGTAATGAAATCATCCCACAACAAAACTGGGCTAACTACGCTGAGTTAACATTTGGTGTCACAACAACACATGACCCATCAAATGACACTACTGAGATATTCGCGGCCAGTGAATTACAAAAAGCAGGAGAAATAGTCGGACCTCGATTATTCTCAACAGGTACTATTGTCTACGGTGCGCATGGTGCAGGTTATACCTCTCACGTTGATAGTTTAGATGATGCTAAGTTTCATATCGAGCGGCTAAAGAAAGTGGGGGCATTTAGTATAAAGAGCTATAATCAACCACGACGTAATCAGCGCCAACAATTAGTTGAAGCGGCGAGACAGCTTGAAATGATGGTTGTTCCTGAAGGTGGCTCATTACTACAACATAATTTATCAATGGTGGCAGATGGTCATACAGGAATTGAACACTCAATTCCGCCAGCTAAAATCTATGATGATATAAAGCAATTATGGAGCCAAACTGATGTTGGTTATACACCAACATTGGTAGTTGCCTATGGCGGTATCTGGGGCGAAAACTATTGGTATGATAAAACCGATGTTTGGACGAATCAAAAATTAAACAGCTTTGTTCCAGGTGATGTATTTAAACCGCGTTCAATGCGACGTCCAAAAGCACCCGATCATCACTATAATCACATAAGTAGTGCAGCTGTAGCTAAAGAGTTACGCGATCTCGGTGTGAAGGCTAACATTGGTGCTCATGGACAACGTGAAGGTTTAGGTGCCCATTGGGAAATGTGGATGTTCGAGCAAGGTGGTATGTCTCCACTCGAAGCTATTCGTACCGCGACTATAGATCCGGCACATTACATTGGTATGGACCATGCGATTGGTTCGATTGAACAAGGTAAATTAGCGGACATTATCGTCATAGACGGTAATCCATTAGAAGATATCCGTGTTACAGAGAAAGTGATTTACACCATGGTTAATGGACGTTTATATAACGCTAATACTATGAATGAAGTTGGCCATGCTAATAAGAAGCGCCAACCATTTTTCTTTGAGGAAAAATAATATCTCTTAGTATCAGAGATTGAAATAGAAGCCAGCTTCTCTTATAGATAAGTTGGCTTTTTATTGAGAGCCAACGTTGCCTTCATAATAATCACAACCAACGAGGTGATCATTAACCATTCCTACTGCTTGCATAAATGCATAGCAAATTGTCGGACCAACAAAATTAAAGCCAAGTTTCTTTAATGCTTTTGACATAGCAACCGACTGCTCTGTTTGTGTTGGGACCTCATCCATTGTTTTGAATTGATTAACCTTAGGTTTCCCACCAACAAACTGCCACAAGAACTGGCTGAAATCTTCTCCTTGTTCGATAAACTTTACATAAGCCTGAGCATTTCTGACGATAGAGTTAATTTTAAGTTTGTTACGTATTATCTGTGAATTATCCAACTGACCATCTAAATACTCAGGGCTTAATTCGATGATCTTATAGGGATCAAAGTTACAAAATGCGTCGCGGTAGCCTTGCTTCTTTTTCAAAATAGTTATCCATGATAAACCCGCTTGCTGCCCATCGAGACACAACTTTTCAAACAATTCTAATGCGTCATATACGGGGCGCCCCCATTCCTCATTATGGTAATCGATATAAACCTGTTCGTGATTGACCCAAGGACAGATCGTTTCGTTAGACTTTGGCATAGTTATTTACTCAAGTTTTAATATTGTCGTTAAATTACCCTACTATCAAAGCACTTGTCGGTGCTATAATCAAAACCATTTTTCAATCATCGGCAAGAGTTATAATTTAAATTATGCCTAAATACGATACAAAGACATTCCAGGGTTTAATCCTTGCATTGCAAGACTACTGGTCACGCCAAGGCTGCGTTATAGTTCAGCCGTTAGATATGGAAGTAGGTGCTGGCACATTCCATCCTCAAACATTTTTACGTTCATTAGGTCCGGAACCAATGAGTAGTGCTTATGTTCAACCTTGTCGCCGTCCAACGGATGGTCGCTATGGCGAGAACCCTAATCGCCTTCAGCACTATTATCAATTTCAAGTTGTGCTAAAGCCAAACCCAGATAACATTCAGGAACTATACCTTGAGTCTCTAAAAGAGCTAGGGGTTGACCCGCTTGTTCACGATATTCGATTTGTTGAAGATAACTGGGAATCACCAACCTTAGGTGCTTGGGGTTTAGGCTGGGAGATCTGGCTTAACGGTATGGAAATATCTCAATTCACTTACTTCCAACAAGTTGGGGGATTAGAGTGTACTCCAGTAACTGGTGAAATCACTTACGGCCTAGAACGTCTAGCAATGTACATTCAAGGTGTGGATAGTATTTATGATTTAGTATGGACAGATGGTCCATTAGGCAAAGTATCTTACGGTGATGTTTTCCACCAAAATGAAGTTGAGCAATCGGCTTACAACTTTGAACATGCCGATGTTCCAGCTTTATTTGCACAATTTGATCAGTGCGAAAAAGATAGCCAAAAGTTAATTGAAGCGGGCCTAGCACTACCAGCTTACGAGCAAGTAATGAAAGCATCACATGCATTCAACCTGCTCGATGCTCGCCACGCTATATCAGTGACTGAGCGTCAGCGTTATATCCTTCGTGTGCGTACATTATCTAAAGCTGTTGCCGAGGCTTACTACGCCACACGTGAAGCTCTAGGCTTCCCTTTATGCAAGCAAGACAGTACAGAGGATAAATAAGCATGTCAGTTGAAAATTTAATTATTGAATTAGGTACTGAAGAGCTACCACCAAAATCAT
Source organism: Psychrobium sp. 1_MG-2023 (assembly GCF_030689115.1). Taxonomy (NCBI): domain Bacteria; kingdom Pseudomonadati; phylum Pseudomonadota; class Gammaproteobacteria; order Alteromonadales; family Shewanellaceae; genus Psychrobium; species Psychrobium sp. 1_MG-2023. The sequence continues at coordinate 154,611 of NZ_JAUYVJ010000006.1, read as the reverse complement.
TACGTACTTTAGCCACAGCATTTAGCGATAGTATTCAAGCACAGTTAGAAAAAGCTGATATCGACTTTGACACAGTCAAGTTTCTTGCCTCACCGCGTCGTTTAGCCGTGTCAGTAACAGCATTAGCTACGGGCCAAGCAGATAAGATTGTTGAGAAGCGTGGGCCTGCAATTTCTTCTGCATTTGATGCTGATGGTAACCCGACTAAAGCAGCCCAAGGCTGGGCTCGCTCAAATGGGATTACGGTTGAGCAAGCTGAGCGTTTAAAAACAGACAAAGGCGAATGGCTACTTTATAAGGCTGAAGTAAAAGGCCAAGCAACTGTTGAGCTTATCCCTACGATGGTAGAGCAAGCCTTAACTAAGTTACCAATCGCAAAGCCAATGCGTTGGGGTAATAACTCAATGCAGTTTATTCGCCCAACCAAAACACTCACTATTTTATTTGGTGACCAGTTAGTTGACGCGACGGTTTTAGGCTGTAAATCTGACCGTATTATCCGTGGTCATCGCTTCCATTGTGACCAAGAGCTAATCTTAGATCATGCAGATAACTACACGAGCCTGTTACGTGAACAAGGTTTTGTTATTGCTGACTACGAAGAACGAAAAGCACTAGTAAAAGAACAAGTCATTGCAGCAGCGACGAAGGAAAACGGTGTTGCTGAAATCGATGATGACTTACTTGAAGAAGTCAGTTCGCTTGTAGAATGGCCGGTCACTTTTGTTGGTAGTTTTGAGGATAAGTTCCTTGATGTTCCTGCTGAAGCACTCATCTACACCATGAAAGACAATCAAAAATACTTCCCGCTTTTAGATAATGACGGTAAGTTAATGGCGCGCTTTATTTTCGTTTCAAACATCGACAGTAAAGAGCCAGAACAAGTGATTTCAGGTAACGAAAAAGTGGTTCGCCCTCGCCTTGCTGATGCTGAGTTTTTCTATAACCAAGATCAAAAGTCAACGTTAGAAAGTCGTATCGATAGCTTAGATAGCATCTTATTCCAAAAGCAGTTAGGTACACTTAAAGAAAAGTCTCAACGTATCGCTGCGCTTGCTAAAGTTATTGCAACCAAAATTGGTGCTAATGATGCAGATGCCGAGCGTGCAGGCTTACTGTGTAAGACTGACTTAATGACAGATATGGTTCTAGAGTTTCCTGATGTTCAAGGTGTCATGGGAATGCACTATGCCCGCTTTGATGGAGAGTCAGAAGATGTTGCGGTTGCATTAAACGAGCAATACATGCCTCGTTTTGCTGGTGACAAGCTACCAGGGTCATTAGTGAGCTGCTCTGTCGCTTTGGCTGATAAATTTGACACTCTAGTTGGTATTTTCGGCATAGGCCAAATACCTAAAGGTGATAAAGACCCATTTGCACTTCGCCGTGCAGCCATCGGTGCATTACGTATTATCGTTGAAAAAGACTTAGACCTTGATTTAGTTGACCTAGTTAAAGCGTCTGCAGAATTATACGGTGAGAAGCTAAGTAATGAAGTTGAAGTAACTGTTGTCGACTTTATGTTAGGCCGCTTCAATGCATGGTATCAAGATCAAAACGTTGATACCAACGTCGTTAAAGCAGTAATGGCACGCCGCCCAACTCGCCCTAGTGATTTCAACAAACGTATTGAGGCTGTGACAGCGTTTAGGGCTTTAGAAGCTTCTAAATCACTTGCAGCAGCTAATAAACGTGTTGGTAATATACTTGCTAAGACAGAAGCTAATATTGCTGAATCTGTCAATGAAGCACTACTCTCTGAGGATGCAGAAAAACAACTGGCTAATGTTGTTGCTGAAGTAACTACTCAATTAGTTCCGGTATTTGCAGCAAGTGATTACAATGAGGCATTGACTCAACTGGCCCAATTAAAAGACCCTGTTGATGCATTCTTCGACAACGTGATGGTCATGTGTGATGATGAAGCTGTTAAGTTAAATCGTTTGGCTTTACTAAACATTTTACGTAATCAATTTTTAAACGTTGCTGATATTTCATTATTGCAATAATAAAGATTGAATAAACTACAAAGTAACAAGCCTCAACAGCGAAAGCAGTTGAGGCTTTTTATTTATATCACATCGTATTCAAGTAAAATTTCTTTATAAGAACCATTAGCAATAATTTTGGCTAACCCTTTATTAAACTCATCACGTAGTGTCCTATTGGTAAACTTCACATCTCTAGCAGATTTTTCAAAAAGCTTATAATACTTTGTATCACTGCTTTCATGACCATTTAATTTTCTTTGCCAATAATCAAAAATTCGTTTATCAGAGATCACCACATCAAACTCTCCGGCGTGTAATAACTGGGCATGCTTTGCTTGATTAGGTAACTCGACATAGCTAAATCGATTAGACTCTATAGCATCGTTAAATGCTTGCCCTAAATACGTTCTCGCGCCAAGAAATGCTACAACTTTTAACCCAGCTAATTCATCTAATGAAGTGATTCGTTTAAAGCCTAGGGTAATTGCATAATTATGATAAAAAAACGTATTACGTGAGGCGTAAACATCAATCGCTAATGATTCAATTAATGAGCTCTGTTTATTTTGTGCGACACCATCGACAGCACCAGAAGATAATTCGCTAGAAAGTGCTAAGGTATTACTTAGCTTAAAGGAAGTACGATAGCCTTGCGTATGAAACGCAGCATTAATGATTGCTATTTCAAGGCCACTGATCTGCTGCTCAAAGACATAGGGCGGCATTGGTGAGTTGATAGCGATGGTGACTTGCTTTGCACTCGCAATAAAGCTAAGGCATAGCAGCGTTAAAAACGCTAATAACTTGCTCATAGTTCCCTCTACGACAAAAGTTAACATGTTAAAAAGTGGGCGCTATTTTATACACAAAGACAACATAAACTCAACAAACTTATTTTAAAAATCAATAGCATAAAAAAAGGGCCTTTAGGGCCCTTTTACAAATAGTCTTCGATACCGATTAAACGTCTAAGTTAACCACTTTTAATGCGTTATCTTCGATGAAGTTACGACGCGGCTCTACCTGATCACCCATTAATGTAGTAAACAGTTGATCAGCTGCAATAGCATCCTCAATAGTCACTTGCAACATACGACGGTTTTCAGGACACATTGTCGTTTCCCATAATTGCTCTGGGTTCATCTCACCCAAACCTTTATAGCGTTGGATGTATAAACCACGTTTTGACTCATGCATTAACCATTCAAGTGCTTCGATAAAGCTAGTTACTGGCTTCTTACGCTCACCTCGTTTCACGAACGCGCCATCTTCTAATAGGTCATTAATATCTTTACCTAAAGCAACGATCTTAGCGTAATCTGCCGAAGCAAAATAATCTTTTCTTAGTGTATAAACAGTATCAATACCATGCATACGAACGGTAATTTGAGGAACATGCAATTGAGTATCCTCGTCAATAATTACCTCACCAGAATAAATGGTGCCTGACGCATCTTGGTCGTTTAATACATTAACCAATGTCGATAACCAACCCGTTACCTGAGCGTTATCAGTCAATGCTTCAACACTTAACTCATCTTGGTAAATTAGTTGGTTAAGAATAACTTCTGGGTAACGTCGAGATAAACGAGCAATGCTTGACTCAACTTCACGGTACTCTTTAACTAAACCTTCTAATGCAGGGCCTGAAATACCAGGTGCACTTGGGTTAACGTGTAGTGAACTGTTATCTAAAGCGATAGTCGTCAGGTACTCTGTTAATACTTCATCATCTTTGATATAACGCTCTTGCTTACCTTTTTTCACTTTATATAACGGTGGCTGAGCGATATAGATAAAGCCATTCTCAACCATCTCTGACATTTGACGATAGAAAAATGTCAGTAGTAATGTACGAATGTGAGAACCATCGACGTCGGCATCGGTCATGATGATGATTTTGTGATAGCGGATTTTTTCCGGGTTATATTCTTCACGGCCAATACCACAACCTAAAGCAGTGATTAATGTAGCAACCTCTTGTGAAGAAAGCATCTTATCAAAGCGGGCTTTTTCAACATTAAGAATCTTACCTTTCAACGGTAAAATTGCCTGATTCTTACGATTACGCCCCTGCTTAGCACTACCGCCAGCAGAGTCCCCTTCCACTATATATAGTTCAGATAACGCAGGATCTTTTTCCTGACAATCTGCTAACTTACCCGGTAAACCGCCAAGATCGAGCGCCCCTTTACGACGCGTCATTTCACGCGCTTTACGAGCCGCTTCACGAGCACGAGCAGCATCAATGATTTTACCAACAACATCTTTTGCTACGTTAGGGTTTTCTAGCATGAAATCAGCTAAGTGCGTACCCATGCTTTGCTCAACAGCAGACTTAACTTCACTCGATACTAGTTTATCTTTAGTTTGAGAACTGAATTTAGGATCAGGTACTTTAACTGATATAACTGCAGTTAGACCTTCACGAGCATCATCACCAGTCGCATTGGTTTTAGCTTTTTTATTAAAACCTTCTTTTTCCATGTAGTTATTAAGCGTACGCGTTAATGCACCACGGAAACCAGCTAAGTGAGTACCACCATCGCGCTGTGGAATGTTATTAGTGAAACAGAAGATGTTCTCTTGGAAGCCATCATTCCATTGCATCGACACTTCAACTGTTGTGCCATCTTCACGTTCTTCACTAAAATGAAAGACCTCTGGATGTACTGGAGTTTTATTTTGGTTAAGATACTCAACAAAAGCACTAATACCACCTTCGTAACAGAAGTTTTCACTCTTACCTTCTTCACGCTCGTCCACTAGAGTAATGGATACGCCAGAGTTTAAAAATGACAGTTCACGAACACGTTTAGCTAAAATATCATAATGAAATAATGTATCAGTAAATGTTAAAGCACTTGGCCAGAAACGCATTTGCGTACCTGTTTTTTCACTATCACCAATTTGTTTTAATGGCTCAACAGGTTCACCGTGTACATAAGATTGAGTATATACATGGCCTTGACGGTGAATAGTAATTTCAAGCTTTTCAGACAATGCATTTACTACAGAAACACCTACACCATGTAAACCGCCTGATACTTTATATGAATTATCATCGAATTTACCACCGGCATGCAATACTGTCATGATAACTTCAGCCGCTGATACACCTTCTTCAGGGTGAATATCAACAGGAATACCACGACCATCATCTTTAACTGAAACAGAACCATCTAAATGGATAGTAATTGTAATATCACTACAGTGTCCAGCTAAGGCCTCATCTATCGAGTTATCTACTACTTCAAATACCATGTGGTGTAGACCGGTACCATCATCGGTATCACCAATATACATTCCAGGGCGCTTACGCACCGCATCAAGTCCTTTAAGAACTTTAATACTCGACGAATCGTAACTATTCTCTGACATATATTATTCTCGTTCTATTTAATCCTGTTTAATCACCCCATGTTCCACGTGAAACATTTGGGTATGATATTGACTGGTTTGTTGTATTATTTGTTGCTTATCAATCACTGATAAAAATAATTGCGCACCAGTTTCCACTAACTCTGCAATCAAAATTTGGCGTTTTTGTTCATCTAGTTCCGATGATAAATCATCAACCAAATATATCGTTTTTTTGTTCACCAACGATTGCAGATGAACTCCCTGTGCAATACGTAATGCACACACTAAAAGTTTTAACTGCCCACGTGATAAAGCGTCATTAACGGGGACCTTGCCCCATCGCAATTTTAAATCCGCTTTATGCGGTCCTGCTGTGGTATAACCTAACGTAAGATCACGTGGATAATTTTTCTCAAGCAATTGAGTTAAATCACTTTTATTATCCCACCCCTGATAATAGTTAATACTTATCTCAGTATCAGGTAGAAAACGCTCTATTATACCTTGTAAAACAGGATTAAACGAATTTATATACTGGTTTCTCAGCTCACTCAATTGCTGTGCATTGTGCACTAATTCCCTATCCCAATACGAAATTTCCTTATAGGACGCTTTGCGTTTGAGCAGTGAATTACGCTGTTTAAGTAACCGCTTGCAGTTACCCCATAATTGATAAAAACTATCATCAATATGGAACACGCCCCAGTCGACAAATTCACGCCGAGTTTTAGGACCACCGGTTAATAAATTAAAACTGTCAGGGGTAATTAACTGTAATGGCAAATGCTCAAGAAGCTCGGTCAACTTCTTCGCTTTTTCACCATCTATTTTGACTTGAACTTCGCCACTACGAAAACGTTGTAAACCAATCGAGTGGCCACTGGCTTTACCCCATAAAATAAAATCATCATGCTCGTAGTTAATCACCCTACTCGCTAAATGAGTACGGAATGAACGTCCTAGCGCTAGATAATGAATGGCTTCAAGCACACTGGTTTTTCCACTGCCATTGTCGCCGTAAATAACATTAAGTTGAGAAAAGGTCAGTTTAGTTTCAGCTAAGTTTCTTAGCCTATGAATAGATAGCTGCTCAAGTAACATCGATTAACCACAGGTAACTTAAAGGAAGGGAAACTGCTACTAGAATAAGAAAAGTAGCAGTTAAATGTTATTTTGCCCTTATAAACGCATCGGCATTACAACATACATCGACTCAGATGAGTCAGCAGCTTCTATTAAACCACTTGAATTTGCATCACCTAAGGTTAACTTGATTTCATCACTCTTTAATGCATTTAGCGCGTCTAAAACATAACTGACATTAAAGCCTATTTCTAAATCATCATACGCATAATTTAAATCAACTATCTCTTGTGATTCTTCTTGCTCTGGATTATTCGCCGTAATTTTTAACTCATTCGTTGAGAAATTAAAGCGAACACCACGAAATTTCTCATTTGATAAGATTGAGGCTCGAGCCAACGCTTGCTTTAACTCTACGCGCGAAGTGATAATTTCTTTATCACCGCCACGAGGTAAAACACGCTGATAGTCAGGGAAACGGCCATCAACTAGCTTAGTTGTAAATACAGCATTGTTAATGTTGGCCCGTAAATGGCTATCTCCAATTTGAACCGTCACAGGCTCATCAGAAGCCTCTATTAAACGTAGAAGTTCAACAACACCCTTACGTGGCACAATCACTTGATTGCTCGGCAACTCAGCATTTATGCTGCGACTACTCACCGCTAAACGGTGCCCGTCAGTGGCTACAGTGCGAAACTGATCATTATTTGTCTCAAATAACATGCCATTTAAGTAATAACGAACATCTTGATTAGCCATTGAGAACTGAGTACTTTCGATGACCGATCGTAATAGGTGTTGTGGTAAAACGAACTCAGTTTCACTTTGCCAATTGTCAATATTAGGGAAATCATCAGCCGGTAGTGTACTCAAAGAGAAGCGGCTGCGCCCAGAACGAATAATCATTCGTTCACCATCAACATCAATTAAGATATCAGCGCCATCAGGCAAACCTTTACAGATATCTAAAAATTTCTTTGCGGGTACTGTGGTACGCCCAGGATTGACCTCACCTTCAAGTGGCGTTAAACCAATTAACTCCACTTCAAGGTCACTACCGGTCATGCGTAAAGCGTTAGGTTCAACCTCTAACATCACATTAGACAATACCGCTAACGTATGGCGGCGTTCGACAGCGCCAGACACTAACGTTAGTGGCTTTAATAATTGCTCTCTTGAGATAGTAAATTTCATGGCTAGCTACAATCCTAATCTTTTTATCAGCTAAGTTACGACGAAAGTGTACGAATTAAGTTTGAGTAGTCTTCTTTAATATCATGACTCTCTTCTCTTAACTCAACAATCTTACGACAAGCGTGTAATACCGTAGTATGGTCACGCCCACCAAATGCTTCACCTATCTCCGGTAAGCTATGGTTAGTTAACTCTTTCGATAACGCCATCGCCATTTGACGAGGGCGAGCTACAGAGCGAGTACGACGCTTAGATAATAAGTCAGAGACTTTAATTTTATAATACTCAGCAACAGTCTTTTGAATATTATCAATTGTTACTAACTTCGCCTGCAAAGCAAGTAAATCACGTAAGGCTTCTTTTACAAAATCAATCGTTATAGGACGGCCTGTAAAGTTAGCGTTAGCAATAACACGATTTAATGCCCCTTCTAACTCACGAACATTTGAACGTAGGCGCTTAGCAATAAAGAAAGCAACCTCATCAGGTAGATGAACCTTGCTCTCATCAGCCTTACGCTGCAAGATCGCAACACGTGTTTCTAATTCAGGCGGCTCAATCGCTACGGTTAAGCCCCAGCCAAAGCGAGATTTGAGACGTTCTTCAACCCCAGTAATCTCTTTTGGGTACTTATCACTAGTTAAGATAACTTGATGGTTACCCTCTAGCAACGCATTAAAGGTATGAAAGAACTCTTCTTGAGACCGGTCTTTGTTAGCAAAAAATTGAATATCATCAATTAATAACGCATCGACACTGCGGTAATAGCGCTTAAACTCTTCAATGGCATTATTACGCAGTGCTTTAACCATATCCTGAACAAAACGTTCAGAATGCATATAAACCACTTTTGCATTCGGCTTATTAGCGATAATGCCATTACCGACGGCGTGCAATAAATGCGTTTTACCTAAACCTGTCCCACCATATAGAAATAATGGGTTATAGGCACCACCTGGGTTTTGAGCCACCTGAATCGCTGCGGCGCGGCCGAGTTGATTCGACTTACCCTCAACGAAATTATCAAACTGATAAGTGCGATTAATATTTGATGCTAATACCGCTTGGGGCGCATCTGACTCTTGCTCCCAGCTTGGTTTAATTGGCGTGTTAGGTTGTGCTTGATTAGTCGGCGCCGCTTTTTGTTCGCGAGGCGCAGCCTGTGCAACAGGCTTACTGCCAATATCAAATCGTAATGTTGGACTATCATTTCCCATGACATCAACAAGAAAATTGTTGATATTATCTAAGTATTTATCGCGAACCCAATCAAGAACAAATCGGTTTGGCGCATAGAGGGTAAGTGTATCGTCTTCATGAACCGCTTGTAACGGTCTAATCCACATGCTGTACTGCGTTGCAGGTAATTCTTCCTGTAACCTATCTAAGCACTGTTGCCAAATCCAAGCAGTCACTATTCACTCCAAACCCACAATAAAAGACTCCACATTCTAGCGCTTGAGAGCCAAAATCGCTAGTTAATCCCGAGTAAATTGTGAATAAATTTAGTTATTTTTGATCTTATCAACATTCCTCAATTTTAATACCAAGATCCCTTAATGAAACCCCTAAGGATCCTCGTAAGATCAACAACGCAAGACAAATAAAATCAACAACTTAACCACATATCAACAATATACCTTCCATTAACAACATGGTAATTGTGATCTGGCGCGTAATTATTAAGCATTGCACCATCTATTTTAATTGACAAATAGGCTGTAATTATCTAAGATCTCGCGTCCTTTAATTAGGGTGTGTTTGTTTGTAATGATGCAGCAAGCGCAATACTGTACAGTTTAATTTCGATCGAGTTAATACTATGAAACGTACTTTTCAACCTAGCGTTTTAAAACGCAAGCGCAACCACGGATTCCGTGCACGCTCGGCAACTAAGGGCGGTCGTGCCGTTCTTGCTCGTCGTCGCGCAAAAGGCCGTGCTAAGTTAAGCGCGTAATAATTGACCCATGGTTAATTATTCTTATTCTCGGGAGTTAAGACTTTTAACTCCCGCGAATTTTCAAAAAGTCTTCAAAAACCCTCTTCGTGCTGGTTCACCACAACTGACCATTTTAGCCTGCCCTAATGATTTAGATCATCCAAGATTAGGCTTAGTCATTCCAAAAAAACAATTAAAGTTAGCAGTTGATCGCAATCAAGTTAAACGCGTTATCCGTGATAACTTTCGTTTAAAGCAACATAACCTACAATCTCTTGATTACGTTATTATTGCTAAAGGTGGTATTGGTAAACTAACAAACGATGAGCTAAACAAACTAACCAATAAGCTATGGAAAAAAATCGCTCGCCGCTACAAAGAGCAGCAACAGCGATAATTCGTGGCTATCAGCTATTCATTAGCCCACTCATTGGTCCTCGCTGTCGCTTCACTCCAACATGCTCTCAATATGGTATTGAGGCAATAAATAGTCACGGATTGATAAAAGGTGCTTGGTTAACAAGCAAACGTCTATTAAAATGTCATCCTTTTAATCCTGGCGGTAGTGACCCTGTGCCAGATAAAAAACATTCTAACAACCAGAGAAGAAATTAACGCCTTATGGAATCACAACGTAATTTATTGATTTTGGGATTGCTGTTTGTGTCATTTTTGCTTTTTCAACAATGGCAAACTGATACAGCTCCAGCACCTCAACAAATAGAAGAAACAGCCAACGCCGCTAACGCAGAAATTCCAGCAAGCACAACCTCAAACGCGCCTGCCACGTTAAGCAATGACTCAGAACGTAAGATTATTACGGTTAAGACCGACTTAATTGAACTGGCTATCGATACTCTCGGTGGTGATATTGTCGAATCGACATTATTAGAGTACCCCGTCAAACTTGATGGCACAAAAAGACTAAACCTCCTAGAACAACAAGCGAATTATCAATTTGTTGCTCAAAGTGGATTAATTGGTGCTAATGGTCCAGATGCTAGCTCAACAGGGCGTCCTCTTTATCAAGTGGCGCAAGATAGCTACACTTTAGCTGATGGCCAAGATTCTCTGGATGTTACCTTAACTTATCAAGACCAAAACGGTGTTGTATTTGAAAAAGTATTTAGCTTTGCTCGCGATAAATATAACGTCAAAGTTAATTACCATATCAACAACACTTCTAGCCAAAACATTCAATTACAAATGTATGGTCAGCTAAAACAAAGCGTTGTGCGTCCTAACGAAGAAAGTAGCATGATGATGCAATTGTATCGCGGTGCTGCATATTCGACGCAAGAAGAAAAATACGACAAGTTTAGCTATGGCGATATGGAAGATAGCAATCTAAAACTACTAACCACTGGTGGTTGGGTTGCTATGATTCAGCATTACTTTGTGACCGCTTGGGTACCAACGGCTGAAGATGAAAACCATATCTACTCTAAGCTAGTTAATGAAGAGCAAGGTATCATAGGCTACAAAGGTTCACCTGTGACGGTTGCAGCCAATAGCTCAGCAACATTAGGTGCTACTCTATATACAGGTCCAAAACTGCAAGATCGTTTAGAAGCGCTATCTGAAACACTATACTTAACCGTAGATTACGGTTTCCTATGGTGGTTGGCGAAGCCATTACATATGGCACTAACCTTTTTCCACGGTTTAGTTGGTAACTGGGGTTTTGCTATTATCCTATTAACCTTTGCGGTTCGTGGTTTAATGTACCCATTGACGAAGAAGCAATACACTTCAATGGCGAAAATGCGTCAGTTACAGCCAAAAATGGCACAACTAAAAGAACGTTTTGGTGATGACCGTCAGAAGATGGGTCAAGCAACTATGGAGCTTTACAAGAAAGAAAAAGTAAACCCATTAGGTGGTTGTTTACCGTTGTTATTACAGATGCCTATTTTCATTGGCCTCTTCTGGATGCTTCAAGAGTCTGTTGAACTACGTCACGCACCATTTATGTTATGGATTGATGACCTGTCAGCCCTTGACCCATATTACGTATTGCCGCTATTAATGGGTGCAAGTATGTGGTTAATGGCCAAGATGCAACCTTCAATGTCTGCTGACCCAATGCAGCAAAAGATGATGCAATTTATGCCAGTTATCTTTACCGTATTCTTCTTATGGTTCCCATCAGGTCTGGTTTTATACTGGGTTGTCAGTAACGTGGTTACCTTAATTCAGCAAACAATTATCTATCGTGCTATTGATAAAGCTGAAGCGAAAGGTAAAAAGTCATAAGCTAAATCCAAAGCATTAACAAAAAAGTCCGCTTAATCTCATTAAGCGGACTTTTTTTTTATTCTAATTTCATCGATGTGTTAAAATCGCACTAATTCACCTTATCAAGATATTATTATGAGCTTTGAAACAGACACTATCGTTGCCCAAGCAACTCCTCCGGGACGTGGCGGTGTAGGCATTGTACGTATTTCGGGTCCTCTCGCGCGCCAAGCAGCTGAGACCATTTTAGGTAAGGTACCAACCCCTCGCCTTGCTGATTATTGTGCATTCTTAAATGGAGACGGTAGCGAATTAGATCAAGGCATCGCCCTATTCTTTAATAATCCCAATTCATTCACTGGAGAAGATGTCCTTGAGCTACAAGGCCATGGCGGTCCAGTCATTGTGGATATGCTGATTAAGCGTGTTTTAACCATCAAAGGTATTCGTACAGCCCGCCCTGGGGAGTTCTCAGAGCGCGCCTTTATGAATGACAAAATGGATTTAGCACAAGCCGAGGCTATCGCTGATTTAATTGATGCAACCTCAGAACAAGCAGCAAAGTCAGCCGTGCAATCAATGAAAGGCGAGTTTTCACAACATATAAATCAACTAGTAGAAGGTTTAATCCGTTTACGCATCTACGTAGAGGCAGCCATCGACTTCCCTGAAGAAGAAATCGACTTTCTATCAGATGGCAAAGTGCTTGGCGACCTCAATGCGATCATCGAACACCTAGATAGAGTACGCCAACAAGCACGTCAAGGCAGTTTATTACGTGAAGGGATGCGTGTGGTTATCGCTGGTCGACCTAATGCAGGTAAGTCATCATTATTAAACGCCCTTTCAGGTCAAGAGTTAGCGATTGTCACTGACATCGCTGGAACGACTCGTGATGTATTAAGAGAGCATATACATATCGACGGTATGCCTTTACATATAATCGATACTGCAGGGTTACGTGAAAGCCCAGATAAGATTGAACAAATCGGCATTAAACGCGCTTGGGAAGAAATCAATCAAGCAGATCGCGTGTTATTTATGGTTGATGGCACTGAAACAAGTCATAGCGACCCTCACATGATTTGGCCTGAATTTATGGATAAACTACCACCTGGTATCGGTTTATCAGTGATTCGAAACAAAGCGGATTTAAGCGGTGATAACACTGGTGAATCAACAGAAAATGATTACCCGATTTTTAAGATCTCAGCTAAAACAGGTGATGGTGTTTCAGCGCTAAAATCTCACCTAAAAGACTGTATGGGTTACCAAAGTGTTGGTGAAGGCAGTTTTATGGCACGAGCACGTCATATAGAAGCACTAGAGCAAGCAAGCCAGCATATTGATATTGGTAAAGATCAATTAGTCGGTTTTAATGCCGGAGAATTGCTAGCTGAAGAGCTACGCATTGCACAGAATCATTTAAGTGAGATCACTGGAGAGTTCACTTCCGATGACTTATTAAGCCGTATATTTACCTCATTCTGTATCGGTAAATAAAAACAAAAAACACTTAATGCTCAACTGCAGTTTCAGCATTAAGTGTTTTTATTATTACACCACACCAAAACAATAACGATTTTTGCTATAAAACGATTGTTGCGGTGTTAATAAGGTATTAGCGAGTGAAGGACCATACTCACGATTATTAGCCCGTTGTGGCTCAAGGCATAACGCAGCACGCTGCTGATAGGTGAAATTATTTTTACCCACATGGCTACCGTCAATATAGTTAGCTGTATATAAAATGATGCTCGGTTGATCGGTATAAATCGTTAATGAACGACCAGTATCAGGATCGACAACCCTAGCTGAAAAAGTATCACCTGACAGAGCGTCAGTATTTGTTAGCCAATAATTATCGTAGCCTAAGCCAATCTTAATCTGCTCATCATCACCATCAATATCTTCAGCCAATGTTTTTAGCTTTGTAAAATCATGAACAGTCCCAGCAACAGACTTAATTTGCCCAGTTGGGTATGCCCGTTCAGTCATTGGCAAAAAACTATCCGCATTGATTTGCACCTGATGATTATGAATATTACCCGAGTTATGGCCAGCTAGATTAAAATAGCTATGCTGGGTTAGATTAAGTAATGTCGCTTTATTAGTGACCCCAGTATATTCAACGGTTAGCTCATTATCGTCAGTTAATGTATATAAAACTTTAACAGTAACGTCACCAGGAAAGCCATTGTCACCATCAGGACTTACCAAAGTGAAACAAACGGCACTACTGCAATCATTTTGATTAGATTTAGCTTGCCATAGTTGCTTGTTAAACGCGTTAGGCCCACCGTGAAGCTGGCTATCTGGTGCATTTAACGTGAGTTGATGTGTTTGCCCTTCAACTTCAATAACCCCGTTTTCAATACGGCCAGCATAACGACCCACAACAGCACCCAGATAATAACTATCCTCTTCATAATCAGCAGCACAATCGTAACCTAAAACAACATCAGCCATACGCCCCGTCCGATCAGGTGTAAATACAGAGACAACAATTGCACCATAATTAGTCACAGAAACCTGCATTCCATGACGGTTTGTTAGGGTATAGAGTGTTGTTGCTTGACCCGTTGATAATTGCCCAAAAGAGCGTTGCGTAACACGTTGATAAATTGAATTAGCTACTTGAGACATAAAAGTCATCCCTAACGATATGGAAAACACAAACTTAAAAATTTCGCACTATATTAACTATGTTACGTAATGAAGCAAGTACCTTATCAGAAATATCATATCCACCCCGAAACACGTTATTAGCTCCAGATTAGCTTTGCTGAACCTCCCAATTAGTCACACCAAGTTTCTTTAAAAAAGCACCGAGGTTATCTAAACGCCATGTTCGTAATTCATCATTTCGACCATGGCGTACAATATAAGCTAACTTTTGCTGGTGGTTTATACCAACTAATGAAAACTTTAACGGATAAATTTCACTCTCCTGTGCAATAAATTTTGTGATAGACTGAGTTTCTACCAACCGTGAAAACTCACCTTCTTTCACTCGATAAAACGTTACACCCATACATATAAACACTTTGTAATCGACATTTCGTCATAATGTCGAAACATTCTGCGAATATCAATATAATTATTAGCCAATTTTAAGCTTAGTTGTTTTCATTACTCGGCAATTGTTAACTAACATCCCATATAGAGAAAATTGTTTTACTTTGTAAGTAATTGCGGTTTAATCGTCACATCACTAATTTACGAATACGCATAAAATGGCTTATCGAGCGACAGATAAAACTCGGGCACACATGGCAAAGCAGCGATTAAAACTATTAACCGCTGCTCAAGAAATTGTCAGTAAAGGGGGGTTCAAAGCACTAACCATTGTTAATATTGCAACTCACTCTGGCCTTGCAGTTGGCTCTGTTTATAAACACTTTAAATCAAAAGACTTTCTGTTGGAGCAGGTTTATCGCGAATTAACCGATCAAGATTTATTATTGGATGTACCACAGATTAGAGTATCTTTAGAAGCCAAAGAACAGCTAAAAACAGCGCTAGAGCAATTTTTTGCGCGTGCATTAATGGCTGATAAATTGGCTTATGCCCTATTCTCTGAGCCTATAACACCTCATATAGAACTTATTAGACGCCAATTTAAGAAGCAATTTAGTCAAGTGTTCATTGAAATTATAGAGTTAGGAATAGAACAAAATATTTTTCAAGCGCAAGATCCATCACTAAGTGCAAACGCGATCGTTGGTATTCTAGTTGAGTCATTATTGATTCCATTACATTGGGAACATCAAAATATGCCAACATTTGAACGTATAAACCTAATTCAACAATGCCAACAGTTTTGTCTTCGTGCTATCGCTTTTAGTGGTGACGAATCAACCTTTTTCGAATAATCATATAAATATCAGGATATTAAATGAGTAACATATCAATTTTAATCGGAACAATGCTCGGTGCTAGTGAATATGTCGCCGATCACTTAACATCTATATTGGAGTCTGAGCATCAGGTCACCAACTACTTAACCCCAGACTTAAATGAGCTTGATCTCAACCAGCCACAGCTCTGGATTGTCTGTACATCAACCCATGGTGCTGGAGACTTCCCTGATAGTATCGCTCCTTTTGTTGAACAATTAACACAGCAAAAACCAGATTTATCGAATATAAAATTTGCGGTATGTGCACTTGGTGACAGTAGCTACGATACTTTTTGCCAAGCAGGTAAAGACATAGATAACTTATTGAGTGAGTTAAACGCACAACGTGAAACAAACATAAATCTTATTGATGTTAGCCTTGGAGAACTACCAGAAGACAGTGCAGAGCAATGGTTATTAGCCTGGAAAGATCAATTAATAGATTAAAGCTTATCGATCACACCAGCGACACCGATCGAGATCCAGATCACCTCTAGCGATCTCAACATAAAAATGCACTCGATCACTCTCTAAATTAAAGTAGATCCAGACCACAGATCTTACGATCTGCTTTAATAGATCGTGCCATATACACCTGCCATTATAGCTAATCGATCACCTTTTATTGGCGCTGGATCAGTTAAAACTTATCCAATATAACAATATTTAACCAATTAAACATGTGGATAACGTACGTATATCAGGCCTTAAAAAAAAACTTATTACTGAATAACTATCCAAGATAAAACCGCTGTGGATAACTAGCTTATTTATACACAAGCTACTCCCAAGTAGGATCAGGATCATATAACAGATTGTGATCAACAATTAGATCTTGATCATCATGATCTTAGATCAGTTACTAACAGATCATGCCGATCATTAATAATAAGAGATAATAAAGATCTTTAAATAATCTTATATATATTATGTGAAATGATCAGTGAAATTGATCGTTTTAGATCCGATAAAAAATTGATAGAATATCCGCCCTTTTAAAAGATAGTAATTCTGGTGAGTAATGTTATTTAGTAAACAATTTGATGTCATTGTTATCGGTGGTGGTCATGCTGGTACCGAAGCAGCATTAGCTGCTGCCCGAATGGGTCAACAAACCCTATTGCTTACTCAAAATATCGATACTTTGGGTCAGATGTCTTGTAATCCAGCCATCGGTGGTATTGGTAAAGGTCATTTGGTAAAAGAAATCGATGCATTGGGCGGTTATATGGCTCAAGCAACAGATTTATCAGGTATCCAGTTTCGTACCTTAAATTCAAGTAAGGGCCCTGCGGTTCGAGCAACACGAGCTCAAACCGATCGTGCACTCTACAAAGCCGCTGTACGAAGCAAGTTAGAAAATCAGCCGAACTTAACTATTTTTCAACAATCTTGTGATGATCTCATTGTTGAAAATGATCAGGTCACAGGCGTAGTTACCCAAATGGGGATTAAGTTCAGTGCCAAAGCCGTAGTGTTAACCGTAGGCACATTCTTAGGTGGTTGTATCCATATAGGTCTGCAGAATCATTCAGGCGGAAGAGCTGGTGACCCTGCTTCAATTCGTTTAGCGGATCGTTTAAGGGAATTGCCGCTGCGTGTTGATCGTTTAAAAACAGGCACTCCACCACGAATTGATGCTCGGACCATTGACTTCTCTCAACTAGAAGCTCAACCAGGAGATACACCTTTACCAGTATTTTCATTTATTGGTCAACAAAGTGATCACCCTGAACAGATCCCATGTTATATCACTCATACTAATGAAAATACTCACGACATTATTCGTAATGGTTTAGATCGTAGCCCAATGTTTACTGGTGTTATTGAAGGCGTTGGTCCACGTTACTGCCCTTCTATTGAAGATAAAGTGACCCGCTTTGCTGATAAAAACTCACATCAAATTTTTGTAGAGCCAGAAGGTTTAACGACTAATGAAATTTACCCAAATGGTATTTCAACCAGTTTACCATTTGATGTACAAGTTAAACTTGTTCATTCAATGAAAGGGTTTGAAAATGCATTTATTACTCGTCCTGGCTATGCCATCGAATATGATTATTTCGATCCTCGAGATTTAAAACCAAGCTTAGAAAATAAATTCATAAATGGCTTATTCTTTGCTGGTCAAATCAATGGTACCACAGGCTATGAAGAAGCTGGTGCGCAAGGCTTAATTGCTGGTTTAAACGCTGCTAGACAAGCACAAGAGCTTGATCCGTGGTCACCACAGCGCAATCAAGCGTATATGGGTGTTTTAATTGATGATTTATCAACGTTAGGTACCAAAGAGCCATACCGTATGTTTACAAGTCGTGCTGAATACCGTTTATTATTACGTGAAGATAATGCAGATATTCGCCTAACAGAAATGGGTCGTAAAATGGGCTTAGTTGATGATCATCGTTGGCAGTTATTTAATCAAAAAGTTGAGAGCGTCGAGCAAGAAAAGCAGCGTTTATCATCAACTTGGATTCAGGCTAAAAGTGATCAAGCTGAGCAACTAAATGCGACATTAAAAACGCCAATGAGCCGAGAAGCGAGCTTGGAAGAGTTGTTACGCAGGCCTGAATTAGATTATAAGACATTAATGACAATTGATGGCTGTGGACCTGGTCTAGAGAAAGAAGATGCGGCTTATCAGGTACAAACTCAAGTTAAATACGCAGGTTACATTGCTCGTCAAATGGATGAGGTTGAAAAACAACAACGTAATGAGAATACATTATTACCAGTTGATTTAGACTATAGCCAAGTTTCTGGTTTATCAAATGAAGTGGTCGCTAAGCTGACTGAGGCTCGTCCAGCGACCTTGGGTATGGCTAGCCGTATTTCTGGTATTACTCCAGCAGCGGTTTCGCTATTGCTGGTATATATGAAAAAGAAAGGCATTTTAAAGAAAGCGTAACCCCTGAGCACTATCAATACATTACTTTATTACAGCCCACTTAGATTGTTAAGTGGGCTGTTTATTTTGTACTGCATTTAATCACCATTCATCCCTTAAATAAACCGCTTGTCATTTTTTTCCCCATCATTCAGCTCTTCTTTTTTATGATGTAACCATCAGCAACCTAATTATTAATGCTATGGAAGAATACGTTGTTTTTATGGAGTTTATTGCTTATTTAAAAAGTGGGATTTTAATAATCACAACTTTTGAATTCTCTGTATTGATATTAAGTTCAATACTCTTTTTCATTTTATATTTTTGCTTGGGTGTAATAACTTCGCTCTCTAAACGACTAATAAAGTTAGGACATCGCAAGGAGGGTGAAATGAGCCAAGATACATCTACATGGAACACAAATATAAAACTAGCGACAACGACATGGTGGCACGGAAAAACAATCGAAGAAAAGACTGATTTAGAGTCTTCCTTCGTTATCGTTATTAATAGCATCGGCATGGCTGTCCCCATGCTTTTATTCACATTGGTATAAATATTTACCTAGTTCGTATTATCGAAAACGCAGCACTGGCAAGACGTAAAGAATAAGACTTAATGAGTTTATGTGTCTTATTCCGCTTAATAAACCTTACATAGTCACTTAAGGTGACATAAATACTATAAAAGGACTTCTTTATGAATACCCTAACGACTAACCCTACAACACCTATGACTTTACTTGATGTATTTGTCGCACCTAAAACGGTTTTTGAACAATTGCAATCAGCAAAAAAATGGAGCTGGCTTGCTTTAGTGTTGTTAATTAGTGTGACATCTGCGAGCTTGTTAGCTTTTTTCAGTAACATGACTCCTGAATGGATTGTCGAACAACAGTTAATGCAAATGGGGGATGTGAGTGCTTCTGAGCGTGCAGCAGCAACAGAAGCTTTGGAGTTAACAGCGGAATACACAGGAGTTATTGGGGCTGTTTTTACTGTGATTGCACAGGTAATCATGATTTCGATTTTAGCCGGTTTTTACTTAGCCATCGGTAAGTTTGCTGCCAAACAATCCCCACAGTATAGCTACGGTGACTGGTTTAGTTTTGCTATTTGGACTCAAATGCCAGCATTAATAAATATGATCGGGTTTACTATTTTATTTACAACCGCTGCTGTATCAGACTTACCGTTAACATTAACGAACTATGCATCATTAAATCAGTTGGTATTAAATCTAGCCCCAACAGAAGCTCTATATACATGGGCTGAATCGATTAATATTTTCTCTGTTTGGTCAATCATCATTGCAATGATTGGTTTACAACATTGCTGCAAAATGACTACGGTTAAGGCTTTTACCTTCGCTACATTACCTTATATTACCGTTTTTGGTAGCTGGTTCATTTTAGCGTAATTGAAAAGGCTAGCAGACTTATTTTTGCTAGCCTTTTTATAATTAACTCTAGCTTATTTGAGTAAATCTTATGAAAAAAGTTATCATTTTTGCATTGATTATTGTCGGTGTTGTAGCACTTGTTAGTTGGAATAAGAGTAAAAGCACGCAGAATAAAGTTGTCGTCAATAGCGAGCAAGTTAGTGAACAAGTGCTCGCCGATAGTATTTTGGCATCAGGAAATTTAGTCTTTAATACTCAGATTCAAATTCGCTCTGAAGTGACCGGAATCGTGACCCAAGTGTTGGTCGAAGAGGGGGAGTATGTAAAGCAGGGGCAAATATTAATGCAACTAGACCAAACGGCATTTGCTGCTGATGTTGCGAATAATCAAGCAGCGGTCAATGCACAAAAAATTCAGATTGAGTTTGTGACTGAGCAATATCAAGAAAAGTTACGTCAGTTTGAATTGAAAGAAACATTGTTTCAACAGAAGCTATTGGGTCTCGATGAATTTGAACGTTTTCAGAGCCAATTAACCATTGCTCAAATAAATGTCAAAGCTGCAAACGAACGTTTAAATCAACATTTAGCTTCGTTAGCATTTGCTAAAGATCGATTAAATAAGACTACGTTTAGAGCATCTATGCCCGGTTTAATTGCTGCTGTTGATGTTAAACCAGGTGAAACAGTTATTGCGGGAACGACAAATATTGTTGGCTCAGCCCTGATGACTTTAGCTGATCCTGAGACTATTTTAGCCGAGCTTCGTGTAGATGAAGCTGATATTGCTACGGTTAAACCCGGAATGGCTGTAGAGGTGTTTTCAGCTGCAAATCCTAAGCAAGCACTAACTGGAGAGGTCACAAGTATAGGGACTTCTGCACGTTCTTCAAGGCAAGGGTTAGGGTTGTATTTTCGGGTCAAAGTATTGTTAAGCAGCACAGAAAAGCTCTTTCCCGGCATGAGCTGTCGTGCTGAAATAATAACAACAAAAACAGGGAATGCATTGAGTGTTCCTATCTCTGCGATTCAACAAGATCAAGGGGAAAGCTATGTTTGGCGCATTGAGAACGAGAAAGCGGTTAAACAAGTTGTAACAGTGGGACTTGCAACAGATACAAGACAGCAAGTTTTTTCTGGTTTAAATAAAGAGCATGTCGTGATTACCGGGCCAAGCAGAGTTGTTAATCAGCTAAAAGAGGGCAGTCAAGTGTCCCAAAAGGAGAGCTAATCATGATGACTCCGGTAATTCAGCTTAACCAAATTACGAAAAGTTACCCTATGGCAGAGCAAGATTATTTAGCGTTATCGAAGGTAGATTTAGCCATCGAGAAAAATGATTACGTGGCGATTACCGGACCGTCAGGATCTGGTAAGTCAACTTTGATGAATATTTTGGGCTGTTTAGATCAACCAACATCGGGCGAATATTGGTTAGAGCAACAAAATGTTGCTGAACAAAATGAGGCAACACTTGCAGAAATAAGAAATAAAGGTGTGGGCTTCATTTTTCAAAGCTTTAATTTATTACCGCGGGTTAGTGTATTACATAACGTGATGCAGCCATTGGTTTTTCGTTTTATGCCAAGTGCTCAGCGTAAGCAAAAGGCATTTGAAGCGCTTGAACGAGTTGGCTTAGCTGACAAGGTTAATAGCTTTCCAAATCAGCTCTCAGGTGGTCAGCGACAACGAGTTGCTATTGCTCGGGCGCTCGTGACTAACCCTGCAATAATATTAGGGGATGAGCCGACCGGCAATCTCGATAGTAAAACGACAAAGGACATTATGGCGTTATTTGATGAGCTACATCAACAGGGACATACTATCGTTTTAGTTACTCATGAAGCGGAGATCGCCGCACATTGTCATCGCGTCATTCGACTCGTGGATGGCGAAATAGAGTCTGATATTACTAATGAACAGAGGCGTGCATGTTATGCTTAATACCCTATATTCACTGCTTGAAAGTACTAAAGCAGCCATGCAAGCTGTTGCTGCTCACGGGATGCGTAGTGCGTTAACAACCTTAGGTATTATTATTGGTGTTGCAGCGGTGATTACCGTTGTTGCGGTGATGGAAAGTTTGAGTAGTAACATTACCGAACAGCTTGATGATTTAGGTAGTGATATGGTGACCTTAAGAGCATTTACTAATGCGGAACAGGAGATGTTGGGTTTTAGTAATAAAATAAGTTATGAAGACTTCCTGTTGCTCAAAGGTAAAGTGAATAATGTCAGTGATATGACTGCGACAATGCGCGCATTTAGTTTAGGTTCAAGCGTGCAATTTGGTCGTAATACCACCCAAACTCAAATTATCGGTACAGATAGTAGTTACCAACGAGTGATTCATGTTTATCCTGAGTTGGGCCGGTTTTTATCTGAAAGTGATGATTTAAAACGCCGCCGTGTTGCATTTATCGGTAGTTCGGTGATGAAGAAGCTCAAGATGCCGGATAATCCCGTTGGCGAGTTTATTAATCTAAGTGGTGACTGGTTTCGAGTTATCGGGGTCGCAGAGACTCGAGGCAGTTTATTTGGGTTCGACCAAGACAACTATATTATAGCTCCATTTAGTACGATCAAATCACTTAACGGTAGTCAAGTGACTGATAATATTGATATTATGTTTAGGCCTGAGCAAGGGGCATCATTAAGCGATATTAAAGAGCAAATGAGCCGTTTATTACGGCAAAAACATAAATTAAGTGGTGATGACCCTGATCATTTTGAATTTGTAACCGCTGAAAAAACCAAGCAACAATTTGAGAGCATTACCACATCAGTGACATTAGTGGCTTCTGGGGTCGTGGGGATAAGTCTCTTAGTAGGCGGTATTGGGATTATGAATATTATGTTAGTGTCTGTGACAGAGCGAACGAAAGAGATTGGTATTGCAAAAGCGCTCGGGGCGACGCCGCAATTTATTTTATTTCAATTTTTAATTGAAGCTCTTATTCTATCCTTATTGGGTGGTATTATCGGTCTATTGTTGGGCTATGGTCTAGCCGCATTAGTTGCGATGATGATGCCTGGTTCTGCAGGTGTTATGGTTCCGATGTGGGCCATAGGGCTGTCTTTTGGGTTTACCACCGCTATTGGTGTTATCTTTGGCCTCGCACCAGCAGTTAAGGCCGCACAATTAAATCCCGTTGATGCATTAAGGTATGAATAATAAACATAATGAATAATCTCACTCGCCACATTATAAATACGAGTCTTTCGACTAAGAAGAGTTATAGGATAGTTACGCTGATCACCGCAATTTTATTCTTTGCGTTTCACTTCTCAGTGTTTTCAGTATTTGTTTCTGACTCCGTTAGCATTAAGCATGTAACGTTTAGAGTGTTAGCTGAGGTATTTCTCTTTGTTGTTGTTTGTCACTTTTTTATTCGTACATACCTAAAAATAAAAGTTATTCATTATACTCTATCGTGGGGAGTAATTTGGCCTTTATTAACATATTTGGCTTTAGTTTCAGCTGTTTATTTAGGGTTGTCTGTATTGTTGAGCAAAGTTGAAGTTTTTAAATTTTCAGATGTTAGTGAGATGCAATTTATTAATGATGATGGGGCCTTAGATTTTAAGTTATCTCAATTTGATGCTTACATCATCGCCTTTTTTAATTGTTACTCGATCTTGTTTGTATGGTCGGTAGTGTATCTATTTTGGCTACAACATCTATCTCGAGTTAAGATGAAAAAGCAGATGCATCAGGCTCAAATTCAGCAATTAACCAATCAACTAAATCCTCACTTCTTATTTAATGCATTTAACAGTATCCGTGCGCTTATATATGAAGATCAAGATAAAGCTGCCGATACGGTAACTCAGCTTTCTGAGTTATTTCGTACTCACTTGCAGGCTCACCTAAAGGCGCAGTCAACATTAGCTGACGAGTGGCAAGTAGCAACTCGCTATTTAGCTATTGAGTCTATTCGTTTAGAAGAGCGGCTAAGGTTATCAGTTGAGCTAGATGATGAATTATTACAACAAAACATGCCAACGCTAACATTATTAACGTTAGTTGAAAATGCGATTAAGCATGGTGTTTCTCCAAATAGTGAAGGGGGAACAATTAGTGTTGTTGCTGCAAAAGAGTCGTCATCTAAATGGCGCTTAAGTGTGATTAATAGTGTGAAAGCTCAATCACAAGCTGATGGTACACAAACAGGGATTGTGAATATAAAAAAACGTCTGACCTTGATGTTTGGCAGTGCCTTTACTTGGCAGCAAACACAGCAAGATAATCAATTTATTGTAGAAATGGAGTTACCACTTGATAAAAGTTCTAATCGTTGATGACGAGCGTCTTGCGCGAGTTGAGTTAAAAAGATTATTAAGTACGTGTGAAGGTGTGGAGGTCATTGCTGAAGCTAAAAATGGTCAACAAGCGATCGATTTATTACAACAACATAGTATTGATTTAGTATTTCTAGACATTCAAATGCCTGAGATGACCGGCCTTGAGCTAGCTCAGTATATTGATTCTAATATTCAATTTATATTTTGCACGGCGTTTAATCAACATGCAGTAGATGCATTTGAGTTGAATGCCGCTGACTATATCGTGAAACCGATCAATCGTGAGCGATTACAACAAAGTTTAACCCGCGTTCAACAAACTGCACTTATCGCTACGACTGTTGAACAGCCTGAAAAGGAGTTGATTAGTTATTTACCCGACAACCATGGCTTACTATTAAAATTTGGCGATAGTAGTAAAATTATCCGTTTGCAGGAAGTTGAACGTTTCGAGTCAGTGGGAAACCACGTCGCTGTATTTACTGAGCAGGGGAAATCCTATATTCACTCTTCATTAACGAAGGTCGAAAAAAGGCTAGATCCCGCATTGTTTTTTAAAGCCAGTCGAGGCGAAGTTATTCGGATTGATAGTATTGCTAAAATAGAAGATGGGCTGGCTACAGGTAGTTTATTAGCAATAATGACCTCTGGTCATCAAGTGGATGTCAGCCGACGTCAAGCTCAGGCATTGAAACAGCTTTTTAATGTGTGGTAAAACTCTCGCCCCTATAAATTAAAGTCAATTTCTTGATTAATTAAGTCTTATGTTCATACTTAAGTATGAATTGTCTTTATAGGTGTGTTTTCTTGACCTATGATACTGTTATATTCAACTTTTCTAAATCAAATAGATCTGGGTTATTTGATGTAGATTGTTCGTACAGGGATGTTCTTAGTCAAAGTTAAACAAACGCTTACTGTTTGTTTTCTTAGTGTCGTAATTAAGGTCAAACTCCATGAATATTGAAAACCTATCTGTATCTAAAAAGTTGGCAATCGTACCTGCTGTGATGATTGTTATCTTGATTGCAATTTCTGTTACTAGTTCGAATTTATTATCAAGCCTGGCAAACGATATGAGAACCATTTCATTTGATTTGGCTCCTGATACAGAGCTTGCTGCCGACATCACTGACAGCGTCTATAGTCTGCGCTTAACAGTAAAGAATTATATAAAAACGGGCAAAGAGTCTTTCGTTGATGAGTTTTCTAATAAAGCCAAATTTTGGGATGAAGGTATGAAAAAAACGTTTCAGGAAATTCAAAATCCTGAACGCGTTAAAATTCTCAAATTTGTTGAAGAGAGAAAGTCTACATACACCTCTATATTTACTAATGTCGTGGTAAAAAATCAGCGTTTAAGAAATGAACTGGTCAATGGAATCTTAAATAAGTCAGGACCACAGATCGAGCGTAAGCTAACGCAAGTAATGGATACTGCAGAGAAGGATGGTGACGTTACAGCTGCTTACCATGCGGGTAAGGCTATTCGTGCACTATTGTTAGGACGGCTGTATGTTAGTAAATTCCTTGTAGAGAACCAGCCTGAGCAAGTAACACGATTTAATAAAGAACTCGATGCGTCCTTATACGAAATCGATTATCTTATGGATAACTTAGAAAACCCAACACGACGCCAATTGACAACCGATGCTAAAGCATTAATCACAGATTATATTAGCGCTGCAAACAAAACTAGTGAACTCATCTATTCTCGTAATAAGGGAATTAAAGAGCTTGATACCATCGGACCTATTGTTGCTGAAAATATTGCAAAACTAAGAGAGTCCATTTCTGGTTCAATGAAAGAAGCAGCAAATACCGCTAATAGCAATACTGAGACTGCATCGAACATGTTATTTATCTTTGCTGCTATTGCTGTCATTGTTGGTGTAATCGTATCATTCTTTATTACACGTGCTATCACCTCGAAGTTATTTGAAACCAACGCTGTGTTATCTGATATTGCGCAGGGTGAAGGTGACTTAACGATTAGAATCCCATCATCTGGAACGGATGAATTGGCTCAACTTGCTGACAATTACAATATTTTTGCAGAAAAGATGCAGCAAACTGTGTTGAAAGTTAATTCTGCAATTAGTAGTTTATTAAGCTCCTCGGCATCTTTAATTGATAAAGCAAATAGCGCACAGAACGAAGTTAGAGAACAGCAAACTCAAGCGCAACAAGCAGCGTCTTGTATGACTGAAATGTCTGCAAGTGCTCAAGAGGTCAGCTCTAGCGCAACTCAAGCGGCAGAGTTATCAGTATCAACTGCTGAAGCGGCTTCTCAAGGTAGTAATGTGGTGGTTGCTGCAGCAAGTTCAATGCAAGATCTATCGAACCAAATTACTGAGGCGAGTACAATTGTTGATGCGGTCTGTGCTGATAGTGAAAAAATAGGTACTGTGCTTGATGTTATACGTAGTATTGCCGAGCAAACAAACTTACTTGCCTTAAATGCTGCGATTGAAGCCGCACGAGCTGGTGAGCAAGGTCGTGGTTTTGCTGTTGTGGCCGATGAGGTCCGCTCACTCGCATCGCGTACTCAGGAATCAACGGAAGAGATACAAAATATTATTGTTAGCTTGCAACAACGCTCAGAGCAAGCGAGTCAAGAAATGACGAAGAGTAAGTCAAATGCAGAACAGACTGCTGAGCAAGTGCAGTCAGCTGAACAAGCATTGATATCGATAGATCGCTTCATTGTGGAAATTAATGATGCAATTGGTTTAATTTCTAATGCAGCGAATGAACAAGCTATCGCATCAAATGAAGTCAGCTCAAATGTGAACTCTATGTCTGAAATTTCAGATCGTACATTAGAGCAGTCACTAGAAACAACTAACTCGGCAGAAGAGCTTAACCATTTAGGAAATGATGTTAATAAGCTACTGAGTCAGTTTAAAGTTTAAAAAGCAACGTTATGATATTAAAAAAGCAACCTTATAAGGTTGCTTTTTTTTGTTAGGCTCGGTCTGGCCTTGCTCCTAGTGCTGGTTTCCCAGTGGTATTAGGGCGTTTTCGAGTTTTGTTCGGTGTTGCTTTTTTCACTTTAGGTTTGGCTTTCGTTGTTAATGTGGGCTCGGTTCCCTTTGGCTTTTTAGCTTTATTTTTACTAAACGTCGGCTTATCTTTTCTGATGTCCGGTTGTTTAGGGTGCTTCGTCGCAAAACGTTTATTACCATGTCGACTCGACTCACGACTACGTTTAGTCGCAGCGACTCTTTCCTCTTCAAATTCACTTGGCACAAGACAGTGGCTCTTTGTACCGATTAAATACTTCATGCCCATGCGGGTTAACGCCTGTCGGATTAGTGGCCAGTTTGCTGGATCATGGTAGCGTAAGAGGGCTTTATGTAGGCGGCGTTGACGTTCACCTTTTGCTACAAATAGCTCTTCGCCTTTCTTCTTGTATTTAACGCGCTTTAACGGGTTGGTTTCAGAATGATACATGGCTGTGGCATTACACATTGGTGATGGATAAAAGTTTTGTACTTGGTCACACTCAAAGTCATTACTTTTTAGCCATAAAGCCAAGTTCAACATATCTTCATCGGTACTACCTGGGTGAGCTGAAATGAAGTAAGGGATCATGTACTGTTTTTTCCCTGCCTGCTCACTAAACTCATAGAACATGTCTTTGAATTTATCGTAGGCACCCATTCCTGGCTTCATCATCAAGTCTAGTGTCTTTTTTTCTGTATGCTCAGGCGCTATTTTCAAATAACCCCCAACATGGTGTGACACTAATTCTTTGACATATTCCGGTGACTCAACGGCTAAGTCATAACGTACACCAGAAGCGATTAATATTTTCTTTATCCCTTTAACTTTGCGCGCTTCACGGTATAAATCGATCGTGTGTTTATGATCGGTGTCGAGTTTGCTACAGATTTTAGGGAATACACAAGAGGGGTGTCGGCAGTTAATTTCTGCTTTGGGATCAGAACAACCCAAACGATACATGTTCGCTGTTGGGCCTCCGAGATCTGAAATAGTACCTGTGAAGCCTGGTACTTTATCGCGGATTTGCTCTAGCTCGTTAAGAATTGACTCTTTCGAGCGGTTTTGAATGATGCGCCCTTCATGTTCGGTGATTGAACAGAAAGAACAACCCCCAAAACAGCCACGCATAATATTAACTGATGTTTTGATCATATCGTAAGCCGGTATTTTGGCTTTGCCATATGATGGATGTGGTACGCGGGCATAATCTAAACCAAAGACAAAATCCATTTCTTCGGTAGTCAATGGGATCGGTGGCGTATTCACCCATAACTCTCTATCACCGTGTTTCTGAATTAACGCGCGTGCGGAATAAGGGTTGGTTTCTAGGTGCATAACACGGGCGGCATGAGCATACAGTACACGATCGCCTTTTAACTTTTCAAATGACGGCAAGCGCACTGCGGTTGTTTTACTGTCATGGCGAGAAGGGCGTACCGTAACCACTTGTGCCTGTGCTGCCGCTTTTTCAGTCGCTTTATCGGTGTCGTTCTTACAATCGGTATCGGTCTCATAAGGGTTAGGCATTTTAGGTACCATCGCCTTATTTGGTTTTTCGATGCGGCTTGAGTCGATTTCTTTATAACCCGGCGGTAACTCTTTAATAATGACTGCTGTTCCAGCAATGTCGGTTATTGTTTCGATAGGTTCTTCATTAGCGACTCGGTAAGCGAACTCAACCAGAGCTCGCTCAGCATTACCAAAGAGTAAGATATCGGCTTTAGCGTCAATAAGTACAGAGCGACGAACTTTATCAGACCAGTAATCATAATGAGCAAGGCGACGCAGACTGGCTTCAATACCACCAAGGATAATAGGCGTATCTTTGTATGCTTCACGACAACGTTGTGAGTAGACTAATACCGCACGGTCAGGGCGTTTACCGCCTTCATTATTTGGTGTGTATGCATCATCGTGACGCAATTTTCGATCGGCGGTATAACGATTAATCATCGAGTCCATGTTGCCAGCGGTGACACCAAAAAACAGGTTGGGTTTTCCAAGCTCCATAAAGGCATCTTTATTATCCCATTTGGGTTGGGAAATAATACCAACACGGTAGCCTTGGGCCTCTAGTACACGACCGATAACTGCCATGCCAAAACTCGGATGATCGACGTAAGCATCACCAGAAACAATGATAATATCGCAGCTATCCCAGCCTAATGCGTCCATTTCCTTACGGGTTGTGGGTAAAAAAGGCGCTGTACCAAAGCATTCTGCCCAGTAAATAGGGTATTGATTGATTGGTTTCGCTGTAGGTTTTGAGACAGTTTTTGACATGAGCCAGACTTCGTTGTTGCGGGGTGCAAATTATAGCCAAGAGCCGTAGTGATAGCCAGTTAATGCGCTTTGTAACGCTACTTTTGTGAGCGAACACAGTGAGTTTTATTTGGTAAGCTGAATGTTTTCTTTGCTGATTTAATGTTTAAATTAAATAGAATAGCCTGCTTGTGTATGAAACAGTAAGAGTGAGTGCTCACTGTTGGTTCTTTTTAGTGTTATGTCATCGAAAATAAAAAGTATCAGTATGACTAATAAAGTTTATCAGCATTTACTGAGATAAAGATAAATGCTGATTGAAACGCTCTCAGGTTAAAACAATGAAGGAACAAAGACCACCATTAAGGTGATAACAGGCGTGACGACAGCCATGATTGGCACTAAATTGAGCTCTTGTTTGTCAAAGACTTCTTGCTTGTTATTCATTGCATAATACCTGTGATTATTAATGTTGTTATTATGAATGAGTGAGCTGAGGGGATTGTTGATTTATATCAAGTCTAATTCAACGATAGATTAGACGATCGGATTAAACCACCAGCAATGATAATTATTCAATATTACTGGTGGCTTAGCATCGTTATTAAGTTTGATTGTCTGCGAGTGTTTGTTCAATGTAATGTTGTATTTGTTGCTCTAATGCTTGCAATGGAATTGAACCTTCTGCAAGTACGCGCTTATGAAACTCTTTGACATTAAACTTATCCCCCAAAGCTTGCTCTGCTTGGCGACGAAGACGCTTAATAGTTAACTCACCCATTTTGTAACTAAGCGCTTGCCCTGGCCATGAGATGTAACGATCTGTTTCTGTTTTCACGTTATGTAATGATAGCGCTGTATTTTGTGCCATATAGTCAAGCACTTGTTGGCGACTCCACCCTTTGGCATGAACTCCGGTATCAACCACAAGGCGACAGGCACGCCACATTTCATAAGTCAAACGACCAAATTGTTCGTAAGGCGTACTGTAATAATCGGTCTCAACACCGAGCCATTCGGCGTATAACCCCCAGCCCTCACCAAACGCTGAGATATAAGAACGGCGGCGAAATTCTGGTAAGTGAGTAAGCTCGCGATTGAGTGATATTTGCAGATGATGTCCTGGCACTGCTTCATGGAGTGTTAATGCAGGTAGCACATATAACGGGCGCTTATCGAGTGCGTAGGTGTTAACCCAGTAATAACCAGCTTCATTGTCATTACTAGCACCTTTATAACGTCCTGTGGTGTATTTAGGTGCAATTGCTGCTGGCACTGCTTCTACACCATACGGTGTCGTAGGTAGTTGGCTAAATAACTTGGGTAAGATGGCATCAGCTTTTTTAGATAACCAAGCTGCTTTTTCTAATAACTGTTGCGGGGTTGTCGCATAAAATTGTGGGTCCGTACGTAGGAAGTGTAAAAAATCACTAAAGCTACCGTCAAAATTTAATGAGGTAATGATTTGATTCATTTCTGCTTTAATTCTAGCTACTTCTTTTAAGCCAAGCTGGTGGACTTGCTCAGCATTTAAATCAAGCGTGGTGTAATATTTAACACGATTATCATAAAAAGCTGCACCATTAGGCAGTTCCGATGCGCCAAAACTGGTGCGAGCTTGCGGGATATATTCTGTGGTCATAAAGTCATAGAACTGCTGATAACTGGCGATAACCTGATCTTTTATGATTTCTTTCGCTTGTTGCTTGAGCTTTAGTTGTTGTGCTTTATCAATCGTGGCAGGGAGTTCTTTGAATGGTTGGTAGAACTCACTTTGCTCAATATCATCAGTGATATAGACTTCGATGCTTTGTTCAAAGCCTTTTAATACTGCTTGAGGCTGTGTCATACCTGAAGCGATCCCTTGGCGCATCCAAAATAGCTGCTGATCAAAGTATTGCGGCACTTGTTGCATTAACGCTAAATAATCTTGATAGTCTTGCGAAGATTGAAAGGCATAACGATAACGGATATTGGCTAAGCCAACATGGAAGCCATACTCAGACGTTAGCGGCATATAATGCTGTTTAAAACGATAATTGTCGGCTAAGTCTTGAATTTGACGACGTAATATCTGCCAATTTAGTTGTTGCGTTGCATCGAGTTGGTTTAAGTTAATTTTATCTAGTTGATTTAAAAAAACTTGATGCTGTTGGTGTTTATTCGCTAATGCTTGCGGCGACAAATCTGATAATTTATTACTCTTTATTGCGTTATTATCTTCATCGAGGTTATTACGGTATTGCCAGCTTCGTTGTGCAATTTGATTAAATCGATCTAACTCGCTGAGCTGATTTTTGGTTAACTTAGCAACGGTTGACTCTGGTGAAGCATTGGTTAACTGACAACCGGTTAATAGACCTGTTAGCGCTATGGGAAGTATATACTTTGTGATCATATTCTTATTCTTATTATTTATTTACTGAAATAGCCTTTCCATAAACGTGCTAACGCAGCTTTCGCGTTCACTTCAAAGCTCGTGTCTGGTAAGCGTGTTTGTTGTTGCCATAGCCCGAGTAACTGAGCATGGCTGTCATTGAGTAAGCTTAAACTTTGTTGATTATTGAGTACCGGAAACTGTTGTACGATTAACTGTGCTAATTCGTCAAATGCTTGATTATACCAATCATAATATTGCTGTTTGAACTCTTTATCACTTGCCGGCTCCAAGGTTGAAGATGATAAGCTCGCGAGGTAGAAAAATACATCACTTTTTACTGGGTAGCTGACAAAACAAGTTAATATTTCGGCTAGACTATGACTTTGGCTAATCGTTTGATTCAACTGATCAAACCATATTTGATAATGTTGTTTTAGCAAGGATAAGTAAATAGTCTCTTTACTTGAAAAGTACAGGTAGACAGTCCCTTTCGCTTGTTCGCTGGTTTTTGCAATGGTGGCAACTGTCGTTAATTGATGTTGTTGCTTAAATAGCTGCTCGGCGGCATCAATGATCAATTGATGTTTAAGCTGCTTATCTTCCTTGGTTTTGGCTCTAGCTGATGTCATGAGTTAACCTTATCTTTACCATTACAAATACGGCATATTTTTGTTTATTCTATTGTAAGCGATTGAAACTTTCCTAGGCATAAATAGTGCTATGAATACCATAGCGGGTCAACTAATGATCGTTCAATTGCGATCGATCAATGTTTAACGTTATTGTTTGTAGAATAATGACGGCCAAATTGAAAATGCATTTAAAGATATGTTAGGTGACACAGTGACAAGACAAGCTCAAGCAAAGATTCAGTGGGATCAAGCTTTAATCGAGAAGTATAATTATAGTGGGCCGCGCTATACCTCTTACCCAACAGCGTTGGAGTTCGATGAGTCTTTTGGTGAGTCTGACTTGGTTAATGCGGTTGCTGATAGTGACAGCGACCGTTTATCGCTATATATCCATATCCCATTTTGTCATATGCTCTGTTATTACTGTGGTTGTAATAAGATTATTACTCGACATTCGCATAAAGCTGATCAATACCTTGAATATCTAGCGGCTGAAATTAAGCAACGAGCGGGATTGTTTAAGCATCAAACGGTCACCCAAATGCATTGGGGTGGTGGAACACCGACATTCTTAACTAAACAACAAATTTCTCAACTCGTTGCGTTATTAAAAGAACAATTTAACTTTGCTGAAGAAGGGGAGTTCTCGATTGAGATTGACCCGCGCGAGATAGAGCTTGATACGCTAGATCATCTACGTGCAGAAGGTTTTAATCGGATTAGCCTTGGGGTACAGGACTTTAATAAAGAGGTTCAAAAAGCGGTAAACCGAGAACAGTCTGAAGAGTTTATCTTTGCAATGATCGAACGTGCTCGTGAACTAGGTTTTGTTTCAACCAGTATTGACCTTATCTATGGCCTACCTCATCAAACGACAGAGTCGTTCGCTCATACGATTGAGCGCGTAATTGAATTATCACCGGACCGACTATCAGTATTTAATTATGCGCATTTACCTAATGTGTTTGCTGCGCAGCGTAAGTTAAAAGAACAGGACATGCCGGCACCGCGTGAAAAATTACAAATTTTAGAAAATACGATTAATCAACTCGTTGATGCGGGCTATCAATATATCGGGATGGATCATTTCGCTAAACCTGACGATGAACTAGCTCAGCTGCAAAATAACGGTAAGTTACATCGCAACTTCCAAGGCTATACCACGCAAGAAGAGTGTGATCTATTGGGGTTAGGCGTTTCATCCATTAGTCAGATCGGCCACTGTTATGCGCAAAACCAAAAAGATATAAAACAATATTACGCAGCGATTGACGCTGAGACGAGTCCGTTGTGGAAAGGGGTTAATCTAAACGAAGATGACTTTATTCGTCGTAAAGTCATTAAACAACTAATTTGCCATTTTGAGCTTGATTTTAGTGCAATTGAAGCACAATGGGATCTTAACTTTGAACAGTACTTCGAAGAGGATCTTAAGTTACTTCAAGTGTTTATTGATGATGAGTTGGTTAAATATGATGACCGTTCATTGTCGGTCACCCCAAAAGGTGAGCTATTGATTCGTAATATCTGTATGTGTTTTGATATTTATTTGCGCGATCGCGCGCGTCAGCAACAATTCTCTCGAGTGATTTAATTAATATTGGATTTATTTGACATTAAGCCGCTGTATATCAGCGGCTTTTTTGTTTTTATGGTGGGTGGTGATACTATCGAACTTATTAAAGCTCAATTGATACCCATTTTATTAATTGTAGTGACCAATTTTGTAACGAAGATAAATAATACAGTTATCACCTGTTTATACCGTTAAAAATGTTCTGGTTAAAAATGCAATTGGTTATGACTGTAAAGGATGACTCACTATGGAATTTTTAATGATTATCGTCATGCTTATCGCCTTATTTACCCTTGGCGGTTGGTGGTTGGTCGCTGTAAGACGATCCCATTTTTTAGTAAGCTTTGAGTTTCCAAGCTCGATCAAGAAAAAAATAGCCACACAGTACCCCCACTTAAGTAATGATGATATTGAATTAGTGTTAGAGACATTACGTTGCTATTTTCAATTAGTGGCGAAAGCTAAATACAAAGCGTTAGCGATGCCATCCCAAGTCGTTGATGTTGCGTGGCATGAGTTTATTTTATTCACTAAAAGCTATCAGCTATTTTGTAAAAAAGGCTTTGGACGCTTTATACATCATACCCCTACTGAAGCAATGTCATCACCAACCGTTGCACAGGAAAGTATTAAGCGGGTATGGCGTTTGGCCTGTATACAAGAAAATATCAACCCGAAGTCCCCAGAACGTTTACCTGCGTTATTCGCTATTGATCAGCAATTAAAAATAAAAGATGGCTTCTTTTATCAGAAAGATTGTAAATCTAATCAACGTGACAATTACTGTGCGACCCATATTGGCTGCGCGTCAGGCTGTAGTGGTTCATCTGCTGACAATGAGAGTAGCTGTAGTGGCGGATGTGGCGGTGGTGATTAGTTTGTTTGGTCTAAGTAATAACTTGTTGTTGAGACAGCATTAAAAAGACGTCACAATACAAGCCTCGATATTTCGTGGTTGGATAAGTACCCTAATGAGTGATGATAATATAAAGCAATACCTAGCAGACTCAGAACTATTACTTAATGCGGTAGGCGAAGGCGTTTATGGCTTCGATCGCCAAGGACATGCTGTTTTTATTAATCCGGCAGCAGAACAAATGACGGGCTGGTCAGCACAAGAGTTGTTAGGAAAAAGCATCCATGAATATCACCATCACAGCCATGCTGATGGTTCTTGTTATCCTGCTCATGAATGTAAAATTTATGGCACGGTGCAAGATGGTATTAGTCGTAAAGTGTCGGGGGAAGTGTTCTGGCGTAAAGATGGTTCAAGTTTTCCGGTCGAATATACCACGACCCCCGTGTATAAAAACAATCAGCTCATTGGTGCTGTGGCTGTATTTAGGGATGTTAGTGAACAACACGCAGCCGACCTCGCATTGCGTCAGGCCTTATCTGAAGTTAAAAAGTTAACTCAGCAATTACAAACAGAAAATACTTATCTAATTAACGAATTACAACAACAATGGTCCGGTAAAGGACTGGTGGGAACTAGTGTTCAATTTGAACAAATGTTGATGCAACTTGAGCTGGTGGCTAAAACACAAAGTACGGTACTAATACTGGGTGAAAATGGTACGGGTAAAGAGTTGGTTGCACGTAATATCCACCGTTTAAGTTCGCGCGCAAATAGCCCGTTGATTAAAGTTAATTGTGCCGCTTTTACCGATAATCTATTAGAGTCGGAGTTATTTGGCCACGAACGAGGCGCTTTTACTGGTGCTGTAGAGGCTCGTAAAGGGCGATTTGAAATTGCTGATAACGGTACTATTTTTCTTGATGAAATCGGTGAGTTATCGTTAGGGGCGCAAAGTAAGTTATTGCAAGTCTTACAGGAGCAGGAGTTTGAACGAGTCGGTGGAAATAAAACCATTAAAGTTGATATTCGTGTGATTGCAGCGACTAATCGTGATCTCGCTAAAATGGTTGATGAAGGGACTTTCAGGATGGATTTGTTTTATCGGCTAAATGTCTTTCCAATTAACCTGCCACCATTACGCGATCGCATTGAAGACTTAGAGCCTCTTTGTCAGGTCATTATCAGTAAGTTAAATGCTAAGTTAGGTAAGAAAATCACCGCAATTAGTAATAAGAGTTTACGTTTATTAAAACAGTATCACTGGCCGGGCAATATTCGCGAGTTGCAAAACATCTTAGAGCATGAAGCTATTTTAGCCACCAGCGACATATTAACGGTCCAGCATAACTTTCTAGAACACAGTGGCGTTAAAGGAGCCAGGAAGTATCAAGCTAATATGAGTTTAGCTGAAGCTGAAAAGCATCATATTACAGCCACGCTAGACGCTCACCAGTGGTTAATTGGTGGTGATAAAGGAGCGGCTAAGGCCTTAGGCGTTCCAGAAAGTACATTACGTTCGAGGATGAAAAAACTAGATATTGTTAGGCCCCAATAGCTAGCGAGCTCTGGTTAGAGAAATGTACCGATGATATATTTTTACGCTGCTTTTGGTTATGATGATTAACCAATGAACAAGAAATGAGATAATTATGAGTGGCCAACACCGTAGTGATATTCAAACGGGTTTACTCGTGAATATCGTATTAAAACAAGACCAACGTAGTGGCAAATTAACTCAGGGTCATGTTAAAGATTTACTAACGAATTCTTCGTTCCACCCACATGGTATAAAAGTGCGTTTAACCTGTGGGGCTGTCGGACGCGTTAAGGAGGTACTAGCCTCGTGAGTCATTTTTGTATTTATCATAAAAACTGCAGTGATGGCTTTGGTTCTGCACTTGCCGTGCATGTCTATTGTCAGCAGCAACAGCTTCAATGTGATTACTTACCAGCGCAATACGGTGATGATGTCCCAGATGTGACAGGGAAAGATGTGCTTATTGTGGATTTCTCTTATGATCGAGAGACTTTAATCAAAATGAAGCAACAGGCTAATTCATTACTGGTTATCGATCACCACAAGAGTGCCATGGAGGCATTAAGTGGCCTCGATTACTGTATCTTTGATATGGACTATTCTGGAGCCGTATTAACGTGGCGTACGTTGCTTCCTCAGCAGCCAGTTCCTTTATTACTTAACTATATTCAAGATCGAGACTTATGGCGCTGGCAACTTGATGAAACCAAGGCCGTATCAGCAGCTTTATTGACTATTAAGCAACAGTTCGAACTGTGGCAGCCCTACCTTGAAGACGCGCTAGTCGTTGAGTTAATAAATAAGGGAAATGCTATTGTCGAGTATCAACAGCAGCAGTTGGCTAAATTGCCAAGTGGCGAAAACATCCCTCTGGCTGAGATTGCTGGTTATACTGTTCCATGTGTTAACTCAACGCACTTAGTCAGTGAAATGGGCGATATCCTTGCCCAAGGACACCCTTTTGCAGCGTTATATTTTGATAAGTTTGATAAGCGCATCTTTTCGTTACGTTCGGCCAAAGATGGTATTGATGTTGCTAAAATTGCACAAAAATATGGTGGAGGAGGGCACTTTCATGCTGCGGGCTTTGCTATTGCTAAAGAGCCTATCAAAATAGATTAATCGTTAGTTCTTTTTCTGTGGCCGCGATATATCGTGCTTCTGCGTGATATATCGTGGTTTTTTGATGTTTATATCTATTGGTTTTTAATTAAGTTATTGTTTTTTATATGTATGTACTTTTGGTATAGAGGTTGCTATAGCTAAGTTATCTTAACTAGTAGAAGTACCTTTTATGTCCGTTATCATTGACCCAAAAGATTTAATAATAGCCCCTGATAGTAATCAATCCTCCGCCATTTATGTGCGTGAGCAACAAGGAAAGTATCAACGAATTCGTCGTAATATCGCTATTGTGCTTATGACGCTGTTTGCAATATTGCCTTGGCTGACGGTTGGTGGCGAACAAGCAATATTGATCGATCTGACAGCCTTACAGCTTCATGTGTTTGGTGCGACGTTATTCCCACAAGATTTTCCAATTGTTGCTGGCTTCTTTATGGTAGCTGCGTTTGCCTTATTCTTTGTTACCACTTGGCTCGGGCGTGTATGGTGTGGCTTTTTGTGTCCACAAACTCATTGGTTGTTTATTTTTGTCTGGTTAGAAGAAAAAATAGAAGGGTCGCGTAATCAGCGAATCAAGTTAGATAAGCAAGCGATGTCTTTGGCTAAAACAACCAAGAAAACATTGAAGCACCTAAGCTGGGGAATTGTGTCATTTCTAACAGCAACAACATTTCTGACTTACTTTGTACCACCGATAACTTTATACAGTGATTTAGTGAGTTGGCAATGGAGTGGTTTAATTACCTTCTGGGTCGCTTTTTTTGCTGTATGTACATACGGTAATGCAGGTTGGCTTAGGGAAAAGATGTGTTTACACATGTGTCCTTACGCTCGGTTCCAATCAGTGATGTTTGATCATGACACTTACGTTGTTGCCTATGATACGCAGCGAGGAGAGTCTCGCGGCCCACGCAAGCGTAAACAAGACCCTAAAGAACTAGGGTTAGGTGATTGTATTGATTGTAATTTATGTGTTGAAGTTTGCCCTGTCGGCATAGATATCAGACATGGTTTGCAATATGAGTGTATCAGTTGTGGGGCTTGTGCTGATGCTTGTGATCAAACGATGTCTCGATTTAATTACCCAGAAAAGCTTATTAGCTTTACGAGTGAAGCTCAATTAGCTGGTGGTATTACTCATTTGTTTAGAGCAAAAATTATCGGTTATGCAATTGCATGTGTATTAATTGTTGTTGCAATGGGCGTTTATTGGGGCGCTCGTGTACCTGCAGAATTATCGGTATTACGTGATAGAAATGTACTTTATCGAGTGAATAATGATGATTTAATTGAAAATAGTTTTCAGCTTAAAATTTTGAATAAATTGCCTTATGCTACCTCTTTTCAAGTTAGTGCCGCTGGTATTGATGGCATACACGTGAGCATTACTGAGCCGGTCATGGTTCAATCCGGTGAATTAACGTCACAAGCACTGACGTTAACGGCGGACCCAGAGGACATTAAGCTGAAAGTGACACCAATTACTTTAACAATCACTTCAGAAGGTCAAGAGCCAGTCACCATTACTCAAGAGTCTCGCTTCTTTAGTGAGTAGGTTTGATAAATAATAAGGTTAGCAGTGTGTCTGCTAACCTTAAGTCTGATGATTAGCGACTTTTACACTTTTCGATAAGCTGCTGTTTTTCGCTAGCAGATAGGTAAGATTGTGTTAATCCATTATGTTGAAGCTGAGTGAGATGCGCTTGAGTTAAGCCAATAGCTTGCGCTGCTGTCGTATATTCATGTGCTATTTCAATATCACTAACACCGGGATCGTCTGTATTTAAAGAGACGAGTAAACCATGCTCCAAAAACGGTTTAATTGGATGATTTTGGTAATTAGCAACTGTGCTCGTTTGAATATTACTCGTTGGGCACGACTCAATACCTATTTGATGTTTTGCTAGGTAGTCCATTAATTTAGGGTCTTCAATCGCTTTAACCCCATGACCGATACGGTCAGCACCTAGCTTTTCTATCGCATACCAAATAGCTTCACTACCTGCTGCTTCTCCGGCATGTACGGTGATGTTTAAACCGCTATCACGAGCTTGTTTAAACTGATCTAGATAAAGGTGACTCGGGAAACCCAACTCGTCTCCGGCAAGGTCAATGGCTACAAGCTTATTTTTTTGACTTAGTAGTGCATCTAACTCGACCTGACAAGCGTCAACACCAAAGGTTCTCGATAGGATACCGATGAGGTTAACTTTAACATCATACTTAGCTTGACCCTGTCTAACGCCATCAATAACGGCTTCGACGATACCTTGTGCTGGAAGCTTATGACTCATGGCCATATAGCCTGGACTGAAGCGTAATTCTGTGTAATCAAGGCCCGCATTGAATGCGTCTTCAACATTTTCAAAGGCAATTCGTTTTGCCGCCTCTAAATCCCCGATAACACCCACCATCCAATCAAGTTTGGCCAAAAAGGCAACCAGTGATGGTTCTTTTTCTACCACTTGAACATGAGGTTTGAGGGTTGCTAGATCGTAGGCGGGTAAATTAATATTAAATTGTTGGCCTAAATCAATAATGGTTTGCAGCCGAATATTACCATCGAGGTGACGGTGAACATCGGTGAGGGGAAGGTTTTTATTTATCATTGTTAGCGCCATCCAATTACTTTAATTATTCTTTAATCATAACAATTATTTTGCGACCTTGTTTAAGGTAGGCATTAAACCTTTGCGCTAGCTCACAGGGTAATTGTTGTGGCTTGATATGCTGAAAACCTAAATGTTGATAAAAGCTAGCTAAGTGGCTTAGCGCAAAAGTATAAATTATCGGTTGTTCTTGGCATAGCAGGGTTATTAACCTCTGTGCGATGCCTTGCTGGCGATAAGCTGAACAGACGTGAACACCCGTTAATAGCCAATGGTTATCTACTGGTGATAATTTGGCGCATGCCACAATCGTATGTTGGAATTTTGCCACCCAAATTAGCTCATTATTACGCGCTTTGGCACGAGCTTTCTCTGAGGCGTAAAATTTATTAGCTAGAGGCGTTTTTAATCGCGCTAGCGGTGAATAGTCGATGTTGTTTATTACGCTAAGCCTTCTGATAACGCTTTATTTCTTCCAGAGTTTTTTGCCCGATACAAAGCCCTATCAGCTCTAATTAGTGGCTTTTCAATGGTTT
Organism: Psychrobium sp. 1_MG-2023; assembly: GCF_030689115.1. NCBI lineage: Bacteria > Pseudomonadati > Pseudomonadota > Gammaproteobacteria > Alteromonadales > Shewanellaceae > Psychrobium > Psychrobium sp. 1_MG-2023. The sequence continues at coordinate 113,781 of NZ_JAUYVJ010000006.1, read as the reverse complement.
CTTGTTCGGGTCTCACCTCTGTAACGCCTATGCTAACGGTAATGTTGATTACATCGTTCCAGCTGCCAGTAAATTCAATCCCTTCAATTTTTGAGCGTAGCTTTTCTGCGGTTTGCATGGCTTGAGCTAGTGTTGTTTCAGGGAGTAATACAGCAAACTCTTCTCCCCCTAAGCGAGCGACTAAATCGCTAGCACGAACGGATTCTTTACACACATTAGCAAGCTTTGATAGTACGATATCACCCACATGGTGGCCATAACGGTCGTTAACCTTTTTGAAGAAATCAATATCAAAGATCATCACGCTTATTGGCTGATTATTACGTTTAGAACGCGCTAACTCTTTACTACAGGTCGTCATAAAAGCACGGCGATTAGCGAGTTGAGTTAATTCATCGGTTGATGCTTTTACTTCAAAATCATTTCTTAAATTACATAAGTCTGTAATATCACTAGAAAAACCAATGAAGGAGTTAACATAACCGTCTTCATTTTTAATGGGGACTTTAGTGGTCCAGTAATATTTTGTTTCACCATTATCTAGAGTGACTAACTCTTCGCCGGCGACGGCTTGGCCAGAGGTGATTATCTTATTGTCTAAAATATCAAAATTTTCAGCCATTTCTAAGGGAAGGATATCTTCAGAACGCTTTCCTACAACAGATTTAGCTGAGGTGCCAAAGAGCTGAGCTGTCTTTTCATTAATAAATAAAAAGCGACGTTGATTATCTTTCATATAAATATAAGCGTCGACATTATTGATAACAGTGTCTAGTAACTTTTGTTTTCGATCGAGTTCTATTTGTAAGCGCTTTTGTTGGGTAATATCAGTAGAAATACCATTAAGACCAATGATATTTCCTTGCTGATCAAAGAGGGGTTTTTTTACTATCCAATAATAGCGAACGTCACCAGTATTTTTGATGACATTACGCTCTTCTTTTTCGACGGTTAGGCCTTGAGTGAGCACTAGCCGATCATTTTCTTTTATCTCATTTGAGTGCTCAAGAGAGAAAAATTGACTGTCATCGTGACCAACAATATCTTCTAAAGGGCAACCAAAGAGCTCCCGAACCAGCTTATTAGCGTAGGTGTATCGCCCCTCGGTGTCTTTCATAAAAATATAGGCACCAATATTATCGAGCGTCATCTGATGAATTAATAGTTCATCGTTAAGAGATTGTAATTGTTGCGCTAAAATGGTGCCCATAACTACTTTATACCGCTTCTTTTATGACAAAATAATAAAACTATTTATTAATTTATAGTGTGTTTATTTATAATAATATCACTAGGTTATCTCATTGTAACGAATTCTTCACCCGATGTTGGGTGAATCGCAACTGTACGATCGAAGTCTGCTTTAGTTGCGCCCATTTTTATTGCAACAGCGAAGCCTTGAATGATCTCATCACAGTTAAACCCGATACAGTGTAAACCAACAACTAATTCGTTCTCACCTGCACAAATGAGTTTCATTCGAGTCGGCTGGCGATGTTGAGTTACAGCGCTATACATTGCCGTAAACTCGGAAGTATAAGTTTTTACATTGTCATTGCCATATTTAGCAATTGCATCATTTTCACTTAACCCAATAGTGCCAATTGGAGGGTGACTAAAAACGACGGTGGCAATGTCTGAATAATCTAAATGAGCATCGTCTTTTTGATTAAATAAACGTTCAGCCAAGTGACGACCTGCGGCAACAGCGACAGGGGTTAATTCGACCTTGCCAGTGACATCACCGAGAGCATAAATTCCATCAATATTAGTGTTTTCATATTTATCTGATGGGATATAACCGCGACTATCAGTAGTGACACCAGCGGCTTCTAAATTAAGCCCTTGTGTCACTGGCTTGCGGCCAATAGCCCAAACTAGACAATCGACTTCTAAGCTTTCCCCGCTTTCTAGATGCAGTGTGAGTGAGCCATCGCTGTTTTTAACAACAGACTTTGGGGTGCTTTGAGGGTGAAGGGTAGGACCTTCTTTTGCCATTATTTCAACGAGAGTATCGCTCAGCATGTCATCAAATGCACGTAGCGGTTTGCTCTTACGAACGAGTAAGTGTGTCTCGCTCCCTAATGCGTGCATCACCCCCGCTAATTCAACAGCGATGTAACCGGCACCGACAACGGCAACGCGCTTTGGTTGTTCGGTTAATTCAAAGAAACCGTTAGAGTCGATGCCATATTCGGCCCCGTCGATATCAGGGATGACTGGTGCACCGCCAACAGCAATGGTGATATGTTTTGCGCGATATTGTTGGCTATTCACTTCTACCGTATTGGCATCAATAAACTTAGCGTAACCATTTATAACAGTCACATTGTTATTACCTAGCACGCGGTCATATGATTGATGAATTCGAGAGATATAAGCTTGACGCTCCTTGATTAATTGCTGCCAATTAAAACCTTGGCGTTCAAATTCAAAGCCATAGTCAGGTGCATAAGTCAGTGCCTCGGCAATATGTCCGGCATACCACATGACTTTTTTAGGGACACAGCCGACATTGACACAGGTACCACCTAACGCGGTTGCTTCAATTATTGCGCATTTTTTTCCATGCATAGAAGCTCGGTTAGCACTGGCAATACCGCCGCTACCACCGCCAATGGCGATGTAATCAAATTCTGTAATCATCTGCTTGTCCTAGTTTAATAGTGTTTCTCTGTTGTTAACCGTTGCTGATGTGAGAGGGTTAGCTTAGAGTTAATTGGGTATTATTGATTGTTTAATTAAGCTTAAAGGCTGCCGATAAAACTCTCAAGGCAAATATGAGACCTTGTTAGCAGGAATAAAATTCTATTTTTTATAAAAAAGCGATCAATTTGGCGCTAATTTGGCTATTTGCTTGAAATATATTGCACTTAGCCCCATCTTTATGGGTAATTAAATTATTTAGGTATTTAACAATGACAACGACACCGCAATCAACTGAGCTGCAAAATAACCCTCTATTTGTGATGACCGGCTTGCCGCCTTTTAGTCAAATTAAGCCTCAGCATATTGAACCTGCGGTGACAGAAGCTATCAAGTTAAGCCGAGAAAAAATAGAACAAGTGCTGTCGACTTCTGAACCTTTTACTTGGCAAAACCTAGTTGAGCCATTGGAAGAGTCAGATGATAAATTAGGGCGTATTTGGTCTCCTGTTGGTCACTTAAACGGGGTACTCAATAGTGAAGAGTTACGTCAAGCATATGAAGCCTGCTTACCTTTGCTAAGTGAGTACAGTACTTGGGTCGGTCAACACAAACCACTCTATCAGGCATATCAACAGTTAGCTGATAGTGATGAGTTCAGAGGGTTAACTGCGGTTCAGCAGAAAGTGATTAAGGATACATTACGTGATTTTAAGTTATCTGGGATTGCTTTAGATAGTGATAAGCAGCAACGCTATGGTGAAATAAGCATGCGTTTATCGGAGTTGGGATCGAAGTTTAGTAATAATGTCCTTGATGCAACGCTAGGTTGGACGAAATTAGTGACGGATGCTGATTTATTGTCTGGGTTGCCGCAAAGTGCCATTGATGCAGCACAAGCCGCAGCACAAGAGAAAGAACAACAGGGTTATTTGTTTACTTTAGATATCCCGAGTTACTTGCCCGTGTTAACTTATGCCGATAATCGCTCATTGCGTGAAGAGATGTACCGTGCGTATACCACACGCGCATCGGATGAAGGGCCTAATGCTGGAAAGTGGGATAATAGTGATGTCATTAATGAAACTGTGGCTCTGCGACATGAGTTAGCTAACCTTTTAGATTTTGACTCGTTTGCTGATAAATCGCTAGCGACCAAAATGGCGGAAACACCTACCCAAGTTATTGAGTTTCTTGAAGACCTGGCACAAAAGTCGAAACCTCAAGCCGAAGAAGATTTAGCGCAGTTATTAGCTTTTTCCAAAAAAGAGTATGGCGCGACAGAGATTGAGGCTTGGGATCTTGCTTATTACGCTGAGAAGTTAAAGCAGCACACTTATGCTATTTCTGATGAAGAGTTACGTCCTTATTTTCCTGAGGAAACAGTAGTTAAGGGCTTGTTTGAAGTGGTATCGCGCTTATATGGTTTGGTTATTACAGAGCAACAGAATGTTGATGTTTGGCATGATGATGTGCGCTTCTATAATATCAGTGATCGCAATGGTGAGCATCGTGGCAGCTTCTATCTAGACCTATATGCCCGTGCCCATAAGCGTGGCGGCGCGTGGATGGATGACTGTTTAGCTCGTCGTATTAAAGATGACAACGAACTCCAAAACCCAGTTGCTTATTTGACGTGTAACTTTAATAAACCAGTAGGAGGAAAACCCGCATTATTTACCCATGATGAAGTGGTTACCTTATTCCATGAGTTTGGCCATGGTTTACATCACATGCTGACTAAAGTGGATATTTCAGCAGTATCTGGGATCAACGGTGTGCCTTGGGATGCCGTTGAATTACCGAGTCAATTTTTAGAAAACTGGTGCTGGCAAGAGCAGGCGCTTGCCTTTATTTCTGGCCACTATGAAACAGGGGAGCCGCTACCAAAAGAGATGTTGGATAAGTTATTAGCAGCACGTAATTATCACAGTGCGATGCAAATGCTGCGTCAGTTAGAGTTTTCTTTATTTGATTTTAGGTTGCATCTGGAATTTGATCCTGAGCAAGGGGCTCAAGTGTCTGAAGTATTAGATCAAGTACGCCAACAATACGCTGTGATTATTCCGCCAGCCTTTAATCGCTTTCAACATGGTTTTTCACATATTTTTGCTGGTGGTTATGCTGCTGGTTATTATAGTTATAAATGGGCTGAAGTTTTATCCGCTGATGCGTTTTCTAAGTTTGAACAAGACGGTATTTTCAACCGCGAGACAGGAATTAAGTTTTTAGAAAGTGTGTTAGAAAACGGTGGTTCTCAAGAGCCAATGGACTTGTTTAAACAGTTTATGGGACGCGAACCACAAGTGGATGCGTTATTACGTCATAGTGGGATTAATGCATAAAAATGGCGGCTAAAGTAGAGCACTTTTCTGCGGTGATTGATCGCGCCGCAGAACGAAAAGGTGGGGAAGAAGCTCTTGCAGGTTTAGTCATGCAACCGAGGAGCGATGATGAACTGTCATTGTTGACATCCGATAGAGTGTTAGCACAAATGACTAAGTCAGTGTTTCAGTCTGGTTTTGTATGGCGAGTGGTTGAAAAAAAATGGCCTGACTTTGAAGAGCATTTTTTTGGTTTTGAGCTCGATAAAATATTAATGATGCCGGATGATATGCTTGAGCGTAAAGCGACAGATCCTAAAATAATTCGCAACCTGAAAAAAGTCATGACTATTCGTGATAATGCGCAAATGATTAAAGATATCGAGTACGCAAACGGTCCAGTAGGGCAGTTTATTGCCGATTGGCCAGCGGATAACATCATTGGGTTGTGTGAGTTATTTAAGCGGCAGGGATCGAGGCTAGGTGGTTTTACTGGATATAACGTGTTGCGTGCATTAGGTAAAGATACTTTTCGCTTATCAAGCGATGTTGAGGGCTATATGCGTAGCCGTGAAGTGATCACCGGTGGCTTGCAAACGAAAGGTAGTTTGAAAGCCATTCAACAGCAGTTTAACCAATGGCAACAACAAACGGGTTTATCCTTAACCGAGCTTAGTATGATTTTAGCTTACAGTTGTGGCGATAATCGCGTTGGCTTTGCTAGTGACTAACCAATAATCTTCACTGGCTACTCAATAATGATATTGGGTAACCAGTGATTACTCATATCAATATCATCTAATTCAGCTTGCGTTATTGGAGGCTGCTCAAAACTCTCCGGTGGCGAAGCCAATAGGTTAAGATCTACAGCGGTGGCTATACCGGTAATTTTATCTCCTGTGAGCTGCAGGCGGTAATAGACCCCGTTATAAAAATTAGCGCCAAAGTCAGCTGGTTTTTTATACATAAACAATAGGTCGTGTTCGAGCCACTGTAGCGTGTTATCTGTGACTACGCGCTTATTGGGATAAGGGTAAGGGATATGGCACCATAATTGTTTACCTTCTAAACACTTCATTTCTTTCATCGATAAAAAGAAATCTTTAAATACGTCATGGTTGATATGCAATTTATAAGTGATTTTACCTGCTGAAGAGGTGAACTTGACGGTACCTATAATGGTTTTATTTTGTTTACTGTCGACAAGTTTTATTTGCTTGGTGCCATTTAAAGCGGCGATGGCATTGTGTGTAATAGACAGTAATAAGGACAGCAACAAGGCGCGAAATAGCATAACAAACTCCAAAGTGACAGGTTACTTCATTAGTGCGATTGCTTTCAGTTTGGGTTGCCAAGGCTATTTTGTCTATGCCACTTAGGAGGGATTTTTTTAATCTGACTTAGGAAATGTATGACTTCAAGCTTGAGAATGATTAAAATACTTTCTATTGTGATTAACCGAGTTATCCATGAATTTAAATGCTGTGGCTATTGTTGCCACTCACCCAGACCTACAAGCACAAGCAATGCTTCTCGCAGAGCGTTGGCAATTGCCATTACAATCGCAACACGATGATACGTTCCAGTTACAGCTGACCGAACAATATTTACAATTAGTTAAGCTTGATGAGCCGAAACTTGGTGCTATTTACGTTGATTTTATTGAAGGGGCTGTTGCTCATCGGCGTAAATTTGGTGGCGGTCGAGGTCAATTAATAGCTAAAGCGGTTGGTTTAAAATCAGGCGCTACACCAACCGTATTAGATGCGACGGCCGGCTTAGGGCGAGATGCATTTGTATTGGCTAGTTTAGGCTGCACTGTCACGATGTTTGAACGCTCGCCTATTGTTGCAGCGCTACTCGATGATGGTTTAAGTCGTGCCTATCAAGACCCTGAAATCGGGCCTTGGCTGCAACAACGTTTAACTTTACAGCATCATAATTCATTAAGTGGTTTAAGTGAATTGACTGACAGTCATGACGTTGTTTACCTCGATCCAATGTTTCCACATCGAAAAAAGTCGGCACAAGTCAAAAAAGAAATGCGTGTGTTCCAAAGCTTAGTCGGTAGCGACCTTGATGCAGATGGTTTATTGCCTTTAGCACTTAATGCGGCTACTAAACGTGTGGTGGTTAAACGACCAAGTTATGCCGATTTTTTAAATCAGAAAACACCCAGTATGCAGCTTACTTCAAAAGCCAATCGCTTTGACGTTTATGTTAAAGCGGCAATGAAGTGATATAGCATTGTTTATTGATTTAATACTCGCAGTTGTGCAATCAAATCTTGCGGAGTCATTGCATAATTATTTATTGTCAACTCTTGTGCGGCTTGGGTGTGCGCTAGAGAGCCATGTATTGCAGCGTCTAGCGGAGAGTAACCTTGGGCTAATAAGCTTGCGATGAGCCCACTGAGCACATCGCCGCTGCCACCTTTGCTTAAAATAGCACTGCCATTATCATTAATATATATCGATTGTCCCTGACCAATCAAACAATTGGCCCCTTTCAAAAGTAAGGTGACTTTTGGGTATTTATCGCAAAATAAGCGTAAGTAATAAAACCGATCTTGTTGTAGCTCTTTGACAGTAATTGATGCCAGTTTGGTGCTTTTTAGCAAAGCACAAAACTCTTTAGGATGAGGGGTTAGCACCAAGGGGTGCTCGAAAAACTCTGCTAACTTACCCCAATAGAATAAATCGGCATCAATGACTTTATTAACCGGTGCTGTTAACCATGACGATAATTGTGATGGCAGTTCGTCACGGCCCAACCCCATTCCTAACGCGATTGCGTTGGTGCTTTTGGGGATGTATTCACTGTGCATGATATGGAGAGGTTGGCCCACCTCGGGTTTCTCGAGTGCAGACACCGTTGTAACTAAACCACAACCGAAGCTAAAGGCCGCTAATGCAGCCAGTTGGCCCGCGCCCACTTTATTACCAGTAATAACGGCTAAATGTCCGTAACTCCCCTTATGGCTAGACTGTGTTGAGCGAAAGGGTAATTTTAGATCATGATGGTACAACTTTTTGATAGGACTACTATCTTGATAACTCGTGGTGGGTAAGCCGAGTGTTATGACCGTTAACTCTCCAATATAATCCTTCGCATCATCACTAAATAAACTCGTCTTAAGTCCTCCCATGGTTGCTGTTTTATCAGCATAAAAAGCAATTGGGCTCGGCTGCCCTTGGCTATTTAAACCGCTAGGTATATCACAAGCTATTTTAAGTGAGTCAAAGCGGTTTAGGTGATCTATCAGTTCAACAGCACTGTTATTTAACGGCTTATTTAAACCAGAGCCAAATAAACAATCGACGACAATATCTGGACTTGTTCTTGGTAACTCATTAATTAATTTAATATTTAACTGGTGTAACCGCTCTAACTGCCGTTGTGCCATCACTGACTTTGCACCGAAAGGGAGGTATAGTTGAACCGAAGCGTACTCAAATAGTAATCGAGCTAGCGCTAAGCCATCACCGCCGTTATTCCCTGGTCCGCAGACAATGAGGACTTGCTGAGTTTTTCGATTTGACTTGATAATATGGTTCAACAAACCGATGGCTGCGTGTTCCATTAAAATGTCTTCTGTTAGTGCGTATTGAGTGTAGCAACGCTGATCAAGCGTATCGACCTGATTGAAAACATTATCCATAATTACCCTTCATTTTTATTTATAGGCACTGACTAATAACTATATTGCTTATAGCTATTAAGATAGAGTAAGGTTGGCTCAGTGTAAAACGCAATTGGTATAAAGTACGACCTCAAGAGAAGTAGCATTATGCGTCCAGTGATTTATTTTGTGATTTTATTTTTTTTCGTATCGACTCAGAGTTATAGCAAAGAAAAATTACGGGTGTATGTTCCCTATTTATGCCCGCTTGTTTGTGATGAAGCTAGTGAAGGAAAGAAAGGCTATGTCATCGATATCATAAATGAGGTATTTATACCGTTTAATATTGATGTCGATTTTCAATTTATGAGTTGGCAACAAGCACTGGAGCAAAGTCATCAGGGCAATAATGATGCGGTAATTGGTATTTTTAAAATGCAGCCACAAGAGGAGAGTGAGTGGTCACAGCTAGGTATTAAGGTCAATATATATAAAAAACTTATCTATCCAAAACAACCGATTTTTTATTGGAATGAAGCCTGCTTTTATTCATTATCAAGTGCCCAGTGGCAGTATCGTTCGGATCATGATTTAAAAGGGAAAAGATTGGGAACCATTTCGGGCTATTCTTATACTTCTTTAGATACCTTCCTCGCGAGCCACCCTCAACAAGACTTAAGACTTTCCGGGTCAAACACTTATGCGCGTCAATTTAAGCGATTATTGAATCAAGAAATTGATATCCTAGTAGCGAATAGAGTTATGGCTGATGTTGTATTGAAAAAAATGATTGCTCAAAAGCTGGTGTTAGATAAACAAATAGCATTCAAAGGTTGTTATCCGAATAGTGACAGCCGAGCAGCGTTTTTATCATTCTCTGCAGCTAACCCTCGATCAAAAGAGTATGCCACACTCTTTGATTTAGCGTTAACACAGCTACGAAATACGGGCAAGCTAGCTAATATATTAGCGCCATATCAATTAAATGATTGGAAAAAATTAGACAAATAGGAAATCAAGACTACGGTATTAATGCTAGCCAATGGAAGCGGCTAGTTAAGTTAATAACTCAAGGATTGGAGGTCTACTTTGTCATCACATCATTCTAAAAGTTTATTTCGCCATGAAGCCGTTGCCGCTCAGTCACAACGGCTGGTTGGAACCATATCTTTAGTTCAGCCTTTTTCTTTTCGTTTTGGAATTCTCGCCATTGTAATACTCACTTGCTGTGTAATAGTTTTTTTGTTTAATGCAAGCTATGCAAGAAAAGAGACTGTTCGAGGTTATTTACAACCGGACAAAGGAATAATCACGAGCTACTCAAATCGCAACGGTACTGTTAAAGAAGTTTTTGTACAAGAAGGAGAATATGTTGAGCGTGGTGAGGCATTATTAAATGTGGTTTCAAGCCAAAGTCTATTAACCGGTGAAGAGCTCAGTGAAACCTTGATTTCAGAGATTCGTGCACAGTTATTGTTAGTCGACGATGATGCTGGGCAGCTTTTACGCCTTGAGCAGCTCGAAAAACAAAAAATAAACGCGCAACTCGACACGCTCACGACCACGGTATTGTTACTTCAAAAACAGCAATTGCTATTACAAAAAAAAGAGCATTTACTCGACTCCCAACAGCAACAATACGAACAATTATCCCAGCGAGGCTTTGCTTCAAAGCTACAGCGGCAGCAACAATTGGAAAAGTCACTGACTGTTCGCCAAGATGTGGAGCAACTCAATACACAATTGTTACAGCAACAAAGCCAGCAGCAACAACTAACCTTCCAGTTAGCCAATATTAGTGAAGAGTTTTTACTTAAACAGCGAGATTTAGATAGGAAAAAGTCAGAGCTAACTCGTCAACTAAAGCAATTAGAAAATAACTTTCAATATATCATCAAGGCAAGTCATTCTGGAGTCATTACTTCTGTTCAGGTGGTTGATGGTGAGATGCTTAATTCAGCACGGCCATTAGTGAGTTTACTACCTGATGGAGCTGAGCTAATCGCCCAGCTCTTATTGCCCACGCGAAGTGCAGGGTTTATCCAACGTGGTGATGTGGCTAGAATTCGGTTTGATGCTTTCCCTCATCAACGCTTTGGTATAGTTGATAGTAAGATAATACAAATAGATCAATCGATTATTTCAGATCGAGAGCGTGTGCTGCCAATCGATATTACTGAACCTGTTTATAAAATTCAGTCAAAATTAAGTCAGCAAGTGATTAAAGGCTACGGGAATGAATTCCCGCTTAAAAGCGGGATGCTATTAGAAGCAGATATCATTTTAGAGCGACGAAGCCTATTGCAGTGGTTACTCGATCCTATTTATAGCTTGAGTGGGAGGCTTTAATCATGACTAGTCAGCATATCCAAGGAGGCACCGAACAACAGAGTTATCGATTACTAGAGTTCTCTAATGTAAAACGTGTGCCATTGATTTTACAGGCCGAAGTCGCTGAATGTGGTTTAGCATCGATGGCGATGATAGCTTCATATTTTGGCCATCAACTTGATATGGCTGCAATGCGGCAGCGATTTTCAACAAATCTCAAGGGAATGAGTTTACAGCAAGTAATTGATCTTGGAGGCAGTCTAGGCTTAGCTAGTCGAGCATTACAATGCCCAATCGAGGAAATTAATAAGCTTAAACTCCCCTGCATTTTACACTGGGATATGAACCATTTTGTAGTGTTAACTAAGGCTTCAGCAAAAAAAGTGACTATAAATGATCCCGCTCAAGGCAAGCGTACATTGAACTTTACTGAGTTTAGTCAGCATTTTACTGGAGTTGCATTGGAATTAACGCCTACCGCAACCTTTAAGAAAAAAGCACGTCAGCCACAGATGCGTCTATCGCAATTGTGGAGCAAAATAACAGGGTTTAAATCGGCGCTCGTTAAACTCTTTGCCTTATCGTTAGTGTTACAGGTGTTTGCTCTCGCTGTGCCCTATTATATGCAGTGGGTTGTGGATGAGGTACTAATTAGCCGAGACCAATCGTTATTAACGGTTCTCGCATTAGGTTTTGGTATGTTATGCCTGATAACGGTATTTACAACTGTCATTCGTAGTTGGTTGGTATTGCGCCTCTCAAGTTTGCTTAATATTCAGATGGGCGTCAATGTATTACATCACCTATTGCGTCTACCGATGAGTTATTTTGAAAACCGTCATATAGGTGACATCGTTTCTAGGTTTGGCTCATTAGCACAGATTAGAGAACGCATTACCACAGGGTTTGTTGAGACGGTGGTTGATGGTGTAATGTCGATAACGGTGCTTGTGATGATGTTTATCTATAATATTAAATTAACACTGATTGTTTTAGCTGTCGTTACCATTTACACCGGTGTACGCCTCGCGTTATACCGCCCGTTGCATCAAGCAACAGAGGATTCAATACAAAATCAAGCCAAAGAACAGTCAAACTTTCTCGAAACCATTCGCGGTATTCAAACAATCAAGTTGTTTTCTAATGAATCTCAGCGACAAAGCATTTGGCAAAATCGATATGCGGAGGTTGTTAATGCTGATATCCGTTTAGGTAAATTACATATTAGTTTTGATGCTTTTAATAAATTGTTATTTGGCATCGAAAATGTACTGATTATTTACTTTGCAGCACTATTTGTGATGTCCGGCAGCTTATCTGTAGGGATGATTCTTGCGTTTATTGCTTATAAAGGCCAATTTATTCAAAGGGCTAGCAATTTAATTGAGCAAATTATTCAATTCAAAATTATGCGTTTACATTTAGAACGTATTGCTGATATTGCGTTACATCAGCAAGAACCGAGTAGAGAAGGAGTACTTCCGGCAACGAAGCTACAGGGGCATTTATCGTTAGTTGATGTGTGCTTTCGTTATGACAGCAATGATAAATATGTATTAAATAAAATTAATTTGGAAATAAGCGCGGGTGAATGTATTGCAATAACCGGAGATTCAGGTTGTGGGAAAACAACACTAGTTAAAGTTATTCTGGGCCTATTAAAACCGAGTTCAGGAACTATTTTACTTGATGGTCAAGATATTACTCAGATCGGTTTAAAAAACTATCGACAACAGGTGGGGGCTGTAATGCAATCGGATAACTTATTTGCTGGCTCGGTGTTAGATAACATTACCTTTTTTAACCCTGAACCTAACTATTTGAAAGTGGAGCGGTGTGCGAAGCTAGCGGCGATTGATCAAGATATCAGTCAAATGCCGATGGGCTACAATACGCTTGTCGGTGATATGGGATCAACTCTGTCTGGTGGTCAGTTACAGCGCGTGCTATTGGCAAGGGCTTTGTATAATGACCCATTAATATTAGTGATGGATGAAGCAACTAGTCATTTAGATAGCCATAATGAACAGATTATTTCTCAACGAATTAAGCACTTGGCAATGACTCGTGTGGTGATTGCTCATCGCCAAGAAACGATTGCTCAGGTAAATACTGTCTATCGATTGGATAATGGTATGATTGAGCTAACTACACCTCAGAGCTATCAAATAAACCTAACCTAACTTAACTGCTGGTTTTTGTATGCGGTCCAATTTACGCTTTAACCTCAAATAGACAATAAGGATATAAAATGATGAAACTGTTAATTAAACGCACAGGTCTACTGTTAGCCCTATGTTTACCATTGATTGCTCAGGCAAAAACATCGGTATGGCAAGTGACTAAAGGTGATAACACGATTTATATTGGGGGTACTGTACACATTTTACCAGCTGATGCCTTCCCACTACCGCCAGAGTTTAAGTATGCCTATGACCGCGCTGATAAAGTGGCTTTTGAAGTTGATATGAGTCTAATGAATCAGCCTGAAACACAACAAAAAATGCAGTCGGCGATGTTTATCGAAGAGAATAAAACATTAGCGAGTGTGATTAACCCTCAAGCATTAAGTGCTTTAGAAGCTTACGCTAAAGCCAATGGCCTACCATTTGCCAATCTACAACGATTAAAGCCTGCAATGATTTCTGTGATGATCTCGATGATGGAGATGAGAAAGTTAGGTGTCGCGGGTGAAGGGGTCGATGCTTTTTATGATAAGTTAGCCAAAAACGATGGCAAAGAGCGTTTATTTTTAGAATCAATAGATTTTCAAATTGAAACCTTATTATCTATGGGACAAGGGCAAGAAAGTGAACTGATTTTAATGACGTTAGAGCAAGTGAGTGATTATAAAACCATGCTTGACTCGATGCTTAAGGGTTGGCGAGAAGGTGATCACCAGTTAGTTGTGGATACAGTGATCAAGCCAGCGAAAGAGCAAAGCCCACAACTTTATCAGCAGTTGTTTGTTGAGCGAAACAATAACTGGATTGCACATATCGATAAAATGATGGCTGATAAACCTGTCGAGTTGGTATTAGTCGGAGCTGGACACTTGTATGGTAAAGAATCTGTTATTGAGTTGCTCAAGAATAAGGGCTATAAAATCAAACAATTGAACTTGTAAATGCATGCTTAGTCTATGTCATCAACAGCAAGAAGCTTTCACTAAAACTTCTTGCTGTTTAGTGTTAGCTTTGGCTCGCAACTAAAGCTTGTTCTATATCAGCAAGGATATCGTCGATGTGTTCAATACCAATAGATAATCTAACCATCTCTTGCTTAACACCTGTATTGGCCAACTCTTCAGGGCTTAATTGACGGTGAGTGGTGGATGCGGGGTGACAAGCAAGTGATTTTGCATCACCTATATTAACCAATCTCACAATGAGTTCTAAAGCGTCAATAAATTTCGCACCAGCTTGCTCGCCTCCTTTGATACCGAAGCTTAAGATACCACTGGTTTTTCCATTATAATATTTTTGCGCTAACGAATAATCAGCTGACGTTTCCAGTCCTGCATAGTTTACCCAGTCGACATTGTCGTGAGTAGATAAATACTGGGCAACCCGTTGCGCGTTTTCACAATGGCGTTCCATTCGTAATGAGAGGGTTTCTAAACCTTGCATTATTTGAAAGGCGTTAAATGGAGTGATGGCTGCTCCCATATTTCGTAATGGCACCACCCGAGCGCGCGCAATGAAAGCTGCTGCGCCAAAAGCTTCAACATAATTAACGCCATGATACGATGGGTCGGGCTCATTCAGTTGGGTAAAACGTTCGCTATTTTCACCCCAAGGGAAGTTACCTGAGTCAACAATGATACCGCCAATTGAGGTTCCGTGACCGCCAATATATTTGGTTAAGGAATGAATGATAATATCTGCCCCAAAACTAATAGGCTGTGATAATGCTGGAGTACCAACGGTGTGATCAACAACTAAAGGGACACCATGACGGTGAGCAATGGCTGCAAGTTGTTCTATATCGGCAATGTTCCCTGATGGGTTACCAATAGACTCACAGAATAAGGCTTTGGTGCTTTCATCGATTAACGCTTCAATTGCCGCGAAATCATCATGAGGAGCAAAACGTGTTTCAATGCCTTGCTTGGGTAAGGTATGAGCAAATAAGTTATAAGTACCACCGTACAATTTATCGATACTAACAATATTATCTCCGACACTCGCTAATGTTTGAATCGTTGCTGTAATCGCTGCCATTCCCGACGCCATTGCTAACGCAGCGATACCACCTTCAAGGGCTGCAACACGCTGTTCTAATACTGATTGAGTTGGGTTTCCAATACGGGTATAAATATTACCTTCAACTTTTAGATCAAATAAATCAGCGCCATGTTGAGTATTATCAAACGCATAACTAGACGTTTGATAGATAGGAACTGCGACTGCTTTAGTTGTTTGTTCTGGTGTATAACCGGCGTGAATAGCAAGGGTTTCTTTTTTCATATTCGTCTTCATCTGATGATTGATTGAATTTTATCCTAAACCTCAAGCCTAGGTTAAACAATATACAGAGAACATCAATGAGCTAAATTAAAACTAAAGTTGCATATTGAATGCTAATGATAGGGCCGCTATTCACATTGTAAGGTAGCAACGATTTGTTCGATTTGTTGCTCCAACTGTTGGTACATGGTTTGACTAATTGTGGCAGTATGCTCACTGGAATTTTTAATATTATCCATCAACAGGTCGAATTGTTTAATACTGCTGCGCTGTGCTGAAGCATTGTCGGCACCGCTTTGTGCTGCGCTCAGCGAAGAGTTAGTATGTGCACCAATTTGATTAGCCGTTTCAAGTAATTGACTCGATTTATTAAATTGCTCTTGAGAGGCTGCATTAATCTTTCTTATATCGCGTGAAAGGTGGTCGGAAGCGCTATTTAATTGACTAAAAATGAGTTGAATTTCACTGAGCGAACTTTGCGTTTTTAGCGATAACTGTCTAACCTCATCGGCAACAACGGCAAATCCTTTGCCTTGATTTCCTGCCCTAGCTGCTTCAATGGCAGCGTTAAGTGCGAGTAAATTCGTTTGATCGGCAATATTGCTAATAATCTCGACGATCGACGAAGCTTGGTGAACACTGTTGATTAATTGATTTATTGACAGCTGGCTATTATCAACAACCTCTGAGGACTGCTCAATCGTTGTCATGACTTGCTGTACGATATCATGACTCTGAACCATTGCTTCGGCAGTAAACTTAGCAGAGGATTGAATATTAATGGACGAACTGTCAACCTCATCAGCTAATGCTTTCACCTGAGCCATTAATGATTGGGCTCGCTCAACGCTTTCTACACCGCCATTAATATGCTGAATAACTTGCAAGAATTGTTGCAAAACCTCAGATAAACTGATTTGAACGGTAGTGAGCTGTTGTTGTTTCTTTTCTTCTGCTTGTAAAGATCGCTCAGTGAGTAAATTGAAATGTTTTGCAATGTCGCCTATTTCAGAGTCACTATTGGCCAAGTCGAGAGGTTGGCTATGATTACAGGCCACTAACTCCATAAACCCATTGTTTAGTTTTTTTAATTGTTTAACGATATATTTTCGCTGGAACCACCAAGATAAAAAGGCGAATGTGATCAGGATTATCGTTAGTATTATTGCTGCATATTGGGCCTGTTCTCGTTGATTCTGTGTGTTGTCCTGAAGCTCACGCTTTAATTGTTCAATCGCTTGCTCGATGGTTGTAATGGCTGTATTGAGTTGTTTTCTTGACTCGTTTTGTTGTTCTAAAATGGCCCTAGACTTTCTCATCTCTTGTGGGTAACGGGCAATTAAACTGGATAACTCGTCATAAAGCTCTTCCATTATATTTACCGGTTCGTCTTCTTCTAATAAGCTAATTTCATCGACTAAATTAATGGATACATTGTCCGTTGATAACTTAGAAATATTAGTGAGTTGATTAAGATACACAAGCTGTTGACTATTGAGCTCTTGAATATAGGCTAATGTCTGTTTATTCGTCTTTACGAAATAACGTTGGCGCTGTTGAGTTAATTTAAAAGTGATATCAACTAATGATAATAAGTTTTGTATCGATTGATTCTTTATCACTGATTGTTGTTCTATGGCTTGTATTTTTTTTATCAAACTAGTCAGGATTGCCACCTGTTCGGACTCTGAATGTTGTAATAATAATTGCCCTTGACCACTGAGTTTACCTGAGTCTCGATAATATGAATTTAGATCCTGTTTGAATTGCGCGATTAACTCTACAAAAAATGGGGAAACCGAGAGAGCTTTGACGTGGGGCTCTAAAGCGTCAAGCTCAACGGCAGCTAAAGATAGCTTAGTCGCGTCACCACTTTTTAAGTAATCAGCGAGGTGTAATTTTAATGATGTATTAAATTGTATGGCTACTTGCTGAAACTCGTTTTGCTTTGTTTGGTGTAGACCTATGGTATGAGAACCCCACCATAAGAGCAGACCCCAGCATGATGCTATAAAAAGAAGTGTTACTGAAGATAGTTTTGATACGTTGGCAATTTTCATTGTTGCCCAGTTTATTTAATGTTTATAGTGCCCATTAAATGTGATTTATGTGACCGATTGATGACAACTTAGTGACAATAAGATGATGGTTTAGAGGATACCTAGATGATTCAAGTTGGTATACTCTCGAGTCTAGATAACGATTGAACAATATTAGGGAGTAACCATGTTTACATTAGATGAACGCTTAGCAAACGATACTGTGATGTTGGGCGATTTTGAATTGTCACAGTTGTTATTAATGAATGATAAGCGCTACCCATGGTGTATTTTGGTACCAAAACGTAAAGACATTAATGAAATCTACCAGCTGTCTGAAGCAGAACAAAACCAGTTAAACCATGAGTCAGTACTATTAGGGCGCACCCTTATGGCTCTTTTTAAGGGGGACAGTTTAAATGTCGCCGCATTGGGCAATGTGGTTTCGCAGTTGCATGTTCACCATGTAGTAAGATTTCACGGCGACTCTTGTTGGCCTGGGCCTGTTTGGGGGGTTGGGCAAGCGATTTCCTATAGCGAATCAGAGTTAGATGAGCTGCAACAAAAAATCACGACCCCTTTACTCGGTAAGCTTGGTTTTCAATAAACTTATTTGCTGTTGAGAGATTTGCTGGCCAAGAGGGTTATAGCTAAATTCATGGCAAGAAATATTATCATCATTACGATAGAGCAATACAGAGGTGCTGCGCGTACCGTATTCATCACTCGTAATGAAAACTGATGATAGTAACCTCTCAAGCTCAATACTCACACCGGTGCTGGGTAACGCTTGATCTTCTGGGCGTTGACTGCAGGTCATTAAGTTAGCTAACTCGAGAGGGCTTGGGTGTTCTTGCTGAGATAGGTAGTGCTTTAGCATTTGTTTACCAGCAATGACTTTCGGCCAAGGGGTGTCAAGTTGAGCATTAGACAACCCGTGAATTCCTGGGGCTAAAGACTTAAATTCCAGCGTGTGACTATTAAAGACTTGTAGTTGTTCTAGGTTGCCAAACAAGAGGTTGTAACCATTATAATGATTGGCTGAAGAGCGCAATTGTAGCTTTTGTTCGGTGATCGGTAATGTACTTGTTAGAAAGTTGGTGACTAATTGGCCTCGGGAAATGACATCAGTCTTTATCGATTCTGGATCCCTAACATTGGTTAACGCTGCTATTTTGCCTTGCGCGGTAAAGCCAAACCAAGTTCCACCAGCAACTAAGTCCTTACCAGCAATAATCGATGAGTCAGGCCATTGGTGAAGTGCTTTGGTCGCTCGATGATGGAACTCATCACGGTTGGCAACAATAATCAGAGGATACTTTTTAGAGACTTGGTAGGCGACAAAAAGTATACACATGATGACCTCAAAGCTTAATGGTGATGCTTATGACTAAATAACTGCAAGTTGGGTAATAACTCAGAGACAAAGGCGCGAGCCCCTCGTCGCATTAATGACCACGAGACCAATACGAGAATAGTCCCTAAGCACAGCATTTCTAACAAACTAGGTTCACTATGATCTAAATGAATTAATTGTTCAAATGATATTCCAAAACTATGATCGACAAGCCATGCACACGTTAGCACTGCTAGAGGTAATAATAGTGTAAATAAGCCAGCCAGCTTAGTGCCATGTTCTTTGATAATAAAGCGTATTAACTCAATACTCACCGTCGGTCCGAGTAACATTAATACCAGCGCGCTGCCAGGGCTCCAGCCACTAACCAACATAGCTGCTGCCAGAGGTGTAATGCCTGTAGCACATAACCGGAAAGGCATTGCTATTGCCGCAATAATAAAAATGTCAAACCACTGAGCTGTATGCTCCCCAAACGTCAATAAGGTGGCGAGTACTAAACCGACTAAAATCCATGGTGCAGTATGATCAAGAAGGTGTTCATAGCCATGTCTTAATGCATGTTGTAAGCGGTTGGCAATATCTGCTTGTTTTGATTTTGGTTGAGGTGCCTTATATTGCACCCAATGAGAAAGTATCAATGCGAGAATAATGATGATCGTAACCGCTGCAGCCAAGCGAATGAACGTCATTTCAATGCCTAATAATGGAATAGACACTAATAGCGATTCAAACCCGAGGATTGGTGCAGAAATAAGAAAAGCTAACGCCATGGTCGAGTTGGCCCCTTGCTTTCTTAATAATTGATAAGCCTTAGTTGCATCGGGAATACAAAATGGCAAGGGTAAGCCTAGTAATGCACCGCGTAGGGTTTGTGACTTTGTTGGGCTATCAATTTGTAAGTGCAAAGGCTGGCTGTCGGAAAAGAGAAACTTGGTGACGCTAGACAAGGCATAAGCGAGCAATAAGAATGGTGCTAAGGTATATGCAAGCTCAACAAATAATTCAAACTGTTGATGAGCTAATTCACTTTCGTGTTCGTGTCCGGTCATCAATATGGCTAATAAACAAGCAAGCCCAATTAGCGATCCTACGCCGTCATAATGGGTTGTGGTGTGCTGGTGGCTACGGTGGTGCTCAGCATAAGGGCGATGGAAAACGACGTGCAGCACCGAGCCAGCAATAAAGCTTTCGATTAATGCAACCGTTAAAGGGCTAAAGCCAGGAAGCCATTGGCTCCCATAATAAGAACCTATTACAGTACCAATAGCCATCAAACTAAGAACGGATAATGCGACAAAGCTACCGAAATGTGGACGTAGTAACCACCACACGGTTAATCCAACGGGTAAGCGATGAGCGATGACAGCCACAATGAGGGTGAATTGATCAAAGTCCGGAGTTTCTGTTAAAACCGTACCATCAGTTAAGCTATGGAGCACAAGCCCTGACACACCAAGGATTAGGGTCGACTTATGAGTAAGTGCTGCAGCCTTATGAAATACACTTTCGGCAACACTTGGGCCTATTAAACCCAATAACACAAATAAAATACTCCATAGCCCAGCTGTCTCCATAGATTCAGGTAAAATATGAAAAATAACCAAGCCGCCGATGACAACAAAAATAAAGCCATCAAAGAGGTCGAGAATATTTGGTTTTTTAGCGGTATAGTTAAACAACATCGGGCCAATAAACAGGGCCACGAGGCTAATAAGCAGTATCATGTATGTTGTCGAGAGTATAATCGGGTTAACGCAATACTATAACATAGCACCTGTGGTGACTCTAGCGATAAAAAGTGGCTTACTAGCTTTTAAAAGCGAGCAACGTCTCATAAGTTGATAACTTTCTTTTGACTATTAGAACAGTTAGCAGCCTCAATAATCTTAACAACTTCAAGAGACATTTCGTGTGATACCGGTAGCGGACCTTGATGTCTCAGTGCTTCAAACATTAGGTTATAAAACTCTAAATAACACCCTTTTGGCGATGGGTATAATGTTTCTTCATTTTTGTCTTTAGTGTCTGTGTATAAAGAACCCCAATCTCCAATAGATTCAATCCCATACTTTTTATCATTAGGGCTTAAGCCATTTTTTAGCTGTTTATGTTGGGGGTCGGTACCTTGTTTGATATAGCTGCCGCTATCACCGTGTATCACGAAACGCGGCCCAGAGTGTTTCACCAACGAACTGCTGCGCAATTCTACTTTTAGCTTGTTATAGCTTAAGCGCAGATAAAAATTATCAGGCGCTTCAGCGCTAGGCCTCAGTGTGGATATTTCTGCAAAAATACTACGTGGCTTACCGAACAGAGTCAGCGCTTGCACGATTAAGTTAGGAGCTAACTCCCATAGCGCACCGCCATATTGAGGGTTATCGCGCCAATTGACTTGTACTGAGGGCCAAAAGCGATCGACACGTGCAGCATAGCTATGAATTGTGCCTAAACGATTCTCGTTTAATAGCTCTTTAATGGCTAAATAATCACAATCCCATAACCGATTATGGAACGTTGTCATTACGCAATTGCGCTGGTTAGCGATGCTGACCAGTTCTTCTATCTGAGCAGAGGAAAGCGCTAGCGGTTTCTCAACAATGATATGCTTGCTGGCTTCTAAAGCTTGCTTAGCAATACTGTAATGACAATTATTCGGGGTGGCAATGACAACAAGTTCGATGTCATTGTCATTTAAAATATCCACGACAGAACGCTGTTTGCAGCCCTGCGGTAAATTCAGTGATTGCGATGATTGATTGGTTGCAACAGCAACTAGCTCGAAGTGTTCATTGGCATTGATTAATGGCTGGTGAAGCATTTGCCCAGAGGTTCCATAACCGATGATAGCGGTTCGAACCGTCTGTAACTGTCTAGTTAATTGAGTCATTAATCAATTCCTATCCTAGGGCGTATTTGAATTGGGCTGGTAAAATTACCTCAGTTTTCCCTGTGACGTTTTGATCTTTATCAAGAGGAATAATGCTAAAGCCCTTAGTTGACCTATTCTATTGGTCTAATGTGTTGTTTAAACGTTGCTAATATTGTATTTTATTACGCAATTATTTTTTTATTATCATCACGATAGGAGTTGTATCGATGGCGTATGATTTTGGATCGGCTGGGTTAGGAATTAATAACCCATTTAAGAAAGAAGGGACGATTAGAGCTATCGGTGGCGCGGCCATTGCTGCTCTTGGTCTTTTCAGTATTTTTAAGACAACATCGATAATCGAGCAAGATATAGTTCAAGCGTGGGTTTATGCGCTTGTTGGTTTGTTCTTACTTGTTGCGGGCCTACGACGTGCCGGTAGCGGGATCTTTTATTTATTTAAGTTTTTTGTCGGCCGTTCAGTACCCTCATCTCTCGCATTTAATAAAACGCCAAGTGAAGCCGATAATGCGAAGCAAGAGTTAAAATCTAAATCACTGGCTTATGACTCTTCGACGCTAGAATCAATGCTAATGGGGCGTAAAAATACAACCTTTACGGAACCTATGGGTTGGATGGGGCGCTTTGTTCATTCTATTTTTCCAAAACTAATTTTCTTGCCTTACCCGATTCGTAATATCTTACAAGAAGTAGTTTCTGTCTTGGCGACAACGTTAATCGCGTTTATCGCTTTTGGTTTAACTTACTTCGTGTCATCGAGTGGCCTTGCTGGCCAAGCCGGACATATCATTATTCCCGCATTTTCCATTCTGTTATTAATCTATTTAGTATCAGCATGGCGCAGTGCGGCCAATGCCGTACGCATTGATCGCGTTAAAGTGTTGCACAGCGCCGGAGCTGCTAGTATTGCTAAGGTATTAACCTTTTCAATTGTCTTTCCTGTGGTTATTGGCTTTGGTTATCAATATTTGAGTCCACAATTTGGTCAAGATGATCAACTGACTCAAATTTTTTCTGAAGCACAATTATTCTCTGCTTGGCCAAGTTTAGTGATTCTTTTGGTACTAGGAGCGATAGCTAGCTGTTTGGTGTTATATATGGTGGCTGTGCGCACTAAAGCGGCTAAGCCTGTTACTGAAGTGAGTGAGTTTAGAGAGAACTTACAAGAGTCGGTTCACCCAAATGAAATCTTTATCAATATCGAAAATATTGTGCTTGCGAACCGCCGTTTTAAAGAGATACCGAATCGTACCTATCGTGCATTTGAACCTCAGCTTGAAGAGCAGAGTCAAGGTAAAGGGTCGTTTTCTGGTGAGTTATTAATTGAAACACAGCCTGAGTTTAAAGAAGTTGAACAGCCTGCACCATTTAAGTCTGCACGCTTAGCATCGACCATCGCTGGTCAAATATTGCTAGTTATCGGTGCATTCTTATTTTTCTCACTAGCGGATCAAATTGGTTTAGCAATTGAGTTTGTGAAGAACGTTATGGCTAACCCTCCTGTTTCATCAGGCCATAGTCAGTTTGTTGAACAAATGCAAAGCGTGATTGGGCAAGGCTCTATTCTTGGCGTTGGTATGATCAGTACGCTGTTCTTATGGCAAATTGTTTCAACCATTGGTCGCATGTTGGAAAACTTTTCTAATGTGTTTTGGTCAGAGCTGAAGTTTGAATCATTACTTATGTATATTAAAACGGAAGGAACGTTCTCGGAATCAAAAGTGTCGACAGGTATGTCGATTCATGATTCAACCCGTAGTGAGAATGTGGTGGTTAAATCATCAATCACTCCTTGGGTTGTGAGTTCACGTATTGAAACGAGCACTTTTGCAACCGCTGGTAGCCAAAACGTTGAAATGCCGCGTTATGTGATGTCGATGACAAAGAATGATGGCGAGCTGCAAGAGATTATCAATGAAATTAGAGATTTCTTAAAGGCGCGTGAAAATATCGCTGGATTCACTAACACGGCTGACTTACAACATGCAGAAAATATCTTAAAAGTGAATGAAGCATCTCGTTATAACCCGAACCAACTGGGTTTAACGGAAGAGGAAAAAGCGGCGGGTTTATTGCGTAATGAACAAGCTCAAGATCATGAGCCATAATCACTTTTTAAACTGATGTAAATTAGTTTTATCATATTTTTGTTGTTGACGAACCTGGCACCGTTTTAAGGTGCCAGTTTTTTGCTCATCAGACATTGAATGCCAACCTAAAATTTCGTCCAGCGTCCTAAAACAACCTAAGCAAGTGTCTTGTTCATCTAAGCAACAATTACTTACACATGGATTATTTACTTTGAAGTTGCTTATCATCTATTATCTCTTATTGGTTCAATAGCTCTATTTGATGTGCGTATCTATCTAATATTATTGATTTTTTAGTTGAGTGCTCACATGCAAATTACTTTTAATTAAGTATAGACCGAAAACGGGGAAATCATGGAAAGTCCTAATCGTATCGCCAGTTTAGATCTCCTTCGAGGGATCGCTATTCTTGGTATTTTATTTATGAATATTGTTGCCTTTGGCGCTCCCGAAATTGCGTATATTAGTCCTGCATGGCTCGGTGAAATATCCTTAGGCGACAAACTTGCTTACTCAGGGCAGTTCATTTTTGCCAATGCTCGATTTATCAGCCTATTTTGTATTTTGTTTGGCGCGGGTTTGGTACTTTACTGGCAAAAGCTTGAACAAAAAAATATAGCACCGTTGCCTATTCTTAAAACACGCCTTCACTGGTTGCTCCTGTTCGGCTCACTCCACTTAACTATATTATTCTTCGGTGATATTTTATTAACCTACGCAATTTGCGGCTTAATCGTGCTGAATAAGGTGTTATGGACACAAGAAAAGTTGATGAGGAACGCGATAATCTATTTAACCGTTGGCTTTGTTCTTTTCACTGGTGTTGCTGCGTTAATGTTGTTGCCCTCCCCAGATGAGGAAATTTTCCCGCTGGTGTTAACAGAAGCTAAAGCTGCTGTTGAAATCGCTAACGCCACAGGCTCTTTCATTGAGATGATATTTTATAATCTGGCATATGGCGTACCATTAGTACTCGGTTTAGTTTTGTTATTCTGGTTTGTCGGTGGCTTGATGCTGTTAGGGATGGCTTTGTTGAAAAATGGTTTTTTTGAGCGCGGCTTTAGTAATAAATTAGAAGTAGTATTAATTGTTAGCGGTTTGATATTGAGCGCTACTCAATTAAGCTTTATCTGGCAAACGGACTTCCTCTCAGCCTTCTTTCTATTACTGCCTGTGAATCAGCTTGCTGCAATCTTTATTACCCTAGGCGTTTCGTCACGATTAATTAAGATGGTGACAGCTAATAATCAGCTGCTCTTGCCGTTACAGTATGCAGGTAAAATGGCATTTAGCTTGTACATCTTCCAGTCTATAGTAATGACGCTACTATTTAGAGTCTTTATGCCGGAGCTGTTTGGCGCGCTTTCTCGCACTGAATTACTTGGAGTCGCTCTAGTAATGACTATAATACAGCTTGTTATTGCAACGTTTTGGCAAACTAAGATTGGACAAGGGCCTCTGGAAAAAATCTGGCGAAGACTCATTGCGAAAAAATTAAATGCACAGGCTGCCTAAATAACCGCAGACATACTCCCTTACCGACTCTGTAAGCTATTAATGAGAAAACAGCTGTCAGAGTCACTAAGGAGCTATAAAAGTAACCTTAATCGCATATCCTGCTTGGCTCATGGCCTAATTCAATATAAAATTATCGGCTTATTTTAATATTGGGATACTCGCTGTGTTAGCTCAACAATTGCAACGCCTTATTAATGACAGTCAGTTGTCTGTTTCTGAACCTCACCAGCAACAGCTTGTTCAACTTGTCGAGCTGCTTAATAAGTGGAATAAGGCCTATAACCTAACATCAGTACGAAATCCAAGTGAGATGCTAGTTAAGCATATAATGGACAGTATTGTTGTCTCTCCTCATCTTGATGGCCATTGTTTTATTGATGTTGGCACAGGACCTGGTTTACCGGGCTTACCATTAGCGATTCTAAATCCTGACAAACAGTTTTATTTACTCGATAGTTTAGGTAAACGCATTCGCTTTATTAAGCAAGTCGTACATGAGTTAGGTTTAAAAAATGTTACGCCAATTCAATCACGTGTTGAAGAGTTTACGCCAGCAAATGATGAATGGCCGCAGCAGGGCTTTGATGGTGTGCTGAGTCGTGCATTTGCATCACTAGACGACATGTTAGATTGGTGTCATCATTTACCTAATCAGCAGGGCAAATTTTACGCGTTGAAAGGGGTCATCCCACAAGCAGAGCTCGATCATTTACGAGAGGGCCTGTCGTTGGATGTTATTCATCAATTAGTCGTGCCTGAACTAGAAGGTGAACGTCATTTAGTCATTATTCAGCAAGACTAGTGATACTATAAAGGCTCTGTTAGTAAATACAGGCATTAACCAATTAAGGGAACGATCGTGGCAAAAGTTATTGCAGTAGCGAATCAAAAAGGCGGTGTGGGTAAAACGACCACCGCAGTGAATTTAGCAGCATCTTTAGCGGCAACGCGTCGTAAGGTGCTCTTGATCGATCTTGACCCTCAAGGCAATGCGACTATGGGCAGTGGTGTTGATAAATATGAAGTGGCCACCACTGTTTATGACTTATTAGTCGATGAAATGCCTGTTGAAGAAGTGATTGTAAAAGACACTAATGGTCATTATGACTTAATCGCAGCTAATGCTGATGTGACAGCAGCTGAAATCAAGTTAATTGAGTTTTTTGCCAGAGAGGTACGTTTAAAAAACGGCCTGAAGCCTGTGTTAGATCATTACGACTATG
Source organism: Psychrobium sp. 1_MG-2023 (assembly GCF_030689115.1). Classification (NCBI taxonomy): domain Bacteria; kingdom Pseudomonadati; phylum Pseudomonadota; class Gammaproteobacteria; order Alteromonadales; family Shewanellaceae; genus Psychrobium; species Psychrobium sp. 1_MG-2023. The sequence goes on along the minus strand of NZ_JAUYVJ010000006.1, from coordinate 87,269 downwards.
TTTTTATTGACTGTCCTCCGGCTCTTAATTTATTAACGATTAATGCCATGTCTGCCGCCGATAGCGTATTAGTACCAATGCAGTGTGAGTATTTTGCATTGGAAGGATTAACAGCACTGGTGGATACGATTAGTAAGCTTGCGGCAGTGGTTAATCCCGACCTTACTATCGAAGGTATCTTACGCACTATGTATGATCCGCGTAATCGATTAGCTAACGATGTTTCAGATCAGTTAAAACAGCACTTTGGCGACAAAGTGTATCGTACCGTTATTCCTCGCAATGTGCGTCTTGCCGAGGCGCCTAGCTTTGGTGCGCCTGCGATGTATTATGATAAATCGTCAACTGGCGCTAAGGCTTATTTAGCGCTTGCCGGTGAAATGATCCGCAGGGCTGAACAAGAACCGACAGAACCTTTAGCCAGTTAAGCTAAATTGACCCAGATTATGATGAGGTCATCGCCTGATGGGCTTATCGACATAAAAAAGAGTAAAAGAATCACATGTCATTAAAAAAACGCGGTTTAGGCAAAGGATTAGATGCCTTATTAAGTACGAGTAATACAGCTCGTACCAAGCAAATTAAGCAAGATGTAGAACAGGCACCTGTAAAAGAGCAAATCAGTGCAGAAAAAGGTGAGTTACAGCAGCTACCGATCGAGTTTCTCCAGCCGGGTGTATATCAACCACGTAAAGACATGTCTTCAGATGCACTTGATGAGTTAGCGAGTTCGATTAAGGCCCAAGGTATTATTCAGCCCATTTTAGTCCGTCAAGTCGGTGAAGATAAGTATGAAATCATCGCAGGTGAACGTCGTTGGCGTGCCGCTCAACTCGCTCAGTTAACCGAGGTGCCTTGTTTGGTTAAGGACGTTGATGATCGCGCTACGGTTGCGATTGCGTTAATTGAAAACATCCAGCGTGAAGATCTAAACGCCATGGAAGAAGCGGTTGCTTTAGATCGCTTAATCAATGAATTTGAATTAACCCATCAGCAGGTTGCTGAAGAAGTCGGTAAATCGCGCACCACGGTAAGTAACTTATTACGCTTAAATACTCTTAATGACGATGTAAAGCTGCTGTTAGAGCGTGGAGACATTGATATGGGGCATGCTCGAGCTTTATTAGGTTTATCAGGCGAACTACAAAGCGATAATGCACGAGTTGTTGCGGATAAGAACTTGAGTGTGCGTGAGACTGAGAGACTGGTTCAAAAAGCTTTAAAAGGCACTCCAGAGAAGAAAGAGAAGACCTTAGATCCAAACATTGCTAGTTTACAACAGCGCTTGAGTGAGCACCTTGGCGCTAAAGTTGCGATCAATGACAACGGTAAGGGTAAGGGCAAGATGGTTATCTCTTACACTACGCTCGACGAGTTAGATGGCTTATTGGGTCATATTGGGATTAGCCACGAGTAACTGACCATGAAATAGCCTCTGTAATATTTCTTCTTCATTTGAGAAATAATTACAGGGGGCGCACTTCAATTTCCTTCCTCTTTTTAAATCATTTAAGCATAAAAAAAACGATAAATGTGATTAAAGGTAATAAGAACAGTCTATTTTTTTGGCAGTTTTTTCCATCGATTTAATAAAAAAGAATCATTATTAGACTAATTGGTTAATTATCCAGCGATAGCGAAATGTACAAATATGTATTTTATTTTTATAGGCAACACTATATAGGGGATCTGTTCCCTCTTTAGTCTGATTTTATGTATTATTATGTCAAAATGCCGTTGTTTCAGTTGCAAAATTAAGTAGAAAACGTATACTTCTCATCGCTTTTTTCGGCGCGATTTTTTGAGTTATCTCTTGGATTTTAAGAGTCGTAGCTCACCACTAAAATAAGCAGGTTGCGGAGTAAGTAAATTGGTCAACAAACTGGCTCGTCATGGGCGTTCAACGGCTTACAAGTTGATTCTCATGCAAACATTGGCAGTCTTGGCGGCTTCATTTTTTTTCTTCCTGGCAAATGGAACGAAAGCAGGTTATTCAGCCCTTTGTGGTGGAATCATCTCCATAGTTCCAAATTTTGTATTTGCCTCCTTAGCTTTTCGCAATGCCGGAGCGAGCGCTGCTAAAGAAGTTTTAACTGATTTCTTTAAAGGCGAGGCACTCAAGCTTGTTTTAGTGATAGTGCTGTTTTGGGTGGTGTTTAAGACTTTGGACGTGATTTATTTGCCACTATTCGTTACATACGCTTTGGCAATAGTTCTCCATTGGTTATCACCATTAATTTTTAAATCCAAAAAAGTGGGATAGACGATGTCTGCATCTGATACTGGTGAAGCCCTCACATCTGGCGATTATATTCTCCATCACCTTCAAAATTTGACGGTTGGTGAAGGATTTTGGTCTCTCAATGTCGATTCATTGCTTTTTTCGATTGGTCTTGGTGCGCTTTTCTGTTGGATCTTCAGCTCTGTTGCTAAAAAAGCAACGACTGGTGTTCCTGGAAAGCTTCAATGCTTTATCGAAATGACAGTGGAATTCGTTGATGGTACCGTCAAAGATACCTTCCATGGTCGCAGTGCGTTAATTGCTCCTCTTTCATTGACAATATTCGTGTGGATTATCTTCATGAATACAATGGATTTAATTCCTGTTGATTGGTTGCCTTCGGCATCTTACGCAATGGGCATTGAGTATATGCGTGTTGTACCTACGACGGATCCTAACATCACGTTAGGTATGTCATTTAGTGTATTTTTCCTAATGATTTTTTACAGCATCAAGATTAAAGGTGTTGGTGGGTTCGTAAAAGAATTAACCATGCAACCATTTAATCACCCTGTAATGATCCCTGTAAACCTAGTAATGGAATTAGTTGCCTTAATCGCTAAGCCTATTTCTCTAGGTCTACGTTTATTCGGAAACATGTACGCTGGTGAAATGATCTTTTTCCTAATTGCGCTACTTGGCGTATGGCAGCTACCACTGCACTTTGTATGGGCTGTGTTCCATATCATGGTGGTAATTCTTCAAGCGTTTATTTTTATGATGTTAACCGTCGTATATTTAAGCATGTCTTGTGAAGATCATTAATATTATAATCCAAACCCATTAAAGCGCTCCTACATGATGAGCTCACTTTAATGAGTAAGGATACGAAACAAATTTTTAATTTTTTATTTTATAAAACTATCTGGAGAAACTAATGGAAACTATCTTAGGTTTTACTGCAATCGCTGTAGCACTACTAATCGGTCTTGGTGCACTTGGTACCGCTATCGGCTTTGGTATTTTAGGTGGCAAATTCTTGGAAGGCGCTGCGCGTCAACCAGAAATGGCTCCAATGCTTCAAGTTAAAATGTTCATCGTTGCTGGTCTTATCGATGCGATCGCGATGATCGGTGTTGGTATCGCGATGTACATGTTGTTCACTAACCCACTAGCTGCTTTCTTGGGTTAATAAGCGACCTCTTTTTAATTAACTAGAGGACGACGTTATGAATATGAACGCAACCCTTTTAGGTCAATCAATTGCATTTGCAGTGTTTGTTATATTTTGTATGAAATATATCTGGCCACCGCTAATGAGTGCGATTGAAGATCGTCAGAAGAAAATCGCTGACGGCTTGGCCTCTGCTGAACGTGCAGGTAAAGATTTAGAACTAGCTCAAGCTAAAGCAACTGATCAATTAAAAGATGCTAAAGCTGAAGCTGCTTCAATCGTTGATGCTGCTAATAAACGTAAAGCACAAATTGTTGACGAAGCAAAAACTGCTGCGATGACTGAGCGCGATAAGATTATCGCTTCTGGTCACGCTGAAGTTGAAGCTGAACGTAACCGTGCAAAAGAAGAACTTCGCCAGAAAGTTGCTGTATTAGCAATTGCTGGTGCAGAGAAGATTCTTGAGCGCTCAATCGATGAAGCTGCTGCGAACGATATAGTTGAAAAACTTGTCGGCGAGCTATAACAGAGGATTAGAGTAATGGCTGAATTCACTACCATCGCTCGACCTTATGCTAAAGCAGCTTTTGACTTTGCCGTTGAGAAGAACGACGTAGACCAGTGGTTAGAAATGATCACCTTTATTGGTCAAGTTGCATCAAATGATGCCGTTGTTTCAATGCTTAAAGCTACTACTGCCGCTCAAGAAGCAGCAGACTTGATGATCAAGTTAGGTGGCGAGCAACTTAACGAAAATGGCCAGAACTTTATTAAAGTATTGGCTCAAAACGAACGTTTATTAGTACTACCTGAAGTTGCAGTGTTATTTGCTGAGTATCACAATGATTACAACAAGCAAGTAGATGCAGAGGTTACCTCTGCCACTAAACTGAATAAGACACAACGAGCTGAATTAGCCGCGTCTTTGGAAAAACGTTTAGCGCGTAAAGTACAGCTAAACGTAAGTATTGATAAATCTCTGGTTGCTGGCGTGATTATTCGTGTAGGAGATCTGTTAATTGACGGATCAGTACGCGGAAAATTAGAACGTCTTGGCAACCAGCTGCAATCATAATTGGGGATTAGAGCATGCAACTAAATTCCACTGAGATCAGTGATCTGATCAAACAACGTATCGAACAATTCGAAGTTGTTAGTGAAGCTCGTAACGAAGGTACAATCGTTTCTGTAAGTGACGGTATCTTACGCATCAACGGCCTAGCGGACGTGATGCAAGGCGAGATGATTGAATTACCAGGCAGTCGCTACGCGATCGCGCTTAACCTTGAGCGTGATTCTGTTGGTGCTGTTGTTATGGGACCATACGCTGACCTAGCTGAAGGCGTAAAAGTAAAATCTACTGGTCGTATTCTTGAAGTACCAGTAGGTCGTGGTTTACTAGGTCGTGTTGTAAACACACTAGGTCAACCAATTGACGGTAAAGGCGCTATCGATAACGATGGTTTCTCTCCAGTAGAAGTAATTGCTCCTGGTGTAATCGAACGTCAATCAGTTGATGAGCCTGTACAAACAGGTATTAAAGCAATCGATACAATGATTCCAGTTGGCCGTGGTCAACGTGAATTAATCATCGGTGACCGTCAAACTGGTAAGACTGCTATCGCAATCGACGCTATCATTGCTCAGAAAAACTCTGGCATTAAGAGTGTTTACGTAGCAATCGGTCAGAAAAACTCTACTATTTCGAACGTTGTTCGTAAATTAGAAGAGCACGGCGCTTTAGAAAACACTATCGTTGTTGTTGCATCTGCTGCTGAAGCTGCTGCACTACAATACTTAGCACCATACTCTGGTTGTGCTATGGGTGAATACTTCCGTGACCGCGGTGAAGATGCACTAATCGTATATGATGATTTAACTAAGCAAGCTGTTGCTTACCGTCAAATCTCTCTACTTTTACGTCGTCCACCAGGCCGTGAAGCTTACCCAGGTGACGTATTCTACCTCCACAGTCGCTTATTAGAGCGTGCTTCTCGCGTAAACGTTGATTACGTTGAAAAGTTCACTAACGGTGAAGTAAAAGGTCAGACAGGTTCTTTAACTGCTCTACCAATCATCGAAACACAAGCGGGTGACGTTTCTGCATTCGTACCTACTAACGTAATCTCGATTACCGATGGTCAGATCTTCTTAGAAACTGACTTATTTAACTCAGGCTTACGTCCTGCTGTTAACCCAGGTATCTCGGTATCTCGTGTTGGTGGTGCTGCACAAACTAAAATCATCAAGAAGCTTTCTGGCGGTATCCGTACTGCACTAGCTCAGTACCGTGAACTTGCAGCTTTCGCTCAGTTCTCTTCTGATCTAGATGACGCGACTCGTGCACAATTAGAGCATGGTCAACGTGTTACAGAGCTAATGAAGCAGAAGCAATATGCTCCAATGAGCGTTGCAGAGCAAGGTGTAGTAATCTTCGCTGCTGAAAAAGGCTACTTGAAAGATGTTGAAATCAACAAAGTTGTAGATTTCGAAGCATCTCTGCTTTCTTACGCAAACAGCGAAGGTAGCGAGCTTTTAGCTAAGATCAACGAAAAAGGCGCATACGACGCTGACATCGAAGCTGGTCTTAAAGCACTGCTTGATAACTTCGTGGCAACTCAGACTTACTAAGTCGGTGATAGGTGTTGCTTGCAACACCTAACTAACTGGAGAAAGAAGAGATGGCTGGCGGAAAAGAGATAAAAAGCAAGATCGCGAGTGTTAAAAACACTCAGAAGATCACGAGCGCTATGGAAATGGTTGCTGCGAGTAAAATGCGTCGTCTACAAGACCGCATGCACTCATCGCGCCCATATGCCACTAATATGCGTCAAGTGATTAGTCATATCGCTGAAGGTAGCTTAGAGTATCGCCATCCTTATATGGAAGAGCGTGATGTTAAGCGTGTTGGTTACATTGTTATTTCAAGTGACCGTGGCCTATGTGGCGGCTTAAACATTAACTTGTTCAAGAAAGTGACTAAAGATGCTGGTGAATGGACTACTAAAGGCGCGGAAGTAAGTTTCGCACTGATTGGTAGCAAAGCAATCAGCTTCTTTAACAGCTTTGGTAACGGTGATGTTGTTGCACAAGCTTCTGGCTTGGGTGATACACCTTCACTATCTGAGTTAATCGGTAGTGTACAAGTAATGTTAAAAGCATATGACGAAGGTAAATTGGACCGTCTATACGTGGTAAACAATAAGTTTGTTAACACTATGGTTCAAGAACCTACGATCGATCAACTACTACCATTGCCAAAACAAAAAGGTAATACTGAGCAATCTCATCATTGGGATTACCTCTACGAACCAGACGCAAAAGAACTATTAGATGTTCTATTAACGCGCTACGTAGAGTCTCAAGTTTATCAAGGTGTTGTTGAAAATGTAGCCTGTGAAATGGCTGCACGTATGATGGCGATGAAAAACGCCACAGACAACGCATCAGATTTGATAGACGATTTACAACTTGTTTATAACAAAGCTCGTCAAGCAAGTATCACTCAAGAATTGGGTGAGATTGTTGCAGGCGCGGCGGCTGTTTAGGCATTAGGTATAACCAATAAGCTTTGAGGAAAAATCATGAGTTTAGGTAACGTAGTCCAGGTAATCGGCGCTGTTGTGGATGTAGAATTTCCACAAGACGCTGTACCAAAAGTATATGACGCACTAAAAGTAACTAATGAAGGTTACAACCTAGTGCTAGAAGTTCAGCAACAGCTGGGCGGTGGCGTAGTTCGTACTATCGCCATGGGTTCATCTGACGGTTTACGTCGTGGCCTAACAGTAGAAAACACACAGCGTCCAATTATGGTTCCAGTGGGTACTAAAACCCTTGGCCGTATCATGGACGTTCTAGGTAACCCAATCGATGAAGCGGGTCCTATTGGTGAAGAAGAGCGTTGGGAAATCCATCGTGAAGCGCCAAGCTACGAAGAGCAATCAAACTCTAACGATCTGTTAGAAACTGGTATCAAAGTTATCGATTTAGTATGTCCGTTCGCTAAAGGTGGTAAAGTTGGTCTGTTCGGTGGTGCTGGTGTTGGTAAAACAGTAAACATGATGGAATTGATCCGTAACATCGCGATCGAGCATAGTGGTTACTCAGTATTTGCTGGTGTTGGTGAGCGTACTCGTGAGGGTAACGATTTCTACCACGAAATGAACGAATCTAACGTACTTGATAAAGTATCGCTAGTTTACGGTCAAATGAACGAGCCACCAGGAAACCGTTTACGTGTAGCACTAACGGGCCTAACAATGGCTGAGAAGTTCCGTGACGAAGGCCGTGACGTATTACTTTTCGTAGATAACATCTACCGTTACACACTAGCTGGAACAGAAGTATCTGCACTTCTAGGTCGTATGCCATCAGCGGTAGGTTACCAGCCTACACTTGCTGAAGAAATGGGTGTACTTCAAGAGCGTATCACTTCAACTAAGAAAGGTTCTATCACATCTATCCAAGCGGTATACGTACCTGCGGATGATTTAACGGATCCATCTCCAGCAACTACCTTTGCTCACTTAGACGCAACTGTTGTACTTTCTCGTGACATCGCTGCTCGTGGTATTTACCCAGCAATCGATCCATTAGATTCAACGTCTCGTCAGCTTGATCCACTAGTTGTTGGTCAAGAGCATTACGATATCGCACAAGAAGTACAAAATACACTTCAACGCTACAAAGAGTTGAAAGATATTATTGCTATCTTAGGTATGGATGAGCTTTCTGAAGAAGATAAGCAAACCGTAACACGTGCACGTAAGATTGAGCGTTTCCTATCTCAACCATTCTTCGTAGCAGAAGTATTCACCGGTGCACCTGGTAAATACGTATCGCTAAAAGATACTATCGCTGGATTCAAAGGCATTTTAGCTGGCGAATACGACGAGCTACCAGAGCAAGCGTTCTACATGGTTGGCGGTATCGACGAAGCAATCGAGAAAGCAAACAAGCTTTAATCGGCTAGGAGACTACTATGGCTGCTATGACTGTACATCTTGATGTAGTAAGCGCGGAAGAAGAAATTTTCTCTGGTCGCGTTGAATCTCTACAAGTTTCTGGTGAAGCGGGTGATTTAGGTGTTATGCCAGGTCACGCTCCATTATTAACGAGCATCAAGCCAGGTATGGTACGCCTAGTGAAACAGAATGGAGAGGAAGAAATTATCTTCCTTTCTGGTGGTATCCTTGAGATCCAACCAGGTCTAGTTAACATCCTTGCTGATGTTGCTATCCGTGGTGGCGACCTTGATGAGACTGCTGCTGTAGAAGCTAAGCGTCTTGCTGAAGAAAACATTAACACAGCCTCTGGCGACATGGACTACGCAGAAGCGGCTAAGCAATTAGCTAACGCTGTAGCGCAATTACGTGTTCTAGAGATGGTTCGTAAAAAAGGCTAAGCCTCTAGCGAACAACATGTGTTATATTGAAAAAAAGCACCCTTTGGGTGCTTTTTTTATGTCTTGAAAGTGAACTTACTGACTACTTATATCTGCTTTAAATTTAGTTATTTAAATCCCACACCATCTTGGATGGATCATCAGTTTTTATAAATAAACCTTTATAAGTCATTAGATCATTATCATTTTTTGTATATTTTGAGAACGTATAATTACTGCCAAAATCACTAATTTTATTCAAGGTGTCTTCGTTGATATCTGATAACTCATAGTCAAACTTAATAAGACATAGTCTTCCATTGCAGGAATAAGTTTCTGACTGGAACTTGTTACCAAGTAGTGAAGTAAGCTGTTCACGTAGGGCATCTTCCCTTTGCCAGCTATCAGAGTCTTTTTCTAGTTCCTGTATTACTTCAATTGCTTTACCAAAATCTTTACCGGAAAAAACAGTTTCAATAGATTTGCTAGATAGCTGATTGTCTGAAAGTACGAATGCATTATTTAAATTGTTGGTATTTTTAAATGCATCTGAACTTAAGAAGTTATCAAAATTAGTGCTTTTCGTTGCTATTGTTGAATTACTAGTCTTACTACTAGGTTTAGAAGCATCACTGGTTTGTTCATTAAAGGCTAGGAGATTACTAGCATCTTCGTCTGTTAATGGCTTTTCTTGCTTTGTATTCTTAGCAACAGAGCTTTGCGAATGATTGGTGTTATCTTGCGAGTTAGTATATGCCAGAAAACCTACAATTGAGATACCTGCAATTGATAGGATGAGCTTATTCATGTTGTATATCCTTAATAAATCCCTTATTAAAAAGTACAGTTAAAGGTGCTGTACTCTCGTGTTTAGTGTTACCGCAATGTGCACTGTATCTGCCCACTTGAACATGTACATGTCGTCGCTTTTGCAGTCAGTGACATAGTTGCAAGTACATCTAGTCAATGGAAATCCGTTTTCTTATAATTTAATACTCCTAAAAATTATATATCTTTGATGTTACTCTGGTTAATTTAAAATCAGAGTTATTATTTATATATAATTAGAATGACATATTCAATGTAAACAACAAAAAAACAATGATTTACCATTTTTAGCGACGGATAAATTATCTCTAACGATCTGTTGAATGCTGGTATCGAATAATTAACTTAGTATGTTTATTCGTTAGCATGACCTGGCGCGACGCGTTGTTATCACACATTGCAGTGGGTATGTATGCTGTGGGCTATCGGCGGATAAAGTATTAACGCGTTGTAAAGAGCTATGATCAGCGCTTATAAGTTACAGCGAGTTAGCGCTCTATGTTGTTGTCCTTAGAACAGGGGTCTTGCGCTGAAGGCTCTTCAGAGCGCATCAGTAAAATAGTCAGATAGATTTTTGTGGGTAGGGACATAATGATCCCAACTGCAACGCACATTGCACTAATAATGATGCCTGTCACGCCATATTTTTCGGGATAGTTGGCATAACTGATAAAGTAATGCCCAAGCAAGATTAAGCCGAGTCCAATCACCATGACTACCTGTAATAAACGAATCCGCTGCTTATCTTTCATCACTTGTTCCCATCTACCACTTCTCACAATATAACTATAGCAACCTAATTGCCGGTGAGAGTGATTTAGGTCAATGTCAGTTTAGGCTAGAGACAAAAAAGCCGCCCGTGATAGCTCTCAGGGGCGGCTCGTGATTTAGGTAGTTAGGGTATTATTTAAATACGTTATCTACAGGAACAACTTCAACATTTTTCGCTGGAATTGCTAGTTTGTAGTCTTGAATGATTTTATCGTCACTTAATAAGTCTGCAGGCTTATCGCTGTTGTATTTCAGCGTTGAGCGTGTCTCATTAACTAAACGATGCTTCATGTCTTTAGCATCACCAGAGATAAACACATAATGAATATCTTCAGTTTGTAGGTTTTCTTTAATCACACGATTCACATCGGCTAGGGTTAGGTTCGCTAATTGCTTACGAACGTAACCAACGAACTCATCGGTGTTATAGAACTTGCTATCTAGTGCGTAACCTAACTGCTTGTCTTGGCTTGAAACTAACTGTGGTGCATAGTTAGTTAAGAAGTTGCGTGTTGCTGCAAAATCTTTCTCGGTCATGCCATTAGCAATTAGCTTATCTAGCTCAAATAACGCAGCACGTGTTGCAAAGTGCGCATCGTTGTTTGAACGTAGTGGGCGTAACCATACTTGGAAAATTTGGCTAGAGCGACCTAGATTAGCATCTGGCTTAGTTTGGAACATACCTCGTGGGAAATACTCGATATACGCGTAATCACCATAGTTCATGCCACGCTTTTGACGGATTTCTTGGTATAGGTAGCTGTTTGAGCTACGGTGTTCGCCGAAGTAAGAACGCACTAACCATAACGCAGCCCAATCTTTATCGCTACGTAATGTCTCGATAGGGAAACCGAACGAAACCGCTGTTGACTGTGCTGGTTTTTCAACAATAGTCACATGATGACCGTCAAGCTTAGGCGCTTTGTCGATGGCTAAACGGCTGTCACTGCCTTTAGGTAATGTCGATAAATCAGCTAATAAATCGGCTTTCACTGCGGCTGGGATTGCACCTGTGATGCCCAAGTTTAATTTAGCTTGAGTTAGCTGTGATTTATAGAACGCTTTTAAATCAGCTAAGGTAATGCTTTCTAAATCAGAAAGGTCGCCGTAGTTATAGCTTTCGTAGCTATGACCCTGATACAGCTCACTATAAAGGACTTCTTTACCTAGTTCTTCGTCATTAGATGCTTTTAAACCAGATTTAATGCTATCGATAAGTTCTTTCTTTAGACGTTTAAAGTCATCTTCACGCCAGCCTGGATTAAGTAGCTGTTCGCTCACTAACGCATACCATGCTGCGGCATTATCTTTGTGAACACGGCCACTAAAAGAGATCATCTCTTTATCTAGCTGAGCTCTAAAGCTGCCTGCTAATGGGTATAAGCCTTTCTTGATTTCTTGGTAAGACTTAGTTGCAGAGCCGCCTTGAGTGAGCATGCTAGCCATTAATGCAGCTGTACCTTTTTTACCAACAGGATCAGCGGCAGCACCGGTGTAGAATAAAACGTTCACATCAACTAATGGAGAGTCATTGCTGTTATCTAACACAGAGAAAGTGATTTCTGTTGGCTTTTTCGCCATGGTCGCCACTAATTTATCAACGCTTACTTCTGACTCAAAACCAGCGATCTTATCGAGTGCTGACATGGTGACTGTGGTACGGTTGTTATCGATAAAGTACTTATTAGCAACTTGTTTAATGTCACTTGGTGTGATGTTATCGAAGCTGTTGTATAAATGGTTGATAACTTCAGGATCACGAGTGAAGTGCATGTAAGAGGCTAATGTGCCAGCAATGGCTTCAGAAGAGTCTAAACCATTAGCAAAACTGTATTTTAGGTTCGACTTAAGCTTAGTTAGCTTATCTGCTTCGACCGCTTCAACACGGACTTTTGCGTAGGTGTTATTGATTGCATCACGAACTTTAGTTAAGTTTTTCTCATCATCAACTTTTACAAAGACATGACGTAAACCCGCATCTTTAGTTTCAGGGTTATAAACAAACATTTGACTGGCTAATTGTTTCTCTACCACTAGCTCTTGATAAAGCGCTGAGTTACTTGAGAAATAAAGCTCAGATATAAGATCTAATGCTGCACGATCTTTCTTTGTTGGCTGCCAGTCAGAACCTTTGAATGACACTAATAACCAGTGACCAGGCAAACCTGCATTAACTTCATGTTGGTAACGAGGTGCTTGCTGAGCTGGCTCTTGAGGAACTTCTGACTTGAATGACCCACGTTGCCACTCGCCCCAGTACTTCTTAACCATAGCCATGGTCTCGCTAGGGTCAACATCACCAACAATGACTAGTGATACATATTCTGGCTTATAGAAGCGCTCAAAGAAGGTTTTACCGTAAGCTGACTGCTCTGGCATTGCTTCAATATCTTCAAAAAAGCCCATTGTTGTGTGTTTGTACGTATGAGTATCAAACGCTTTATGGCGAACCGCTGCTAATAACTTACGGATTGGATTAGCGTTATTTTTTAAGTATTCGCCTTTGACCGTTAACGCTTCCGTTCTAAACTGTGCTTCAGTGTAGCTCAGGTTTTGGAAGTGATCCGCTTGGATTTTCAATACCGTTTCTAAATGCTCTTTAGAAAAGTCTAAGTGGTAGTTGGTGTAATCATTGGTGGTGTAGGCACCGTTATCCACACCGGCATTCTTAAAGATGTCCGCATAAACAGCTTGTGGGTATTTTTCAGACCCTTTAAACATCATGTGCTCAAAGAAGTGAGCAAAGCCCGTCTTTCCTGCTTCGACTTCGTTACGAGAACCCGTTGATACTGGAATTTGGATAGAGACTAAATCAGGGTAGTCAGTCTTTACTACCATTACTCGTAAGCCGTTATCTAGCTCTTCTAATACATAGTCTTGAGTAAATACTTTATTAGCAGCCGGTGCGCTAACAGCAGAAGCTTGGTTATTATTGTTATGAACGACGCCACTACAAGCACTCAGTGCGAGCGCAACAGCAACGGCGCTGGCAAGTTGTTTTAATTTCATTATTATTCTCCTAAAATTTACTCGGCTATTATGCGTAAGCACTAGACTTTTTGCTAGTTTCTCTCACTGGAATATAGGTTAAAAAATAAGATTTATGTAACATGATGTGGACAGATTATTTTTCATCATTACCTTTCTAAAGTAGAATAACGAGTAATTAAGCAGATTAAAGTGTTTATCGATGTTGTCTCGAGTCATTGTACGTACCAAACAAATTTATCTTGAACAAGGCTTGTTGGCCTTTTGGAAAGTGATTCCTGGTGTGATCGCATTGACTTGGCTAATGTGGGCGAATTTATCTCAAGAGTCGCTATCGGCTATGGCGCAAAGTACGCTCAGTAGCTTACTTGGCATCGTCGGTGCTATTTTTGCCAACCTTTCAGGCGCAGGTGGCGGAGTCGTTTTTATTCCTGTTTTCTCACAATTAGGCTTTAGTGAAGCGCAAAGTTTATCGACCAGTTTTAGTATTCAATGTTTTGGTATGACTGCTGGTGCTATTACTTGGAGCTTGCACTATCGTCAGCATCATTATGCTGACCAACAATGGAGTCCGCTTTTTAATATTGTCGTAATGACAGCGCTGTTTTCTGTGTTGGGAATTTGGAGTGTCTATGGTGGCTTAGTGGATGCGCCCGCCAGTTTAGCTCATTCATTCAGTTTGTTCTCTATCGTGCTGGGATTATCTTTACTAGCACAAATTTATCTTATTAAAGCCAAACCTGAACCTAGAACTCGCCTCTCTACCTTTGACTACGGAGCGCTGTTGCTGATTGGCTATTTCGGAGGCTTAATCACTGCTTGGCTCTCGGTTGGGGTAGGTGAAATTTTAGTGCTATATCTTATTTTTCGTGGCTTTAATATTGCGTTGTCTATTGCAGCGGCCGTGGTGGTAACTGCTATTACCGTATGGTCGGCAGCGCCGGAACACCTATGGCTTAACAGTGCGACGGTTTGGGATGTGGCGATGTATGCCGGCCCCGGTGCAATTATTGGGGGAATTTTAGCGAAAACCCTAGCTGGAATGATTTCAACGAAAGCACTAAAAACCGTATTAGGGCTATGGATATTGATGATGGGCGTTGTTGGTTAAGGTTTTGATACCACTTGATTGCGGCCACGTTCCTTCGCAAGGTAAAGGTGTTTGTCGGCTCTCTCGATGACCGTTTCGATTGATTGATCTGAAGAACAAGCTTCCGTTACACCTATACTGATGGTTATTTTTATTTGTTTATTGTGTGCAGGGATAAGTAAGTTTTGGGTGGTTGCACGTAGTTTTTCGGCAACTTTTTTGGCTTGTGGCAGCTCACATTCAGGAAGTAATACAATAAACTCTTCACCACCCCAACGGGCGATTACATCATTAAAGCGGATCTCATTTGTTAGGTGTTGAGCTAACTTTTTTAACACCATATCCCCACCAGAATGACCATAATTAGTATTAACATTCTTAAAATAGTCAATATCAAGCAATAACAAAGAGAGTCTTTGTTGCCCTTGCTTAAACTTGTCAAAATTAAGCTGACTACGTTTCATGAACGGCCGACGGACAAATAAGCTGGTGAGTGTATCTCGTTCTGCTTGGTGCTGTAATTCTTTGTGTTGATCTCTGGTGTATTTGAGTAGTCTTTGCATTCCCCAAAAGACCAAACATAAACCGCATACCTCAAGAATTTCCTCCATTATCGCCGAAAAGAGATAAGGTTGATAATAGAGCTCGTCGAGTGCATCGATCAATTGAGAGATAAACAGCATTAAGAAGCCGGCATAAATAATGCGGAAAATTTTTCTATTTCGACTGATTTGATAAAGATTAAATAGGATAAGTAATAAAGTGAAAGTCATAGTCCCTTCACTATAAAAACTTAGCCAATCAATAGGCTCATTGACTTTATCGAAGCTTAAGCAAATATACAGAGTAATCACCAAGCCTAGAGTTAAGCTTACAATACCCGGATAGAATCTTCTTTTCACAGCGTTAAGTTGGCTATTCATTTGTATTTGTTAATGTATCAGGTTGAGTCATTACCCGTCTACCTTCTTAAACCGATTAGCTTAATTATAGTCTGTGAACATTTATTTACATGAAGGTTGTTAATACTATGGACTACTTAGCCTTCTAAATAGATGAACTATGATTCATTTATTTGTTTGGGAGTTTAAATCACATTCTTAATTTAGCTTTTTTCTTCTCGCGCTAGCCTTTTTAGATTGGCTGCTATACTTAGTGTTAATCTCTGATGTTTTAACCTTTCCCATGAGTGCTAACTGCTTAGCATCGTTTTATAGAGTAAGGAAGCTAGGTACGAATACTGTTGCTGTTATGGTGTTAAAGGTGCAATCAACATCTGATGATCTATTAGTTCGCTTAACTTAATTCATTAAACGAGTGCAATGATGGGAACAGCAGATAAACCGACAATCTTATTGGTTGATGATCAAATTGATAATATCGATATTTTGTCGGGAATACTCCAAGACCATTATCAATTGAAAGTTGCCCTTAATGGACAAGATGCAATTAAAATTTGTCAAAATAATCCACAACCCAACCTCATATTACTCGACATTAACATGCCGGGCATGGACGGCTATGAAGTTTGTCGTTACTTGAAAAAACACTCTGACACAGCAGCTATTCCGATTATCTTTGTTACCGCTGAAACCCAAATAAAGATGGAGCAAACAGGTTTTGAATTAGGGGCTGTTGATTATATTGTAAAACCTATAAGCCCTCCGATTGTTATGGCTAGGGTTGCTACTCACATCAAGTTATACGATCAGTCACGACATTTAGAGTCGTTAGTCAAAGAGCGTACCGATGAGCTTATTCAATCGCGATTGGAGATTATCCGTTGCCTTGGTAAAGCTGCAGAGTATAAAGATAATGAGACAGGGATGCATGTTATTCGCATGAGTTGGTTTTCACGGTTATTGGCACAAGCACATGGGATGAATGAAGAGTGGTGTGAACTACTATTTTATGCGGCACCGATGCACGATATAGGAAAAATAGGCGTACCAGATCATATTTTGAATAAGCCTGGAAAATTAACTCCTCAAGAGTGGGAAGTCATGCAGCTTCATACCGTTTATGGCGCCACTATTCTTGGCGACCATGGCTATGCTTTGCTTGAACTTGCGAAAGAAGTGGCTATCTACCACCATGAAAAATGGGATGGCAGTGGTTACCCTAACGGCATAAGTGGAAAGGATATTCCTATTTCAGCGCGAATAGTTGCGATTGCGGATGTCTTTGATGCGTTAATGTCTGAGCGACCTTATAAGCACGCATGGTCCGAAGAAGAGACATTAAAGTATTTGAACACGGAGGCGGGTAAGCACTTTGACCCTGAGCTAATCCCTACATTCTTAACGTGCTTACCTGAGGTCAGAGAGGTACAGAAAAAGTATGCAGATGAATAGTCGCTTTAACGGCGATGTTGATTTGGATAATTTTAATCTGGGATGCAAATTAAACCAATAAGCGACGATATCTAACAAGGAGCAAGCATGGCAGATAAGAAAGCCCATGAGAACAGAACAATTCTAGTCGGCTTTGGCATTGTTGTGTTCTTATTGTTTACAACCGGAGTTATCGGTTATACCAGCTTAAGTAATCTTTATCGTTCAGTTGACCGTTATGTTGCTGCGGGTGAAATGGTTTATTTACTTGATAACGCAAGGCTGCATGAGTTGACTTTCACTCGGGATAATAGCAGTGAGTCGGAAAGTTTAGCCAAAGAGGTTATCGCTAAGACTATTAGTTTAGCGCGAGAGTTTAATGTCCAAAATACCGACAAACAAAACCAACAAAATTTAGAAAAGCTCGTCGTAGCACTAACAAGCTATCAATCGGGCTTTTTAAACTTCATTCAATTACGCAAGCAAAGCCAACAATCACGAGACAATATGGTACAAGCTGCGATTAATGCGTCAATTATTGCAGATGAGCTACAAAATACCCAGCAAAAATATATAGATGTTGATACACAGGCTGTTCGCCTCTATCGCCAAAACATGCTCGATATTTCGCAAAACTCTGCTAATTCCTATGAGGTGGTGATTCAAGCAGAGCTCGCGCGCGTGCATGAACGTAACTTTTTAATGAGCCGAGATGCCTCAGAATACTCTTTAGCAGTTAATGAAATACGTAAGCTTTATGACATTATTGAGGTGTTGAAGCTGAGAATTGAGGACAAGAACAGTCTACAGTTACTAACCGAGATGGAGCTAGCGTATAAAGAGTATATTGATGCGTTAAAAAGCATTAAACAAAAGAAAGGAGGAGACGCTTTTGATTTAGATTCTCCTGAACAAATCAATCTCGATAATACCGCCACTAACTTAATTAATACGGCGTTTGCACTGCGTAATAATGAAAACTTTGTGTTAACTCGCATGCAACGCCAAGTATCAGATACGCAAGATTTAATGGCAAAACGAGTAGAGCTAAATAATACCGTAGACTCCATCCTATCAGCCTTAACTCGTGCACGACAAGTGGATCGCGATTTTGCATTAGCCAAAACGGTTGAGGCAAAAAAGGCTTTCGCCATCACTGTGAAGTCTGAGCTTAACTCAATAATTGTGCGAGCTAAGCACATTGAGTCGATGTTGATAGAGGCCGATGAAAAAGAAGTCTTTGTCAACTTTATTCCCAGTATTAATACTTATCTTAATAACTTTATCGAAGTTGAAGCTGTAACCATTGAGGCGGAAACCGTGGCCCAAGCTATGATTGCGTCGGCGTTACAAGCTGACGAACTGCTAAGTACAACTCGAGACTTGCGTACAACGGATATGGACTCTGCTAGAAGTATGGCGGATACATTACTCTATATAGGCTTAATTTTTATCGTGACTATTATCATCCTTGGTTTAGTCGTACGGAAATCACAAGTAACGATGGAAATGCTCGCTAAAGATTTAAACGATGCTAAAAATAAAGCTGAATTAGCAAACTCAACTAAGTCTGACTTTTTAGCTAATATGTCGCATGAAATTAGAACGCCGATGAACGCGATATTAGGTATGAGCCACTTGGCATTAGAGACTGAACTTGATCCCAAGCAGAAGAATTACATTAAAAAAGTAAATCGTAGTGCAGAGTCATTACTCGGAATAATTAATGATATTTTAGACTTTTCTAAAGTTGAAGCTGGGAAGCTAGATATTGAAGCGGTCGATTTTCGCCTAGAAGATGTAATGAATAACCTGGCCAGTCTCGTTGGCTTAAAAGCGGAAGATAATAATATCGAACTTTATTATCGAGTCTCTCCCAAAGTACCTACAGCGCTGATAGGCGATCCACTGCGCTTAGGACAAATTCTGACAAATTTAGGGAATAACGCCGTCAAGTTTTCCAAGCAGAATTCAGAGATTATCATTTCTGTTGATGTGGCCAATGAGACGAATGATAGTGTGGAGTTACTCTTTTCGATAAAGGACAGTGGCATTGGAATGACAAGGGAACAGTTGCAAAAGCTGTTTCAGTCATTCTCTCAAGCAGACACCTCAACCACTCGAAAATATGGCGGCTCTGGCTTAGGTTTAGCCATTTCTAAAAAGCTCACTGAGTTAATGGGCGGGGAAATATGGGTCGATAGTGAGCCTGGTATTGGTAGTACTTTCCATTTCACAGTCAACCTGATTAAACAGCATGAGCAGACAGAGCGCTTACCTCAACTATCGAGCAACTATAAGGGGACGCGTATTCTAGTCGTTGATGATAATCAGACATCAATTGAAATATTGGATGAAATGCTGAGTCATTTTGGTTTCTTAGTTGATGCCGTTAAATCAGGTCAAGAAGCGATTAAGATACTGGAAAATAAAACGGCCCAGAAATATGAGTTTATTTTGATGGATTGGAAAATGCCTGGGCTGAATGGTGTTGAAACGGTTAAAGCAATTCAAAAAAACTCTGAGATAAAAAATTCACCAACCATCATTATGGTCTCTGCATATTCTCGAGATGAAGTGGGTATCGCAGCGGAAAACTTAGATATTAAAGGCTTCTTAAATAAACCCGTGACCCCTTCAAATTTACTCAATGCAATTCTGCCAGCGTTAAATCAAACTGCTTCGATTGATGGCACGAATGGCAAGAGCCATGGGGAAACAGAGCACGCTGTAAAACGATTACAGGGGGCTAACATTTTGCTTGTTGAAGATAATGAAATAAATCAAGAGCTTGCTATTGAACTTTTGACCAGTAATGGGCTTAAGGTAACCTTAGCTAATAATGGTCAAGAAGCCTTAAATATTATTGAAAAGCAGGATTTTGATGGTGTGTTAATGGATTGCCAAATGCCGATAATGGATGGTTATACAGCGACTCAAAAAATACGTAATATCAATCATCTGCAAGGGCTGCCTATTATTGCTATGACCGCTAATGCAATGACAGGGGATCGTGAAAAAGTATTATCGGTCGGTATGAACGATCATATTGCCAAACCAATTAACTTTAATCTGATGTTTCGGACCATGGCAAAATGGATACACCCATCAAACAGTAATGGTCAGAGTGGCTTAGATGATGGCGAATCTGAGCCCTTTGATATCTCTTCTATTAAAGGTATTAATGCGTCTGAGGGGCTGGCAATTTGTCAGCAGAATAAAAAGTTGTATGCCAAGTTATTACAGCGTTTTTATGAAAGTTATCGAAACTTTGAAAGTGATTTTGTTCAAGCGCAACAGTCGACCGATCAAAAAAGTGCTCACCGCTTAGCTCATTCCTTAAAGGCTTCCGCTGGTAGTATTGGTTCGCAAGTGGTTTATCAAATTGCTGAACAGCTAGAACATGCCTGTAATGGCGACGATGCTGAACTTATAACTTCTCTATTACAGCAGACAGCTGCAGAGTTAAATCCAGTGATTAAATCGCTGGCTGATGTGGTTAGCGAAAACGGTGAAGACGTAAAGAGTATCGACTTTGACAAAAGCATTGCTTTAACATTACTCGAAGAGTCGATAGCCAGTGTGGCGGAGCATGACCTTAATGCTAAAAATAAGATTGAAGAGCTTAATTCAATGCTGACCAATACGGCTTATAGGGAAAAGAGTAATCAAGTTGTAAAACTCATTAATAGTTATGACTTTGAAGGCACTAATCAGTGTTTGATTGCGTTGCAAGTTGCAATCAATAGTGAAAAATAGTGACTTTTAATTCAGCTACAACATACTGTTATTTCGAATAAATATAACCATGGTGTTTGACAACAAGCGCTGCTAACTGTACAACGTCCTGCAGTGGCTGTGCGCTAACGATATGTTGGCATCATGGAATTCGGTATCACGCATTTAATCCGAAGCTGTCCTCGCAACTGTATTTATCGTTTTCCTAAAAGGGAAAACGATATAAGCCAGATACATGACACAGATAACCCACCTTTAATCGAGCGAGAATACTCGATTTTGTGCATTAAATTATCTCAGTTAATAAGCTATTTTATAGTAGATAGCTTAGGTCTCTGTGGGTGTGCCAAAAAATTCTCGCTTGTTGTATTGTCATCAAAGAAGAGTTTTCTATGCGCATCATCTTATTCGTTGCTTTATTGCTAAGTTCCCTCAACTTAGTTGCTCAGTCAAATCAGTTGCTGGTACTTACTTCACAGCGTAATGCTGAAACTATTGCTGAAGCTGCACGGCTATTTCGTGTTGCTTATCCTGAAAAGTCTCACTTAACCATCGTCGCGCGCAGTGATGTTCAGCTATGGGAATTATCTAAAGCGCAGCGAGCTGAGTTAATCAATAATAGCCGTGCCATTTTAGGCTTTGGCCTATATGGTGCTAGTGTAGCCAACTTAAAGTCGTTATTGGGGCAATACCCGCGTGACAAACTATTAATCAATAGTGATCATCGAATTGTTGCTTTAAGTCAGTTTAATGGCCAGCAGTTATTTCCTGATAGGGCACAATTGCGCGAAATAGCTAAGTCGCAACCTGGCAAAAACTTTTCTCAAGAACTCCAAGAGCAATTAAAGCGTTACCCAAGGCAACACGTTTGGTTGCAGGCGCGTGGTTATTGGAAAGCGGGTGGCAGTGACAATACCGCACATTTATTTGCCTGGCTTTTCAATCAGCTTGGTGATGAAACGCTAGCTATTCAAGCGCCTACACCCAGCCCACAGCTGAGCTGGTATTTGGCTGATACCTTTTATAATCAACTAACCGACGTGGAACTAGCGAAGCTTAATCCTAAGCGACCGATCATCGCAATTATTGACCATGCGGGAGGCGGAAGACCAGCTGATATTAAATTGTTACGCGAATTGTGTCAGCAAGCACATACTAACTATGACCAACAGTGCTTAGGTGCTTTAGCTCACTGGGGGAAGGCAGGAGTTGACGCGGTCAATCACTTAAAGACTATACAGCACCGATTAAGTGCGGTGGTGATGTTACAAGATTTTGTCATTGGTGGTGGTGAAGGGCGTGAGGCCGTGACTAAGGTCTTAACTCAATTAAATGTTCCGGTGATTAAAGCGATTAAGTTGCGTGATCGCACAGCGATTGAGCGCCAACTTTCATCTGACGGACTCGCGCAAGATAAAGTGTATTACCAAGTTGCAATGCCTGAATTACAAGGCGCTAGTCAACCTTTAGTCATTAGCACGGCCGCGCAAGCGAGTGATGACCCATTGACCGGCATTCGAATACAAGGAGTGACTGCGGAGCATAGTGGCATCAGTTCGTTATTAACTCGAATTGACCGTTGGTATCAACTTAAGAAAAAGAAAAATGCCGAAAAGCGGTTAGGGATTATTTATTATAATCATCCGCCGGGGCGGCATAATATCGGTGCAGATAACCTAGATGTCCCTGCATCATTATGGCAAATCTTAAATGAGCTTAAAGCGGCAGGCTATCACACAGGCGATTTACCTGAATCTCAACAGGCGCTGCTTGATATGATGCAAGCTCGTGGGGTTAATTTACCTCGCGATGTTGGTGCTTTAACAGCGATGAGTAAAGATATCGCTTATTTATCGACTACGCAGTACAGTCAATGGTTTGAGACTTTACCGGCAACGGTTCAGCGAGAGATGGAGCAAGGTCCTTTTGGTTTACTGCATGAGCAATTAAGCGCAGCGATTGATGCTGGAGAGTATCAATTAGCAGATGATGCTCTTCATCATACCATGGAAGAAATGCATCACTTATTAGAGGGCGTTGATCATAAGGGACGCACTCGCGCCTTAGCGCTACTTGATAAACTAGAGCAATGTTATCTTAGTGCGATTAAGGCGCATGCGAATACCCAATGTATGAGTCAAGCCCCTGCGATTATTACCGCATTACAGCAAACAGGTATTGAAGGCCTTGGCGGTTGGGGAAAAGCGCCAGGGCAAGTAATGACCTATCAAGGTAAGCTGCTGCTGCCTGGGTTAACGTTCGGTAATATCTTTATTGGTCCACAGCCACCTCGCGGCTGGGAAATCAATGAAGAGTTATTACATGCTAATTTGGCCTTTCCACCTCCCCATCAATACTTAGCGTTTTATCATTTCTTACGAGATCAATTTAAAGTCGATGCCTTGGTTCACCTAGGACGGCATTCAACTTATGAGTTTTTACCGCGTCGTTCTGTCGGTCTTGCTAAAGATGACTACTCTCGCATTATTGCCGGAGACGTTCCGGGCGTTTATCCCTATATTGTTGATGGGGTCGGTGAAGGTATTCAAGCGAAACGGCGTGGCCTTGCCGTGATGGTTGATCACTTGACGCCACCATTAGCGAGCACCCCGTTATATGATGAACTATTGCAGCTGCGACAGATGATTGAAAGTTTTGAGGTTAGCCATGGCAGTGGTAATGAGGCTGTTGCGACACGATTAGTTAAGCAGATTAGAGAAAAAGTGGACTCGTTGGAGCTCAAAGAAGAGTTAGCTCAAGCCATGTCGGCAGAGTTGGCTATTATGGGTATAAGCTTTGATGAAGTTGATGATGATATGTTGGTTCATGAGGTTGGACACTACCTGACAGACTTACAAGAGCGTTTTATGCCACTGGGCTTGCATATTTTTGGTCAAGACTGGCAACAAAACGCGGTTGATATGATGATTAACTCAATGTTAACCCCCCAAGAGCAACAAGATGAGACGTTAACACAAAATCTATTACAAAAATTAACCGCGTCACCACAGGCTGAAATGAATGCGCTGATCAATGGTTTAAATGGTGGCTATGTCTCTCCAGGGCAAGGTAATGATCCAATTCGTAGCCCGGCTAGCCTGCCGACAGGGAGAAATTTTTACGCACTTGATAGTTCGCTTATCCCAAGTCGCACAGCATGGCAAATTGGTCAAGAAATGGCGCAATCAGCCCGTAACAATAACAGCCAACAAGCAGAAAAACGTGAAGCGTTAATCTTATGGGCATCTGACGTTGTGCGAGATGAAGGAGTGATGATTGCATTTGGCCTCGATATGCTGGGATTAGAGCCAATTTGGAACAGCCGTGGTTTAGTTAAAGGCTTAAAACGTCAATCGATGAATAATACACAAGGCGTAAAGGGCGATAAAATAACACGCGTACGTCGTGATGTCGTTTTTACTACGTCAGGACTCTTTAGGGATTTGTATGGTCAACAAATGTTGTTGCTTGATCGAGCAACACTTATGGCTATTGATGCCAGTGCCGATACGATTCGCCACGATTACCCTGCGTTAACCTTGGCGCTGGCTCATACATTAGCGCCTTTGGGCAAAGAGGCCGTTGGCGGTCAAGAGTCCTTAGCTGTCAACCAAGTAGCTGCTCATTGGGTGAACGATGCCCGTGAATTACTGGCTAGTGGTCAGAAAGCTGAAGAAGCGGGTGTTAGTGCAAGTTTACGCGTTTTTGGTGATGCGCCTGGCAGCTATGGCGCTGGGATAAATCGTTTAGTCGAGCGCTCGGGAGCTTGGGAAAAACGTGAAGAGCTTGCGAATGTATTCATGCGTCGTTTAGGCCATAGTTATGGCTTAAATTCATTTGGCCTACCGCAGCAAAATACCTTTAAGCGTATTCTTGGTGATGTGGAGAACACTTACCTAGGTCGTTCAAGCAACCTCTATGGCTTAATTGATAATAACGATGCCTTTGATTACCTTGGCGGGCTAAGTTTGACTGTAGAAACCCTGACAGGGCAAGCACCAAATAACTTTGTCATTGATCACGCTGATCCCAATCAAGTGAAAACTAGGCCATTGGGGTTAGCGTTACGCCAAGAATTACGAGGACGCTTTTTAAACCCTGAGTGGCTCAAAGGGCAAATGAAGCATGATTATGCGGGTGCCAGAACCATGGGTAGTGAGTTCTTAGAATATTTGTGGGGTTGGCAAGTGACGAACCCGACTCTGGTTGGCGACTGGGCATGGGAAGAGGTTAAGGCTGTTTATATCGACGATCGCTATGAATTGCAATTAGACGAGTTTTTAGCGCGGGGGCATAACGCTCATGTCAAAAGTAATATGTTAGCCATTATGCTGGTGGCTATCCATAAAGACTTTTGGCAAGCCGATGCAACAACAACAGCGCAACTCGCTAGCGAGTTCGCTGAGTTAGTGGCATTAAACGGTTTGCCGGGAAGTGGACATACTGACCCCGATAATTCGATGTTACCTTGGCTTGAACAACACTTGGCTACCGAGCAATGGCAAGGTATCGCTGCTGCTGTGGCTAAGGCAAAAGGTGATAACTCCTCATCTTCAGAGATCGTTGAAACTCACCGTATTGTTGAGGTTTCTGCACAGCTTGACGAAGGGGTAGCTATAAATCCTTCGTCATCGCAAGATAATGTCGAGCCATCCAGTGTCGAAGCTGATAACACGTGGTACTGGTGGCTTAGTACACTGGTTATTTTATTAGTCTGCGGTGGTTTTTATCGTGGGACACAGCAATCGAGGGCCTTAGTCCGCCAACAACAGAAAACAGGTAATTAATCATGGATTATGGAATGCTATTGGGCTGGTTACATCAATTTGTCGCTTTGTTACTTTACCCAGTGATCATCACCTTAGCTATCGCATTAATGGCGACACTGTGGGAGTTAGGTATGGCGAGCTGTGAGCGGCTCTCTACCCTTAGGCAATTTGAACGGGTACAACAGTTGGCATCAGCTAAACACCAGTTCCAACGCCACGCGACCAAGCGATTAGAACGTGTTGATTTACTCGCTCGCTCAGGGCCAATTTTAGGGCTGATGGGAACATTGATCCCGTTAGGGCCAGGCCTCACCGCGTTAGGTACTGGTAATATCGATATATTAGCCACGGCATTAACTGTTGCTTTTGATACGACGGTGGTGGGATTACTGATTGGCTTGGTGGCCTATACTATTGGGCGCTTACGTCGTCGCTGGTATGAGCAAACATGGCAAGCTTTGAGTGATGTGCCCGAGTGAGGAGTAGTAATATGAACGATAAGCCTTCGTGGCAATCTTCGCACTTTGACGAGCAAGATAATGACCCGTTAGCAGGGTTCGCTAATATTATGGATGTGATGCTAGTGTTTGCGCTTGGTTTAATGCTGGCTCTTGTCGCCCAGAGTCAGGAGCTCAGGGCTCACTTATCAATAGAGCCTGAACCAGGGCAAAAGACTGAAGTCACCACTGGCAGTGAGTTAGTGAATGCACCTGAGTCACTTAATCACGCTTTGAGTGGGCAAGCCAACGGTATGGAGTCATTAGGGCAAGTATATAAAGATCCAAAAACAGGGAAGTTAATTTTAATAAGTACTGATTAGGGGATAGCTACTAATTCAGTGCAGGTTTTTACTTTCAATGTAGCAATGAGTTGAGTCAATAATAATGAACCGACTGTTTAATGCAGTAGAGCGTGACGTGTTTAAAGATATTTTACGTTTACGTCGTGATGTTAGGGGTAACAAGTTTACCCAACAACCTGTGCCCGATGACGTCATCGAGCAATTGATAGATGCTGCTATGCTTGCTCCGTCTGTCGGCTATTCACAACCATGGCAGCTGGTTGTCATTAAAAGTCAGGCTGTTAAGCAAAAAGTATATCAAAGTTTTTGTCAAAAAAGTAAGCAAGAAAAAGAGCTATTCCCTTCTGATAAACAAGAGCAGTATCAGAAGTTTAAGTTAGAAGGGATCATAGAAGCACCGATTAATATTGCGGTGTTCTATCAGCGTCCCGATGCACCTATATTAGGACAAACAGCGATGAAAGAGACTGGTAAATATAGTGTGGTTTGTGCCATTCAGAATATGTGGCTGATGGCTAGAGCGTTAAATGTTGGTATGGGCTGGGTCAGTATCCTTGATCCTCAAGTGGTTAAAAATGCCGTGAACGCCCCTGAAAATAGCGAACTCATTGGCTATTTATGCATTGGCTATGTTGATGAATTCCTTGAGCAGCCCGAGCTGAAAACGGCTGGTTGGCAACAACAAAAGAGTCGTCAACAAACGGTGTTTAACGACAGCTTTTAAGTATTTTTTTCAATGTTTGGCCCAGCCGCGGTAACTGCTCTGGGCATGGAATACCAAAGCGCAGCGCTTGTTGGTTATCGGCTAAGCGTACATAGATGCCCCGTTGACACAATGCTTGATATATCAATGGCGCTACAGTGTTAGATGAAAAGGTGACGGTTTGAAACAGCGTTGTCCCCTTGATGCTTATCGTACTATCGTGTGCAAAGCACTCGAAGAGTAACTTGCTAAGCTGTTGACTGTCATTAATTAAATTTGATTGCTGTTGCTGTTGCCAAGAAATATTTTGCAAGGCGTGCTGTGCAATATATTGTGCTGGGCCGTTAACCTGCCACGGACCTAGAGTTTCATTTAATAGCTTGAGCCAGTGTTGATTAGCGACAACAAAACCTATTCTAATGCCTGCTAGGCCAAAAAACTTACCGAAGGAACGTAAAATGAGAGTGCTTTGGGCGGTTAAGGTGCTCGATAGGGATTGGGTTGGGGTGATGACGTCCATAAAGGCTTCATCGAGAACGAGTAAACCGCCAAGTTTATCAATTTTGAGTTGGTAGTCAGTTAACTCATCACGGTTAAAGAGCTTCCCCGTCGGGTTATTTGGGTTAATGACGACTAAAACACAGTGCGGTGTTAATTGAGCCAGCTCAGGTAATTGTTCATGGTAATGCGCCACGGTATAACCAGCGTTAACCCATGCTTGTTGGTGTTCTTTATAGCCGTGTAAGGGTAAATAAACGATAGAGTTATCAGAGCATTGCTGCCGCCACAAGCTAGGTAGCGCCTTGATCACTGCTTGGCTGCCATTGGTGACCAACAATTGTTGTGCTTGATAATAGTGCTGTGCAGCAATCGTTAGTTGCTCATTAGGCTGAGGTAGCTGTTGCCATAAGCTCGTTGGAATATCTGGAATGGGGTAGCTATAAGGGGCAATTCCAGTTGATAAGTCTAGCCAGTTTGATTCGGCGATATTAAATGCTGCTGCGACTTTTTGTAGTTGGCCGCCATGTATTAATGCCATCGACTTTCCTTATAAAATGAATAATACACACTGTGCTGCGAACAAAACCAGTAGCAATGTACCGCTGGCGCGCCTGACCACATTGACGCTGCGCGGAATATCTTGCACCGTTACAGCTTGACCCTGACCTAAAGTGGGGGACGTTATTGTCGCTCCGTGATATTGTGCGCTACCCCCGAGCGTACGAGAGATTACTGTCGCACCAGCCGCCATTACCCAGCCGCCATTGTGACTTTTATATTGATTACCTTGCTGGTAAGCATTTTTTAAACTCAACCCAAAAGGGCGCTGTAATGCGTAAAGCAGTGTGGTGCATTTACCAGAAATAAAGCCTAACACATCATCCAGGCGAGCGGCTGCATAACCAAAAGATAAAAAGCGTGTCGTTTTATAACCCCACATTGCATCGAGTGTATTTGCCAAGCGATGGGTAATCACTAATGGTATACCACCCACAAGGTAATAAACCAGTGAGGCGATCACGGCGTCGTGACCATTCTCAAGCATCGATTCGACAGTTGCTCTAGACATTTGCTCTGGGGTTAATTGGCTAGTGTCACGGCTTACTAAATAACTGGTGTAATGGCGAGCCGTGGCTAAATCGTCTTGTTGCAATGGTACATAAACTTGCTGGGCATGTTGGGCTAGACTGTTTAGTCCAATGGCCAAGTATAAGATAAAACCATCGAGTAGAATTTGCAGGTACCAAGGCAATTCATTTAGCCAGAGTAAGTAAACAGCCGGCAATGGGAGCACTAGCAAGCACCAGCTTAACCCGCCTATGAATACCGCCTTAATTGACCTTTGGTCATCTTTAAGGTGCTGACTATTAATGTTTAATTTTTTTTCTAACTGATTGGCTAGATTGCCGAAACCGACTAAATAATGAAAGCGCCTGGCCTCGCCGAGCCAATGATCTAGACCTAGCGCTAGCAATACGGTTAAGCATAAAGAAAACGCTGCTAATGTGTCTAATAGCCAAGTTAATTCGATATTGTCTATCATTGCGTGCTTCTAATCGTCATCGCAGCCTAACCTATTTGGCTTTTGCATAAGGTTAAATAGGGAGGCTTCGATTCAAAATTTAATTTTATCACCGCGCCATTCTTAAACAGCTCAAAGGCGTTATTGCTGCTTTGATGGCCCAGAACATGCAGCAAACAACGTAATGCTTCACCATGAACGATTATTAAAACGTTTTGTTGAGCAGTGCTATTCGTTATGTCTTGAGCAATGCTAATTAAAGCGTGATAAAGGCGTTCGCCACAGGCTAAAGCGCTCTCGCCGTTAATTATATTGAGTGTTGTGACTTGTTGTAGGGTTTCCCTATAGGTCGTGAGTGACTGTAATAATGAAACATATTTACCTTGCCACTCACCGAGATCTCTCTCGATTAACTCATTGACTACAATGTGATTTACAGGGATATGTTGTTGGCAGATCGATGCGGTTTTAACGGCTCGCCCTAACGGTGAAGACACAATTAAAGTAATATCTATTGTGGCCAGTGTAGTCGCTAACTGATGAGATTGCTGTTGTCCTAATGTTGTCAGGTCACTGTCTAAATGCCCTTGCAGTCGTTGGTCCAGATTCCACTGGGTTTCTCCGTGGCGAGCTAAATATAAAGTGGTTGGCATCGTTACATTCATTATTTGATTCGGTTGGCAGGATACATAAATCATTGGTCAGGTTCAATTGTGATTACTTATCGCTTATTCATTAGTATGATTGGCTTGAATAAAAAAAGACCTTCGCGTAGTATCTCGCTCCGATCTAGGTGTCTTCATTTTAATCATGCCCATGCAACCTAATGTAAGGGGACTGATTAAGCGCTTGAAGGTGAAACGTGAAACTGGTGAGAAGCCAGTACTGCCCCCGCAACGGTAACTGTGAGCAGCAACAATAACCACTGTATTGTCAATAATATGGGAAGGTGTTGCATTAGCGATGAACAGAAGTCCGGAGACCGGCCTAATCACACTCGACAACTGCGGTGGGCGGTCATTCAGAGCGACGATAATATCATGCGCAACTAGCAGGTTAGTGGCGTAGTTAAGCTATTGCTTAAGCTTCAAGCAGCGTATATTCTCGCCCTTTGATTTATAGCCCCAGATTTTTTAATGGAGCGCTATGAAATTATCGACCTCTCAATCACCCAATGCGATGTTAATAGCCGTATTAGCGATATTAACAGTGTTGATGTTGGTGACTCGAACGCATCATTTCGCTTCATTTGATCAGCTACCAAGTGCATCTACAGCAATATTCTTTTTAGCAGGAATGTACTTGCGCCGATTGAGTGCTTTTTGGTTTTTTTATCTATTGTCAATTACCTTAGATCTGTCATCGGCTTATGTCCGAGGAGATTTTAGCAGTTGCTTAAGCCCATCTTACCCATTGCTAGCGCTTAGTTATGCATTAATGTTTGGTGCTGGTTTTTATGCCAAACCAAATTGGCAGCACAGTGCTTTGTTGATAAACATTATTAAACTAACGCTAGTGTTGTATGCCGCAACTACTGTCGCATTTTTTATTTCAAATGGTAGTTATTACGCGTTTTCGGGGCGATTTGAGCCGCTGTCATGGCAAGCCTATAGCATGCGTTTCGATAAGTATTATCTGCGCTCAATTACCAACCCTGTGTTCTATGTTGTTGTCGCAACGGCTATCCACTTTGTGATTGCGCGGTTGTTAGTAAAGCCATCACCAACGCACGGAGCAATTAACCCCCATGACTAGCCCAACCGAAACAGTTACATCGGCACAGTGCCCCGCATTAATCGTATCAGCACCGTCTTCGGGCTCGGGAAAAACTACCGTCACCGCAGCGCTTGCGCGTTATCATCGCCAACAAGGGCGCAAGGTGACAGTATTTAAGGTTGGGCCTGATTTTATTGACCCGATGATTTTACAGCAGGCCAGCGGTGAGCGAGTTTATCAATTGGATTTGTGGCTGGTAGGTGAAGATGGCTGCCGTGAATTATTGCATCAGGCTGCGCAGCGCTCAGATCTTATTTTAATTGAAGGGGTGATGGGGCTGTTTGATGGTACGCCAAGCAGTGCAGACTTAGCTGAGTTTTTTAATATTCCCGTTTTAGCCGTAATTGATGCTAGTGCCATGGCACAAACCTTTGCTGCTGTTACTTATGGCTTAGCTCATTATCGACCTGGATTACCCTTTGCTGGTGCCATTGCTAATCGAGTTAACACGCCAAGACATCAAGAGATCCTACAAAGCTGTTTACCACCAGAAATTCCATTTTTTGGGCGTTTGCCAAAAGATAGTGAAATCACCTTACCCGAGCGTCATTTGGGATTAGTTCAAGCGCAAGAGCTAGCGACGATCGACAGACAGCTTGATGGCAGTGCAGCGCATATTGCTACGACAGGTTTAGCCGTTTTACCCGAATGCGTCACTTTTGCAGCGGTTAAACAAACTAAGGGTGTCATGGCAGAACAACCATTACTTGGCACTCGTATTATCATCATTAACGATCTGGCGTTTAACTTTATTTATGCTGCTAACATCGATTTTTTAACGGCGGCAGGTGCAGACTTAGTCTATTGCTCTGCTTTACATGACGGCCATCTACCTCAAGGTGATGTGCTGTATATCCCAGGTGGCTACCCTGAGCTTTATGCACAGCAATTAAGTGAGAACCAATCATTTATTGCGGATATTAAAGAGTTTGTAGAGCAACAGAAAGCGGTAGTCGCCGAATGTGGTGGGATGTTATACCTCCTTGAGCAGTTAACTGACTTGGAGGGCAAACAACATGCCATGGTGGGTGTTCTGCCTGGGCAAGCCGTTATGCAGAAAAAACTAGCTGCTATTGGTTCTCAGTACATGGTATTGCCATTGTTGGGAGAAGGTGAGGACGGTGTTATTCGTGGTCATAGCTTCCATTATTCCACCGCAGAGATAGCATTGCCGCCAATAGGTCAGTCGAAGCACCACCCAACAGAGCGTGATGGTGAGTATGCCTATCAGCAGGGCAATATTGTTGCGTCGTATATGCATTGGTACTTACCGAGTAACCCTAAGCTCGCCGTTGCGTTATTTTCTCAACAAAAGAATTAATCATCGGCAATATTCGCCGGCTAACAGCTACTGATAATGAAGGCCTTTTATCGTGAGTAATGAAGAAATTAAAGCACAGCGTCATAGAGAACGTCAGCAAAAGATTAAAGCTGAAGTGGACAAGCGGATAGCCAAAGCAACAATCAAAAAAGGCGTATTGACCGTGATCACTGGTAATGGCAAAGGAAAGTCAACTTCTGGATTTGGGACTTTGACCCGAGCTATGGGGCATGGCCTATCTGCTGGCGTGGTGCAGTTTATTAAAGGCACTAGAGAATGTGGTGAACTTAATTTATTAAAGCAGCATGGCCTTGAATATCATGTCATGGGCACTGGGTTTACATGGGAAACACAGAATAAACAAACAGATATGTTAGCTGCTTCAGCAGCTTGGCAACAAGCAAGACTGCAGTTAGCAAACCCTAAATTAGATATCGTGTTGTTAGATGAACTAACTTACATGGTTAAATATGGTTACGTGGAGTTAGACGATATCATTGGTGCAATTAATGATCGTCCGCCAATGCAGCATGTGATCATTACTGGGCGAGGTTGTCACCGTCGATTAATTGAATTGGCCGATACCGTATCCGAAGTACAGCCGACTAAGCACGCATTTAAAGCCGGCGTTCAAGCGCAAAAAGGCTTGGACTGGTAAGCAAATTAAACAAAGTGCTCTAAATGAGCGTTTTGATAGTAGAAATTGTAAATTTGAGTATGAAAAAGGTGTAATCACACCTTTAATGAGGAAGTAATGAAACACAATATTTTAACCACCACTTTTATCGCATTAGGCCTGATCCCAACAGGCGTGATGGCAGCAGCTGAAATCAATGAGACGATGTTAGTCACTGCCGATCGCACCCAACAGGAGCAATTTCTTGCACTATCTGCGACTAAGGTGATCGACAAAGCTGATATTGAAGCGATTCAACCACATAATGTAACGGATTTACTAGATCAAGTTGCCGGCATCAGTGTGGTCAACCAAGGTGGTGGTGGTCAGCAAAGTTCACTCTTTATGCGTGGTACTAATAATGGTCATACACTGGTATTAGTTGATGGTGTACGTGTGGGTTCAGCGACATTAGGTTCAACGAGTTTTGGGGCTATGTCTGCTGACCAAATCGAGCGTATTGAAATTGTTAAAGGCCCGCGTGCAGCTCTTTGGGGTTCTGATGCGATCGGTGGTGTGATTCAAATCTTCACTAAGAAATTGCAGCAAGGTGAAGGTTCTGTGAGCGTTGGCTTAGGTAGCAACGGTTTATGGAAAGCCGCTGGTTCAGTTGGTTTTGGTAATGAAGAACATAATTTAACGGTTAATTTATCGACTGAAGAAAGTGACGGTTTTAGCGCTAAAACTGACAGCGAAAACCCATATGAGACAGACGATGACGGTTATGATCGCCTATCGTTAGGTATGGTTGGTCAAAGCGTGTTAACTGAAGAAGTATCACTGCATTTAGCATCACGCTGGGAGCAAGGCGGATCAGAATACGACGCTTCAAGCACTCTATATGCTAATGAACAAGAGTATGAAAACTACTTGTTACGCCTTGCGGGTCAATATCAAAACGGTGACATTTTCTCTGAACTATCAGTTGCGGCGAGTCAAGATCAGGGTGAAACGTTTGGTAATGATATCCCTAAATCAGACAGTGATGAAATTAAAACTAAGCGTAATCAACTTTCTTGGATTGGCCAGTACAGCTTCACAGATCAAATATCAGCGGCTGCTGGTTTTGATTGGTATGATGAAGAAATATCAACCACTAAAGACAAAGTCAGCTGGCTACCAGGTTTCCAAACATGGGCAGAAGATGAGCGTACGGTAAAAGCATTCTACTTACAAACACGTCAGCAATATGCTTCAGTGCTATTAGAGTTAGCTGTTCGTCACGATGATGTTGAGCGCCTAGACTCTGAAACAACCTATAACGCGTCGGTTGGTTATCAATTAAATGAAGATTTATTAGTGAGCCTTAACCATTCAACTGGCTTTAAAGCGCCATCATTTAATGATTTATATTGGCCTGGTTCTGGTAACGCTGATTTAAAACCAGAAACGATCAAAAGTTACGAGCTATTAATTCGTAACCAATTTGATAGTGGTAATGTGCAATTAAGCTTCTTCGACTCAAAAGTCGATAACCTAATTGCATGGGCACCTAATAAAACTGGGGCATGGCAACCAAGCAATATTAATGAAGCGGATATCCGTGGTGTTGAATTAACCCTAGAGCGTAGCATCGGGGAAACAACACACGAGTTAGCACTTGCTTACGTTGACGCTACGGACAGCAAGAAGCAATTACCTCTTGCCCGACGCCCACAAGTGACAGCAAACTATACGGTTGGTTACCAATGGCAGGACTTCACCTTCAATGGTGTGGTTAGCTACCGTGATGAAAGCGCAGAACGCGTATCTAAAACGGCTGATATCTTAGAAGCATATTGGTTAGTTAACGCATCTGTTAATTACCAAGCAACAAGTAACCTAGCCATTGCAGCTAAAGTAAATAACTTGTTTGATGAAGAGTATGAGACGGCTAAAAATTACGTTGCCGATGGCACTAACTTCGTTGTTTCAGCGACTTATAGCTTTTAATCAATAGCGAATAAACCGTGAAAAAAAGCGAGCCTAGCTCGCTTTTTTTATTTTCACGTTCTTATAAAGTTAATGACTTTCCTTGATCATTAAATAGCTGCTCTAATGTTTGATAGTCTTCTAATTGCCTTGCTGTTTCATTGCGGCAACAGCTAATCCTGAGGTAACAAAGGTCAAACCTGCGCCAATGTTTAAGCCATTAACCATGTGAGGACGGCTTTTTAGCCATGCCGTTAGCTGTGACGAGAACACGCCCATTAAAGCAAAACCCACGGCGGTTAAAAAAGCAAACCACGTGCCATAAACCACCATCTGTGTCGTTACCGACCCTAGTTCAGGGCTTACAAACTGAGGAATAAACGCTAGTACAAACATACCCGGTTTTGGGTTTAAGGCTGCCGATAGAAAGCCAGTAGCAAAAATGCTTTTGAATGACTGCTGAGCAGTCGGTTCAAGGTTAATTAAGCTGCGAGACCTTAGCACTTTGATTCCTAGCCAAATGAGATAAGCTGCACCAACCAATTTTACCGTGATGAA
The DNA here is from genome assembly GCF_030689115.1 of Psychrobium sp. 1_MG-2023. Taxonomy (NCBI): domain Bacteria; kingdom Pseudomonadati; phylum Pseudomonadota; class Gammaproteobacteria; order Alteromonadales; family Shewanellaceae; genus Psychrobium; species Psychrobium sp. 1_MG-2023. The sequence goes on along the minus strand of NZ_JAUYVJ010000006.1, from coordinate 52,201 downwards.
AGCCAGTTCCGAAGTTTGAATTAGTAAGGTTAAACCAAACGTGGCAGTGAGAACATGAAAGAGTATGCCAGTACCAGAAGCCACACCCGAGACACAAGCTGCTATCTTGCCTTGGCTCATGCCACGACCAATGGCCAAAATATTATCTGGCCCCGGTGAGATGACCAGTAAGAGGCAAGCTAGGGTAAATGTAAGCCAAACTTCGAGCGGGAACATGATTTTCCTTAAGTGATACTGAGTAACAATATTGGTGCATCACTAATGTGTGCTGATTCGAGTATCCATGACATATTCTGTTGATGCAATAGTTCTATCGGCTAAAAAGAGTGTGTAAGTGACCGTTGTTCATTAAAACTATAAAGCACGCCTCGTTGTTTAAAAACTCATTTGATTGTTACCAAAAAAGTCGATAAATTGGCTGATTTAGTACATTGCAACCGCTGGTTGACAAATTAACAACCTGACTTGCTAGTCTGCAACTGCTTGATTTTCTAAGCTTGTGGCTCAATTACGGAGAAGGAATCAATTATTATGATATTAGCAGAAAAGATTATCAGGTTAAGAAAACAATCAGGCTGGTCACAAGAAGAATTGGCTGAAAAGATGAATATTTCGAGACAGTCTGTTTCAAAATGGGAAAGCGCCAATAGCATCCCTGACCTAAATAGAATAATCATGCTTGCGGAAATTTTTGACGTTTCAACTGACTTCTTATTGAAGGATGACATTGAAGTACCTAACCCTAACGTTGATGGTGACAGTAAAGAAACTGGCATTGCACAAGTTAGCTTGGAACAAGCGAATTTGTATGTTGAGCAAAAGATGGAAGCTTCAGCGTTAACCACTAAAGGGGTTATGTTGTGTGTATGTTCTGCAGTACCATTGTTTTTCTTTATGGCGATGGCTGAAACAAATCGTTTAAACATCACTGATGACATTGCTGCTGCGTTAGGAATTGTCGGTATTATCGTGTTGGTTTCTATTGCAGTGAACTTTTTTATTAAGACAAATCAATATGAGAGTGATACTGGATTAATTGATAATGAACCTTTTGAATTGGCTTATGGCGTTCATAGTGTGTTTAGCGAAAAGTTACAAAAGTTTAGAGCGACCTATAATAAAAGATTATCCCTAAGTATCTTTTTATTTATTTTTAGTTTTGTGCCATTGATGATGGCCGGTATATTTTCTGGTGGCTCTGATACTACATTAATGATGCTGATCGTATTAATTGCTATAGCCACGGCCGGGCTCGGTATTATTATACCCGTTTCTGCGCAATTTGATGCGTATAATAATGTACTCAAAGACACATCTTTAGATACTGAAAAAAGTAAGCGTACAAAGCGCGCTGAGAAATTAGCTGCCTTTTACTGGCCATTACTAACGGCAATTTACCTTGGCTGGAGTTTATGGACATTGGACTGGGGAGTTACTTGGATTGTGTGGCCTGTGGGATCGATCCTTTTTGTTGCCTCGCTTGGCTTAATGGAGTTGTTGGATAAAGGCGAATAAGGCAACATTGTTACGACAGGTCATGCCCCTTGGCTCGTGCTATTTTATCTGATTACGCCTAAGCTTTTCATCAATGGTTTAGGTGTAATCAATAGGGCGGTGTCTATTGATTAACTGGTGAGCCATGTTTAGTCTGGGTTTTAAAAATGCTTAAACGCTCGGGGTCGGAGATTGTGTACACTTAAATGACATATTAATCGCGAGTCCAGGCGTCATCCGCTGCACTTTTATCGAGCCATGTTGTGCCAATACTAGCTCATTGACTAAAGCAAGGCCAATCCCTGTGCCTTGGGTTGAGCGCGTTAATTCACTGCCGCCGCGATAGAATAAATCGAACAGTTTATTCTCTTGTTCAGGGCTAATACCACTACCATAGTCTCTTATTTTCAGTTGTATTTGCCCTGCTTGTTGTGGGTCGATTTGAAAAATAAAATCGATCTTCTGTCTGTCTTGGTCTTGGATTTTTTCACGGTCAAAAAACTTCACCGCATTATCAGTAATATTTATAACCACCTGAGAAAAGGCATCAATATCAACCAGTAACATGACGTTATCTGGGTGAGTAAAACTGTGTTCTATACAAAGGTTAAAGTCATTTTTCACTAAAATAGACGACACCTTTGAGCGAATAATATCAATTAAAACACTGAGTTTGGTGTGTTGTGGGTGAACACTATGCTGTGGCTGACTGAGTTTTGATAGCTGTAAAATATTGTCAATTAAACGCGATAGGCGTTCACTTTCACTGAAAATAAACTCGTAATAATCACTTTGGTGCTGGCTCGACAAAACCTGACCTGTTTTTAACATCTCGGCATACATGCGAATTGAGGTCAGCGGGGTTTTTAGCTCATGACTAACAGAGGATACAAAATTTAATCGTTGCTCTGCTAATGTTAACTGTTTTACCCCAATCCGATAAAAACCAATGCAACCGATGATCATCGCACTGAGCAAAATCAGCATTAAGCCGATGGTATAAATTGCAGTCGATGTTAATTGCAGCGACGTTGTGGAAAAAGCCAGTGTATAGCCCATGTAGGGCCAGTTTACTGCTTGATTACTAATTGTAATCTGACTCAATTTGTCATCGATATGTTGAGACTGAGTGACTTCAATTTTCCCTTGCTGATTGATATGAGTAAAAAAGTTGAGAGCCTGAGCATTCGGCTGTGCTGAGTGTAATCGTAACGTAATCGGGCTCTCAAATGGCGTTGTCTCTAACACTTGCTTAATGAGACTGTTAATGTAGCTCTCTCGGTGTAGCACATAGCCTTGTAATTTAGTTTGGTCGACGGATTTTACTGCGCGATAAAAAATGTAGTAATCAGGCGTGTCGTTAATCAAGTGAAATTTTTTGTGTTCGCCGGGCGTTGTTTGACCGATTAACTCCTGCATTTTTTCTGAGCTTGAGGTGACTTGATGCAGTCGCTGTACGATTTGCTGTCTTTTGATTAATTCTGGACTTAGCTGTTGTTGCCCAATCGTAACGTCGGCATCAGGTGTGATAGGTTCGGGCCATACAGGGCTATTAAATTGTCCTTGTTGATCAATTTGATAAAAGCCGATATGTCCAGGAAAGCGTTCAAAAGTTTCAAGTTTGGTTAATGGTGATAAGGCTTGAGTGACTTGCTGATTAACGGGGTTATACAAGGTTTGATAATAATCAAACTCATCGCTAGGTAGTGCATTGGCCAGCGCGACACGCTTAAATATGCGTTTGTTGAGCTTATCTGTAAATAGCTCTGCTTGGCGTTGGTATTGTGTGAGAAGATCATTTTCAAATTGCTTAAAACTGATATAGAAAACCGTCGTCACGGGCACAAAGAGTAAGATGAAAAAAAGCCCCGTAAAACAGCGTAACCGATTAACCCGCTGTGAATAGCTCAAGAGGCGCTTGTTTGAGAATAACCAATGCATTGCTATACCTGACTACCAAAAAGTTGATAGCCTTCTCCGCGCAGGGTCACTAAAAATTGGGGAGACTTAGGATCTTGTTCTATCTTTTTGCGGATTTTAGCAATGTGAATATCGACGGTCCGGGTATCAATATGTTCGGTTGATTTATAGCCCCATACTTCTTTGAGCAACTCATCACGAGATACCGCTTTTTTCTTTTTATTTAAGTAACTTAATATCGAAACTTCACGGCGTGTGTATTGCATTTTTTGTTGATAAGAGACACCGACTAATTGGTGAGTACATAGGGTGACATCATCACCTATTTGCAGCTGATGTTGGGCGTTGGAGATCCCAGAGCGGCGAACCAGTGCGTTGACTCTTAATACCAGCTCCGATGTTGAAAATGGCTTAGCGACATAATCATCTGCGCCTAAGGTTAAGCCATTGATAATATCCTCTTCTGCATTCTTAGCCGTTAACATCAAAATAGCTTGATTGGGTGAGTGCTGACGTAGACGGTGACAAATTTCAAAACCATTAAGTGAAGGCAGCATCACATCTAAGATAATGCAATTGTATTGACCATTGAGGCCGCGCTCTAACCCTTGTTGACCATCACTTTCACTATCAACGTCATAGCCATGAAAGACAAAGAGGTCAGTTAAGCCACGCAAAATGCTCGGCTCATCTTCCACGATAAGTAAGGTCGGTTTAATGTTCATACTGCGCCACTCAAAAGAAATACTCCGTGACTATATCATTGTTAATCCCTTAGCCAATGCAAAGTTTTGTAAACTTTTTATGGTTAAGTTTTTACTTTTGATGCCTGTTTGTATGGGGACTAACTCACTAATGTAGCAAGGGTTCTAATCAAAGGAGTCTAGATATGTTAGACCGTGCTATTCAAACTACTTTATCGCAACAAGCGTATTCTGGTGCAAGTAAGGCAATGACCCCAGCCCGTTATTTTGGCGTGGCAACGTTATTATTAGGGCTGTCAGGACCCGTTTTCGCCGACTCAAATTCGCTAACCCAAGGCGATGTTGATATATATAATGCCGAGTTTTTTATGGCATTTGAGCCTCACACACTGCGCGACATTTTAGACAATATTCCAGGGGCCAATAACCTATTAATTGCGATGAATAATGCCTCACAGAGTCGTGGTTTTGGCTCGGCGGGTGATCAAATATTAATAAACAGTAAGCGTGTGTCTGGAAAAGGTAATAATCTTGATAAAGAGTTAAGTAATATTAAGGCGCAAGATGTTGACTATATTGAACTTATTCGTGGTTCTCGTTCAGATTTAGATGTACAAAGTAACGGTTTAATTATTAATGTGGCGTTAAAAAAAGAGGTTGAGTCTTCTACCTTATGGTCGCTTGGCGCTCAAACATCCTCTGGCCTAGAATCAAAACAATACGGCTCCGTTGTTTACAGTGCTAGCAGCGGTGATGTTATTTATCGTTTAGGGTTAACCAGAGATATTGACCCGACGGTTATTACCAGTGTTGAACAGTTTAGGTCGCCACAAGGGGGACTAACTGATACCGAAGAGCGCCATCGCCGCAGTTGGTATCAAAAAAATCAACTCTCTGGCAAGCTGGAATATAACTACTCAGCACAGACCGCGCTACAACTGAATGCGCTATACGCACAGGTGTCTTTTGATAGTGAAGTGGCGAGTGACATTGATGATTGGATAACTGGCGATCAATCCACCAAGTTACTTAGCTATGATTGGGGCAAGGATGATTGGGAAATTAGTGGTGATATTACCCACGAACTCAATCAAGACAATCAGTTAAAGTTGTTGTTTATTACTAATCACACCGATGCAGATGATAAAATTTGGCAAACCGCGTCACGACCAAGTAATGAGTTTCAACTACCTCGACTCTATACTGCCTCGGAAGATGTATTACGAGGTAATTGGAAGTATCAATGGGACTCGCGTCACTCGTTTGATTCAGGGGTTGAGGTGGCGATTAATCAGCGTGATGAGGTGCTAAAGTATATCAAGCAATCTGCAACGCCGTATCAGTCGACAGAGCTCAATAATATCAAAGAGACGCGTTATGAAGCCTTTACTCATTATAATTTTGCTATTTCGCCACAGCTAAACTTTCAGTCATCGCTGGTTTATGAGCGCTCAACCATGGAGGTTGCGACCGATGTGACGTTAACAACAGCAACAACCAGCCATGTTGAAAGCCAGTCATCACGACGTTTTTCTTATTTAAAACCCCGTATCAACTTACGTTACGATGTTAATGATATCTATCAATTGCGCGTTAACTATGAACGGACCGTCAGTCAATTAGCTTTGAATGACTTTGTGCCGTGGTTTAACCGCTTTGAGTCGCGATTAGAAGAAACCAACCCCGACCTTAAACCGGAGGTGCGCGATGAGTTATCCGTGAGTGTTGAAAAGCAGTGGCTGGCGACGAGTGGCAGCATTACTTTAACCCCGTATTACCATAAGATTAGTGACCTACGCACTGAAGTGCCATTGGCTGTGCGCTCAGGCGATGGCAACATCGATAGCGGTAAAGAATACGGTCTTAAGTTAGATACCAGCTTTGGCTTGGATGTTATTGGATTGGAAAATACCGTGATTAGTGCGAGTTATACATGGCGAGACAGCGAAATGCACAATCCATTTTTGCAACATAACACCACACTCGAACGTGTTAACAAGAATAAGTGGAACGCCAAGATCAATCAAAATGAATTATTACCGGGGCTGTCGTTTAGTTTAGCGCTAACCAATAAAACTCCCCATCAATTCTATTACTATGATTACGCTGGCCGAGTGAATAGTGAAATGACCGCTAATGCTTATTTTGACTACCGCATTAATCAGCACTTTAAGTTACGTTTAGCCGGTGATAGTTTGCTTAACAACAAATACACCGTGTATAAGAGACGCCACAGCGGACACTTTGCGCAAACTGATGTGCTAAGACACGAGAAGCGCACCAATGAATTCGCCCCAAATTACTCGCTAACATTAACGGGGCAATTTTAGTGTCACGCTGATGAATCAAGGTAACCCGCTACGTTAGTCCGCAGAGCAATGCTCGGCTTAACGCTGGGTTACCTTGGTATTCACTAGACTATCTAGCAATCCTCTATTTTATCTAACCACTACCGCTTGCTGACCATAAGCAAGCACTTTGCCCCCGTTCTCTTTGGCATATTCACGGGCTTGCCGTTGAGTTGAAAACCATAAATTAAGTTGTGATATGTCATCGCTGGTGTAGCTGGCAAGATCGGTATCTTGAGTGGGCGTAGTTAGCAGGGCGGGTTTATATTGTTCCCAGCTAGGGTAGCCGGCCTCAATCGCTAACATTCTTAAGAAATGTTTACGTTGCAAGGTGTGGCGTATTTTAAAGAGGCTAGTGATAGACTGGTCATAGCAAACATTGGTTGCATGAAGGCGTCTTAACACGGGTAATGCTTGGGATATTGAGCCTGTTTTTGCTGCGCGATGTAACTTTTTTGCTTCGCGTAATAGGGCGTCAATGTGCGGATTAGTTTTGCCTTGGCTCAGTGGTATTGAACCTTGAGGCTGTTTTTGATTGTACATACAAACTCCATCGTACTATTGGCCTGTCTCGTTAAGGGCCGGATCGAAGAGTCAGTAAGTGTTGTCTTACATCACAGGTGTGTTCACTTTCACGAGATTGGGCGTCCTGCAAACCCGCAACAAGCATAGCAACCTAATGGATGGCTTGTAAATGGGTTTTATGGTTTTGGTGGGTGCTTGATTTAAAGGCGATAATAATCCTATCACTGGGGGAATGAAGGTTAATATTATGCATTTTAAAATATGACTCTTTTTAGACTAAAAGCGACTTTGGGGCAAAGAAAAAAATTTGTCATTTCCAAAAAGGTGAAAGTGAGTGATATGTTAATTATTTCTTAAAACTTATTGCTAATTTTCAATCAACACATTATTGTTGCAATTGGCGCTAGCCACACTTGCACGCGAGTGAAAAAGAGCAAATACCTAAAAAGTATGAACAACACCAAAACATTTTTATAGATTTAGACATGGCTTGAGAGATCATGTTGTAATCGCGTGTAACAATGATTGATAACAGGATACTGTCTCAAGCATATGGAAATGTTTATGAAAAATTTAAAAGCGTTAGTTCACACTACTCATTCTGAATTAAAGAAAACCATCCCTACAGTCAAGAAGAGCCATCTGTATGAGGCTATCGCTTCGTTTTGTGGCTTTAACAGCTATGCTGCTTTTCAGTCAGCAGATGAATTCCAACTAACCGATGAAGAGCTAGCCACTGGCAGGTGCTTTGAGCGGATGCTCGATATGAGCTTTGGCGCTGCCAATGCATTGTTGATAAGCCAGCACACGGCAAAACTGTGGGGGGAATTAAATAATATTAGTGTTGATGACATTTGGCACTATTACGTGAACTCTTCGTATGAAGAAAGGCTTGCCTCATCAAGAACTCTAGAGATCATTAAAGCGCTTGCCCAAAAGCAGGATGTTGAAGCGAAGTTAATCGGCTTGGTATTAACCGCTGAAGTGCTGGCTGAATACGAAGATGACCTTGATAATAGAAGTGGTGAATATTGGCATAGCAAGAGATTAGCAAACCATAAGCTAAGCGACATACAATTAGGGATTGCTAATAATTACCTACATATCCAATGTTACCGAGAGCTTGTAGAGCACCTACTGAATGATTGTAATAATGAGTCATCATTATTACCTAGCCCCTCATCTATTAAAGGTACCGCGAATAAATTTCATCAAGGACAAAGAGGGCAATGGACATCATTCTTTTCTCAAAGCCCATATACAGTAATTGAAGCATTTGAATTTATTCAGCACTATCGAGATATAGGGGATAAGGTTGTTTCTCCTGAATTGTATATGGACTGGTATAAAGCTGAAGCTATTTTAAACCCAAATAAAGAAATGATCGCTGATATTATCGGATATCTCTGCTCAGATGAAGAAAAGTGGCTTTGGTATTACTTCGGGCTATCGAGTGACATAGATGTAACGAAAGATGCTCACATTGCAATTAATAGTGACACTGGTGGAGAGTGGGATGGATACGGCCCTGCTATGGTTGGTGGATATACAGGTATTTCATTACCAAAAATTTCAGAGTCTTCAAAAAGAGAATTGCAAAAAGCAGTAAGTAATATTTTTTAGTAAAATGCTGAGTTGCTAACTCCGATTGTTAGGCCCTCTTGATAAATATTTGAATATTTATCAAGAGGGCCTATGGTGAACTCGTTAGTATGATTCGTTAAGTGTGTACAGAAACAACTTTACCACTACATTCACTATGAACGGTGCGAAGTACCTCACTGGTAACTAACTGATAGTCAATATGCTTCTTGAAGAGCCTGTTTTTCTATAGTCAGAAAACGTAAAGCGTCATTAGGCTGCTTAACAGGAAACGCTTTTTGGTAAACCTCTCCCGTTTCAGGTTCGACCATGTCAGCAACAAAATCTATGGTTTGTATAATGGGAACGTTAGTACCTATATATACTGGGTGCCTTACTTCGAGCTGCTTAGCTAAAGGTACAGAGATTTCTAGTGGGATTGCAAATTGCTCATATATCTCTAGCACCAATGGGTTACGTACTAGATGTAAATACATCCACAGCTCATTTTGTGAAAGTAGGTGCACAATTCGGTGGCGCGTTGAAAAGTGTGGAACTTTGGTTTTAACACCACTGCTAGGTATGTCATCCGTGCGCCAAAATGGCTCATATACCAAACCCTCTATTTCGATACTATCGCGATGCACCTTATACCAATTTGCTTGCGACCGGAGTGTCGGCTTTTTTATCCGCTTCCCCATGTTCGACTCTCAGCTTTGACTTAGGTTATTTTTTGAAGTGTGTATTTGTAATTTGTGACTAAACATTGGAAATAACCTTTTTGATAAGACTATCTAAAAAGGTAGCTAAAACACCAATTAAAATCAAATAAAATCCAGTTAAAACAATGTGATATATAATATATAGATATTTATTAAAATGGCAAAAACACTAAAATTTGTCACAAAAAGAATGTCAAAATATAAAGCTAGCAACGTAACTAACTAATTTGCCGATATTTCTTAATTTTTTCTCAATCACATAATATTTCACTAATTAACAAAGCAAACGTTGAGCATTCCTCAATTTTCTCATAATATCGCTTTAATCAGTTTTATGAGTTAATGCAAAACCTAGCCATGAAAGATGAAATATTGACGATTCAAGAGCTTGCAGAGTATCTAAAGCTGAATGAAAAAACGGCTTACCGATTAGCAAGTGAAGGCAAATTACCAGGATTTAAAGTAGGCGGAAGTTGGCGATTTAAGCGTGTTGATTTGGACAAATGGATAGAAGATAAAAAGAACTTAAACCAGGTAAACAGTAATAAGGAAAGTTAGTGATACCCAATTACCAAGAATTTATGCGCCCCTTTTTAGAAGTCGCACTAGCTGCTAACGGAAAAGAAATAAAACTTCGTAACATCATCAATGAGCTTGCTGATAAGTTTAATCTTACTGAAGACGAGCGTGAAGAAACATTACCGAGCGGCAAGCAAAGTATTCTTGATAACAGAGTTGGTTGGGCGCGTACCTATCTTTCTAAAGCTGGTTTACTGGAAGTAACTAGACGTGCTCACTTTAAAATTACCGACCGTGGTATTAATGCACTTAAAGATAAACAAGCTGTTATTGATAACAAATACTTAAAACAGTTTGATGAATTTATTGCCTTTAAAGACCAAAAAAATGTAACCACTAGCCATGATATCGAAGTCAATGATGATATTGATGACATCACGCCTGATGAAGCACTCCGCTTGGCATATAAAACCATTAACAACTCGTTAGCTCAAGATATTCTAGAACGCACTCGTAAAGTCACGCCTGCTTTTTTTGAAGACTTACTTATAGAGCTCCTGATCGCCATGGGATATGGTGGTACCGGTGAAGGCGCTGCTCATGCACTAGGAAAAACTGGTGATAACGGCATTGATGGTGTTATAGATCAAGACCCTTTAGGCGTGGATCAGATATACATACAAGCTAAGCGTTATGCAGAAGGCAATAATGTTAGTGCTGGTGATATCCGTGATTTCTTTGGCGCTTTAAACCTTAAGAAAGCACAAAAAGGTATCTTCATTACAACATCTGAATTCACTGCATCAGCAAAAAAAACGGCACAAGATTTAGGTACACGTATCGTACTTATCAATGGAACAGAATTAGCAAAACTCATGCTGCGCTACAATATCGGCAGCCGAGACGAACAGGTATTGCACCTAAAGAAAATCGATGAAGAATTTTTTGAAGGCTGATACATGAAGATAACTCAGCCAGAATTAGAAAATCACCTTTTCAAAGCTACGGATCTTATTCGTGGTAGAAATGATTCCTACGATGTTAAAGAATATATCTTTGGTATGCTGTTTCTAAAACGATGTAACGATACATTCGAAGAACGCCGTGCAGAAGTAATAAATGAACAGCTGTTAAAAGGAAAAGAGAAAGGAGAAGCGGTTAAAATAGCAGAAGACAAGATGTGGTACAAAAGCTCATTTTATGTGCCACCAACGTCTCGTTGGAGCTACCTCATCAGTCAAGCTCATCAAAATATTGGAAACCATTTAAATGAAGCGCTGGGTGGGTTGGAACAAGGTAATAGTTCACTACAAGATGTTTTAGAATATATAGACTTCAACCGTAGAACAGGAAAAAAGCCATTAACAGATGCTCTTCTACGTGAGTTTATCAATCACTTCGACCAGTTAAATTTTTCTGATAAAAATCTAGAAAATTCAGATGTATTAGGCGAAGCTTTTGAGTCGTTATTAGGCTATTTTGCTGAAAGTGCTGGAAAAAAAGCTGGAGAATTTTATACACCAAGAGCAATAGTTAAATTACTGGTAAAGCTGGCTAACCCTGAAAATAATACCTCTATCTACGATCCCTTCTGTGGCTCTGCTAGCATGCTTGTTGAAGCAAAAAAGCACATAGCCAGCAAGACAGGTGGCAATGTTAATTTAGATCTTTACGGACAAGAAGTTGCTGGAGTAACCTGGTCTATTGCTAAAATGAACCTGCTCTTTTCAGGTGTTCCACTAAGCCACCTCACTAATGACGACACCTTAGAAAGCCCAGCTCATATAAATAGCGATGGAAAGTTGGCACAATTTGATACAGCATTATCGATCCCTCCTTTTTCTTGTAATTTTGGCACCCGAGAGCAGAGTTTAAAAGACGATTTTAAATATCCTGAAAGGTTTAAATATGGTTCAGTGCCATTAGGCTCTAAAAAAGCTGATTTAATGTTTTTACAGCATATGCTTGCTACTTGTAAAGCGAACGGGAAAGTAGTTTCCGTTGTTCCTTTTGGAGCTCTTTTCAGGAGTTCAGATGAAAAACAAATTCGCTCTGGTATGGTTGAAGATGACCTATTAGAAGCTGTCATAGCTCTACCATCAGGGCTGTTTTATGGTACAGGTATACCAGCGGCTATTTTAGTCCTTAATAAAAACAAACCAGAAGAGAGAAAACAACAGACTTTATTTGTTGATGCTTCACATGACTATACTGAAGTTCGCTACGCGAACCGGTTACGTCCAGAAGATATCCAAAAAATGACTAGTGCATACTTTTCTTACGCAACCGAAGGAAGTTATTCAAAACTAGTTCACACAGAAGAGATTCGTGATAATGATTATGATCTTAGTGTAAGGTGCTATGTTGATAATTCACCTGTTTTGAGAAGAATAAATGAACTCAATGCACATTATCAAGCCTTTAAAGAATACGCTTTTTCCTCTAACCGTAAAAACTGCGCAGTAAAATCCATTAACTCTCCTTCTGATAGTCCTCGTTCAAATACCGTAGTTATTAGTAAAATGGCAAGAGGTACAAAACAGTGTATTGAACACGATGAGATAGGTACTAGAAACAAGTCGAATTTCTTCGAAATTCAGTTTGATGAAAATATAGTTTCAAGCGCATATGTAAAATTATTTTTTGAATCTGAACTTGGCAAATTAACACTATCCCATTTACCTCGTGGTACGACGATGCCTATGTTAAATAGGCAGGATCTTGAGAGTTTAACAATATTCATCCCATCAAAAAACGAACAAAATAGAATTATCGACTTGGCCAGGAAGTTAGATGTGGCGAGAGAGCAACTTACCACATATAAAAGTGACTTACTTACAAAGCCAGCACTTTACCAAGAGGTTGAATCTAGAACGGATGATTTCGTTTATGAACTCTCTACGTTAGATGAAGTGAGCAGAGTAAAACAACTCATTAAAATAAACGAAACACAGCGAATTGAATTCAAACAAACATTTTTCGTTAATGCAGATCATGTAGGTCGTGAGTTCAAAAAGACCGATAAAGAATACAAGAAAAGTTGTAAAGCAGAGCAATATAAAATTGCTAAAAACATCGCTACATTTCTAAACACTGATGGTGGCACGCTATTGATTGGTGTGACAGATGATAGCCAGGTCTGTGGTATTGAAAAAGAAATGCAACACATCAAAGAAATTAAAGCGGAAGCCTATATAAAACGATTATCTCAAGATGTAGCTAATTTGATCGGTGAACGAAATAACAATTGGGTCGAATACTGTTCGGTTGAAGTTGATGACAAAACAATTGTTGTAATTGATTGCAAACCAGCCACAAAGCCAGTGTTGCTGCCTAATAAAAACAAAGATGGAACAATTCATAACGAGCCAACTGAACTTATTATAAGACGCGGTACTGCATCGGTAACTCTGAACGGTTATGAACTGTTAGAATACATTGATTCACATTTTAAGAAGTAAAACTATGCCATTAACCCTATCCCAACTAGAAAGACATCTATTTAACGCCGCCGACATTCTGCGTGGCAAGATGGATGCATCAGAATTTAAAGAATACATTTTTGGCATGCTGTTTTTAAAGCGTTGTTCAGATATCTTTGAAGAGCGCCGTGAAGAAGTTATCAAAGCGCAGCTTGAAAAAGGTAAAAGCCAAGCAGAAGCTGAAAAAATTGCTGAAACTAAAATGTGGTACAAAAAGACTTTCTATGTACCTCCTACATCACGTTGGGATCATCTAGTCAAAGAAGCCCATAAAAATGTCGGTAACTTCTTAAATGAAGCGCTTGGCGGTTTAGAGCAAGGTAATAGCTCGCTGCAAGACGTATTAGAGTACATCGACTTTAACCGTAAAATTGGTAAAAGTGCGATGCCAGATCGCAAGCTACGTGAACTAATTACCCATTTCAATAAACACAGGTTACGTAACCAAGATTTTGAATTCCCTGATCTGCTCGGCGCTGCCTATGAGTATTTAATCGGTGATTTTGCCGACTCAGCGGGTAAAAAAGGCGGTGAATTTTACACACCTCGTTCGGTAGTGCGTTTAATGGTTCGGTTAATGAAACCAGAGCAAAACCATAAAGTGTACGATCCTTGTTGTGGCTCTGGCGGTATGCTCATAGCCTCAAAAGAGTATATTGATGAACAAGGTGGTGATGGTTATAGACTCGATTGTTATGGTCAAGAAGCGGCTGGTACTGTGTGGTCAATTGCCAAAATGAATATGCTGTTGCACGGTTTAACGACGAACAGCTTGGAAAATGACGATACATTAGAGCACCCTCGCCATAAAACAGAAGGTAAACTGATTCAGTTTGATCGCATTCTTGCTAACCCACCATTTTCTATTAGCTTTGGTACTAAAGAAACTGATGACGATGGCCAATTTATTTATCAGCCTGATCACCCTGAACGTTTTAAATATGGTCAAGTACCACTGGGTGCAAAAAAAGCTGATTTAATGTTTGTTCAGCATATGCTTGCGGTATGTGCTGAAGGTGGCCGAGTGGCGACTGTATTACCCCTTGGTGCATTATTCCGGGGTAGTGAAGAAAAAGATATTCGAGCTGGCATTATTAATGATGATTTACTGGAAGCCGTTATAGGATTACCTCCAAAACTATTCTATGGAACAGACATTCCAGCTTGTATTATGATTTTTAGGCAACAAGTCTCTGAAGGTGCCCATCAAATAAGTGGTAAACCTGCACATATGCAAGGCAAAGTCTTGTTTATCAATGCTGACCAAGAATACTTTGAAGGTCGAGCAAAAAATTTCCTAATGCCTTCAAATATGGAGCGCATTGCTTCAATATTTGAAGCCTATGAATCTAATGAACTAAAAAAAGATATTCCTGGGCTTGCTGCTATTGTTAGCAATGAAAAACTATGCGAAGAAAACCATAACCTTAGTATTCGCCGTTATGCTGATAACTCACCATCGCCAGAGCCACACGATGTAAAAGCGCATTTATTAGGTGGTATTCCAGACAATGAAATAAACTGTAAAAAAGCATTGTTTGATGCCCAAGGCTTAAAACCTGAAGATATTTTTATCCCTAAGGCAGGTCAAAGTGGCTATCAAGAATTCACATCGGTGATAGATTCCAAGCAAGCGATCAAATCTATTGTGAATGAAAATGCTCATGTTATTGCTCAAGAGCAAGCCATGCGTGATGCCTTTGATACTTGGTGGAATAATCATAAACTCAGTATCACCGCCCTTGCTAAAAATAAAGAATATGCCGCTCTGCGCAAAGAGCTGATCAACAGCTTTACTGAAAGTTTAAAACCTATTGGTATGTTAAGTGATGCACAAGTTAGCGGTATGATCGCGGAATTTTGGTATCAACAGCGCTATGACTTTTTAACTTTAATTGCACGAGACTCTAAAGGCGTAGTAGATGCATGGCGCACCAGTATCATTACTGCGATGGAAGATGGTAAAAGTAAATCAGACCCACTAGAGCACAAACTAGTACGCTTCTTATTAGATGGGTTTTTATCTGAACTGCAAAGCTTACAGCAGCAAAAAACAGAGTTAGATGGTTCGATTAAAGCGTTAACTGCCAAGTTACCTAAAGATGAGGACGAAGAAGACGGCGATGAAGCTGATACTAAAGAAATACTATCAGCTGAAGAAATTGCTCGTATCGAAAAGCAAATTAAAGCCCAGAAATCTCAGCGTACCAAAATCACCAAAAGCTTAAAGTCAAAAACTGATGCCTTTGAAAGTGAGTTAAACACCAAAGTCGATGAGCTAGGCTCAGACGATGCTGCCAAGTTGATACTAAACATACTTTATCAAGATATGTTGAGTATCGTTGAACGTTATCTTGCTACTGAACGTCAGCAATTAATTGCGACTATTGAAAACTGGTGGGATAAATATCAAATCACATTGACTCAGATTGAGAGTTCACGAAACACCGCAGCAAACACTCTTAATGGTTATTTATCGAGGTTAGGTTATGTCTAATTATCAAACATTACTAAACAGCTTACCCTCTGATTGGGAAACAAAAAAAATTTCTGAATTAGGAACTGTTGTAAGTGGTGGTACCCCATCAAGAGCTGTTTCATCATTTTGGCAAGGTAATACTCCTTGGGTAACACCAGGTGAAGTATCTAAACTGAAAAGCAAAAATATATCATCAACCTCTGAATATATTACAGATTCGGGGTTAAATAATAGCGGCGCAAACTTATTACCCGAGGGCTCATTATTGGTTACATCAAGAGCGACACTTGGTGCAAGAGTTATAAACCAAGTGCCTATGACAACCAATCAAGGCTTTAAATCCATTGTATTTGAAGATCCTAAAGATGCGGATTACTACTTTCATTTTATAAGTTTATTAAAGGCAGAGTTAGAAAGACGTGCATCTGGCACGACATTCCTAGAGATTTCAGGTGCTGAATTTTCTGATATAGATTTGCCTGTACCACCGAAAAACGAACGAAATAAAATAAATGAAATTTTAGATACTTTAGATAACCAAATTAATGAAACTGAAGGTATTATTGCCAAATTACAACATCTAAAACAAGGCCTGTTACATGATTTATTGACACGTGGTGTTGATGGAGACGGTAAACTTCGCCCAAGTTATGAAGATGCCCCTGAATTATATAAATCATCTAAGCTAGGTTGGATTCCATGTGATTGGAATTATATGAGTATCGGTGATGCGATAACTAAAAAATATATACTTGAAGTACAAGATGGGAATCATGGCGAAATGCACCCTAAAACAAGTGATTTCGTAAAAGATGGGGTGCCATTTGTCATGGCAAATGACATCCAAAATAATAAAGTTAACTTCGAAAAATGTTATCGAATTACAGAAAAACAATATGAATCACTTAGGATAGGCTTTTCCAAAGCCAATGATGTGCTGCTTAGCCATAAAGGTACTGTTGGCCAGGTTGCTATTGTACCAGATAGCTGTGACAAACTTATGCTAACGCCACAAGTTACCTACTACAGATGTGATACTGAACAATTAGTCCCTCAATATTTAAGTTGCTGGTTCTTAAGCTCATATTTTAAAAAAACATTAAGCGCTCTCTCCGCCCAATCTACTAGAGCATATATTGGTATCTTGGCTCAAAGAGAACTGCCTTTTTTGTACATTCCAAAAAAGGAACAACCTTTGATTGTTGAGCGGTATTCTTCAATATGCAACAGATATGACTATGAATTAGCTCATCTAAAAAAATTAAAGCTTGAAAAGTCAGGTGTAATGTATGACTTACTCACCGGAAAAGTCCGCACCACTATGTTATTGCAACCAGAGCAGGTCAATTAAAAATAAGAATTTAAAAGGAAGTACTATGGGTCCGGAATATCTACAATCAGAATTACCATTAATCAAACAGCTTCAAGCACAAGGTTGGCAGTATATTGAAGGCAGCTTAGATGATGCTAATGTCGCTGGCCGCGATAATTTTGCTGAAGTATTGCAAACCAAACTATTACGCGAACAACTGGTAAAGGTAAACTTGCGAAGCTTGGCTAACGGTGAGCAAATCGAATGGCTTGATGAGCAACGCGTTAACCAGGCTATATCGGCTATTAGTCGTGTTGCAGCTTCTAAGTTGATGGAGGCTAACCAAAAAGCTTCTGAGCTACTAACAAATGGTATTATTGTAGATGGTTTGCCCTATTGGGATGGTGGCCGTGCCCGTAGTATTCATTTTATTGACTGGGATAAGCCAGAAAATAATACCTTTACGGTAATTAACCAATTTAAGGTGCAATGCCCACCGGGGCATGACACCAGTAAAAAACATATTATTCCTGATTTAGTGTTATTGGTTAATGGCATTCCGTTAGTCGTGATTGAATGTAAAAATCCTGATAGTGCTGAACCTATGGCTGCGGCGATTAATCAACTGCGCCGTTATTCGAACCAACGATTTGCTGGTGGTGAAGTAGAAGATAATGAGGGCGCTCCTCAGCTATTTAATACCAACCAGTTAATGATTGCCGCCAGTTTTGAGCAATGTTTAGTGGGCACTATTGGTGCAAGAGCTGAGTTTTATAAACCTTGGAAAACTATTGCTACACAGAGCGAGCCCAAGCGTTGTGAAAAAGCACTCGCTAAAGAGCTAGGTGTTTCAGGCCTGTCAGCGCAACAGCGATTAGTGGCTGGGATGTTAATGCCTGAATCTCTGTTAGATATTATTCGCCACTTTATTTTGTTTGTACATCAAGGTGGGCAAACCATCAAAATGGTCTGTCGTTATCAGCAATATCGTGGTGTAGTGCGTTCTGTTCAGCGTTTGTTATCGGGTAAAACTCGTAAACAAGATGGTGAATACGATAGGCGTGGCGGTATCGTGTGGCATACCCAAGGCTCGGGTAAGTCATTAACTATGATGTTTTTGATTAGAAAACTACGTACAGATATTGCCTTACGCCGCTTTAAAGTGGTAATAGTTACCGACAGAAAAGACCTACAAAAACAACTTTCAAGCACAGCCTCTTTAACCGATGAAATGGTCTCGGTTGCTAACAATAATAGATCGCTTAAAAACCTATTAAAGCAAGATGGTCCCGGCATCGTATTTGCGATGATCCAAAAATATCGTGAGTCACAAGCAAAAGCAGCTGATCCTTTTGAATTGCTAAATGCCAGTGAAGATATTTTGGTTATGGTGGATGAAGCACACCGTACGCAATCGGGTGATTTGCACGCTAACTTGCTTTCAGGTATTCCTAACTGTGCTCGTATAGGGTTTACGGGCACGCCAATCATTATGGGTGAGAAAAAACGCACCCATGAAGTGTTTGGTGAGTTTATTGATAAGTACACCATTAAAGAAGCCGAGGCGGATGGCGCTACAGTACCTATTTTGTACGAAGGTCGCACGGTAAATGGTGCAGTAAAAGATGGCTCTAGCTTAGATGAATTATTTGAAGACTTTTTTAGCGATAAAAGTGAAGAAGAACTTGAAGCCATTAAAAAGAAGTATGCGACTAAAGGCAATGTATTAGAAGCCACACTGCTCATTGAAGAAAAAGCAGCAGATATGCTACGCCACTATGTTACCAATATTTTACCTAATGGCTATAAAGCGCAAGTGGTGGCATATAGTCGCTTAGCTGCTGTGCGTTACTACAAAGCCCTTATGGATGCGCGTGATAAGTTGCTGTTTGATGCCGAACGCTTACCTGAAGAGTTAAAGGGGTGTGATAACGAAACCCTTTGTCGTAAGTCTCCTAAAGTACAGGCGTTGATCCAAGCATGGCGTTATAAAAGTGTATTAGCCAGAATGGAATTTGCCACCATTATTTCGTCTGATAATAACGATGGGCCAGAATGGGCAGAACATACAGATAGAGCCAAACAAGACAAAGCCATTGAACGTTTCAAAAAGCCTTTACTGAATAAAGAACTAGGTGCTGAAGCTGAGCAAACGGGAGCAGGCACAGATCCGCTTTCGTTCTTAATTGTTAAATCAATGTTGTTAACAGGCTTTGATGCTCCTATTGAAGGTGTGATGTATTTAGACCGCTCAATCCGTGAAGCTGAATTATTACAAACAATTGCTAGGGTTAACCGAACGGGTTACGGCAAGCAGTTTGGTATTGTGGTGGACTATTACGGTGTTGCTAATCACCTAAAAGCTGCATTAGCTGCTTATAGTGATGAAGATGTAGAAGGTGCTTTACGCAGTTTAAAAGACGAAGTTCCCGCCCTAAGAGAGCGACATATTCGTGCCGTAGATATGTTCCGCAGTAAAGGAATTGAATCACTTGATGATATAGAGTCTTGTGTACAATTACTTAGCACGGAACGATTACGACAAGAGTTTTCAGTAAAATTAAAAACCTTTTTACAAAGCTTAGAGCAAGTATTACCACGCCCAGAAGGTTTACCTTTTGCTGGTGATGCCAAAGCACTAGCGATGATACAAAACCGTGCAAGAATGCGTTATCGCGATAGCATGGTGATAGGTAAAGATGTTGGTGCTAAGGTTCGTACTTTAATTGACGAACATATTATTTCATTGGGCATAGACCCTAAAGTAGCGCCAGTTAATTTAACCGATGCACATTTTGAGAAAAGCGTAGATGAAGTGCGTGAGCAAGTTGCGACTTATTGTGCTGATACTGAAGAGCAAAAAAAGGCGATTGCTTCTGAAATGGAGCATGCTATTAAAAGCCATGTTAGTCAGCATATTGATGAAGATCCTGTTTATTATGAAAAACTAAGCGAACGTCTAAAACAAATATTAGATAACATGGTTGGCCAATGGGATGAATTGATCAAAGCGTTACAAACAATTATTGATGAAGTTCGTTCTGGCTCTACTAATCATGAAGAAGGCTTGCCGGATATTCCGGAGCATTACTTGCCGTTTTATCGCATGTTAAAAGTGGCAGTAAGTGGTGAAGACAAACCCGATTTAGCCTTAGAAGCCCAACTAATAGAACTTACTGAAAAATTGGTTGCTCATATTCAAGATAAGATCACCACCACCAGTTTTTGGGAACCGCATCGATTAGGTTTACAGGAAGAGCTAGAGCAATATTTATTTGAGAGCCTGTATGAATCTGAGCTACTTGACTTTGATCATATTGAACCTTTGGTTGATAAGCTTAGAGAGCTTGCCAAAGCCAATAGCTATAAATTAGAGGCCGTATGACCTTAACTATTGAAGACTTAGTTATACCTGTCAAACACAGTGCTGGTCGTAAAACGATGCAGTTAACTGTGGATAGAGATAGCAGCTTATTACTTACCGCACCACCACTTGTGCAAACAGATGTACTTGAGAATTTTGTGCGCTCTAAACTTAGCTGGGTTTATCAAAAGCTTGCTGAAAAATCGCTAATGCATAAAACCGTGCGTCAAAAACAGTTTGTGCAAGGAGAAGGCTTTTTATATTTAGGCAGAAGTTATCGCTTAAACTTAGTTGATGAACAAGAACAGCCACTTAAGTTTTATCATGGCCGTTTTCATTTATCAAAAAGCAATATTGAGGATGCCCGAAAGCTATTTATCGAATGGTATGTAGCAAAAGGATTGAAATGGTTAGAGGCAAAAGCTAACGAATTTAGAAACCGTTTAAGTGTTGAGTTCTCAGCAGTAAAAGTACGTGACCTAGGTTATCGTTGGGGGTCTTGTGGTAAAAATCAGACGCTGTATTTCCACTGGAAAACTATTTTACTACCAGCAAAAATTGCTGAATATGTTGTTGTGCATGAGCTTTCCCACTTGATTGAACCAAGCCACAGTAGCGAGTTTTGGTTGTGCGTTGAACGTGTTATGCCTGATTATAAAGAAAGGAAGAAGTGGTTAGCTGAGCATGGTATGGATGTAGAGGGGCTTTAGCAGTCTTGTTTAATCTACACGTTTCAAATAAAAAATTAAATATCTCCTATCAAATAAGAAATGAGCTAAAAGAAATTGCGAGAGTACTTGATAAACCAGAGCTAAGGCACCCTCATAGTGCCGCGAATGGCCAGAGCTATAGAGCTGACTTAAGGCAGCGGCTTAATAAGTATATGACAGCTGTAGATGAGCTTAATATCGATGACTCTAAAATTTCAGACGAAGTTGGCAAGCTTAAAACTCATTTAAAACCGATATGTGATCATTTACTAGCAGCAGTTAATGCTTACCTTAGTGGGCATTATGGTGATGCTTATGCACAAATAGATACATTATTTGAAAATGGAAATCGCCACCTTCTGCAAAAGCTAATTTCAGGACAAAACCTATCGAGAAAACAATATTTATATAGAGTTAGGCCTTCTAATAACTATTTACATGAGCTCGGGGATCTTTTCCATATTCCTTTCAATTTAAGGCACTTAGTAAGTGGACAACGTTACTCCATTCCTGGTGTTCCGAGTTTATATCTTGGTGCTTCTTTATACGTTTGTTGGCAAGAAATGAGTTACCCCGATCTTAATTCTCTTTATATTAGTAATTTTGCTTTAAGAGACGATACATCTGAAGGGAGTAGAATCAAATTATTAAATCTTGCCTTTAGTTTAAATAACCTAACAAGCGGTTTAGAAAGTGATGATGATAATATTAATGAAGTTATCGCGGCTAGAATTATTCTGTACCCATTAGTTATTGCTTCAAGTTATACGCGAGCAAACGAAGACTCTAGCTTTAACGAAGAGTATATAATACCGAGTCTATTACTACAGTGGGTTAATAGGAATAAAGAAATTGCTGGTATTTCGTACTTCTCAACAAAACGAAACTTAGAATCATACGATAAAAAACTTGTAAACTATGTATTCCCAACAACAGTAGAAGATAACAGCCCTGCTAGCCAAGGGTTTTGTAGTGCATTAGTACAGATGTTCCAGTTTACACCTCCTATAGCTTGGCAATTTTTAGATGCTCAGGACTTGGTTCAACGAGGTGATCCTTCTAGAAATAGCGCCTATAATTACAATCGCTACTATACAGATATAAACGCTACAACCAACTTTTCGACAGATGCTTTTTTTTGTAACTACTCTAGAACAAATTTTGGTAGGTAAGAAGAGAAGCTTGCAAACATGCCTTTCACTACATTAGACCAGCCACTTAATTGAATTTGAGTGAAACAAAACGAAGACAAAATTTAAGGCTTAATTATCAATTAATTAAACCTTAAGCAACTCCTAAACTAAAAAAATTGTCTTCGATGCAATTTAAACTGTCTTCGTTTTAATTTCATCAATACAGTTAAACAAACTGCCCCGCACACCAACCCGAGCTCCATGCCCATTGGAAATTATAGCCACCGAGCCAGCCGCTGACATCGACTACTTCGCCGATGAAATACAGGCCGTCGACGTTTTTGGCCATCATGGTTTTTGATGAGATCTCGTCAGTGTCAATTCCGCCTAAAGTAACCTCGGCAGTGCGGTAGCCTTCGGTGCCGTTAGGTTTGATTTGCCATTGATGGAAGTATTGCGCAATCGTGCTCACTTCTTTGTCATTTAACTGGTTAAGCGGTTTGTCGCTCACTTTGTTGAGCTCAATTAAACGTTCGATCAGGCGTTTCGGAAAGTGTTGGCTTAAACAGGTTTTTAGTGCCTGTTTCGGATTGCTTTCACGGCTGCTGATAATGATTTGTTCTAAATCGTTACTTGGTAACAGGTCGATGGTAATCGCTTGTCCTGCTTGCCAGTAAGATGAGATTTGTAAGATCGCTGGACCCGAAAGGCCACGGTGGGTAAACAGCATGTCTTCACTGAAGTTAGTGCCGTTTTCACTGGTCACAGAGACGGGTAAGCTGATCCCCGATAGCGACTCGTAATCTTCTTTATCGGTGTTTTGCCATGTGAATGGTACGAGTCCGGCACAGGTATCTGTCATTTTTAGGCCAAATTGCTGCGCGACCTTATAACCAAATGGGGTCGCACCCAGCTTTGGCATCGACAGACCGCCCGTCGCAATGACTAATGATTCACAGCTGTATTTACCTTCGCTGGTGGTGACACTAAAACCCTGCTCGGTTTTGGTAATTGCCATGATTTCATGGCGCAGACCGATAGTGACATTGGCATCGCGACACTCGGCTTCTAGCATGCTAACAATGTCTTTCGCGCTATCATCACAAAATAACTGACCAAGGGTCTTTTCGTGATAGGCGATGTTATATTTATCAATTAGGCTGAGAAAATCCCATTGTGTATAACGGCTTAGCGCCGATTTACAAAAATGTTTATTGTTTGAGATGTAAGCGCTAGGTTCGATATTGTAGTTGGTAAAATTACAACGGCCGCCGCCACTAATTAAAATCTTGCGCCCGACTTTTTTGGCGTTATCAAGGAGTAATACTTGGCGACCGCGATAACCTGCGGTTGCGGCGCAATGTAAACCTGCAGCACCTGCACCAATAATAATAACGTCAACGTGGCTCATACAATATTCTCTTTTGATTTTTTACATATTCAATACATAAAAAAAGGATGCTTAATTGAAGCATCCTTTTTATTTCTCGCGCAATTATAACGAGGACTGAAGGTGAGCGCTACACTACTGTTGCGCCAGGTTCCATGATGCTGCCACCACCTTCTACAGCCAATGCGGCAAAGTCTTTATCAAACATATACATAGCAGGACCGTCTTCACCGATAAGCGTTAGCTTATCTAATACACCTTTAAATAATTTTTCTTCTTCGTGCTGTTCTGCCACATACCACTGTAAGAAGTTAAAGGTTGAGTAATCATGCGTTGTGAATGCAACGTGCGCTAGCTCATTGATTTGTTTGGTGATTAGGCATTCGTGCTCTAAAATTTGTTCAAATACATCACGTAATGACTCGAAGTTGTGCGGTGGCGCATCAATCGCACCAAGAATTGGTAGGCCACCAGTTTCAGACACGTAAGTGAATAGGCGCTTCATGTGCTCCATTTCTTCATTCGCGTGCTTACGTAAAAATAGTGCGGCACCATCAAAGCTACGATCTTCACACCAAGCGCTCATCTGTAGATAAAGGTTTGATGAGTAAAATTCAAGATTGATTTGTTCGTTGAGCTTTTCGATCATTGCTGTTGATAACATGAGGACCCTTTGTTTATTCGTCAGTTGTTTCTAAAAATATCTGGTTATGATCGCGCATATTGTGCGAGCGGTCAAATACATCTTGATTTGTCTGGTGTTTTTAATTTTTAGCACTTGAGGTGTGATCTTGGGTGATTAACCATTGGCCGTTCTTTTTTTCAAACAACAAAGTGTATAGGCCCTTGGGTTGATCGTTTTCGCGGGTTAAATGCCAACGACCAAACACAATCGCCACATCGTCACTGACTTGGTTGATGTCGATAATATCAAATTTCAACTGACCCATAGTGGCTTTATCTGGGTAACCCTTAATGTAATTGTCTAGGGTTGATTGCCAGCCAAAACGATAGCTATTGCCTGATGCAAAACGCAATTTGTCACTTTGCCAATAGCCTTGCATAAACGCTGTCAGGTTGCCGCTGTTCCATGCTTGTTGTTGGTTGGCCATCACTTGGCGAATGCTTTGTGCGGTGCTTTCTTTCGTCTCAGTGCTTGGGTTGGTTGGCGCGGTATTGGCGCAGCCGAGTAGGGCGAACGCGCTAACAAGGCTAATCAATGAAATTTTTATACTAGAGAGTGTCATCTTAATTCCTAATGAGGGGGTTATGTTAATGTTTGGCTGATACGATCAACCGAGCGGCTACTCGGGTGTTGATGAATCGATAAATCAAACACATGAATCGACGCGAGTAAATGATCAAATATATCAGCTTGCAGCTCTTCAAATGCTACCCAAGCGGTGCCTTCTGCGTGGGTAAAGCAATATAGCTCTAACGGAATACCTCGCTCGGTGGGTTGTAATTGACGCACTAGTACCGTGGCTTGACTGTTAATTGCCGGGTGGCTTAATAAGTAGTTTTTAATGTAGGTACGAAAGCAGCCTAAATTAGTCATCTTGCGCAGATTAATTTCAGCCACATCGTTATGATTATCAACGCCTTGATTAGCCTTGACCAGCTCTTGTTTTTTCTGAATGACACAGGGGGCTAGGCGAGTAATTTGACTCATCTTTTCAATTTCTTGTTCGCTAAAAAAGCGCACACTATCGGTATCGATATTGAGGCTACGTTTGATCCGGCGACCGCTACCATACATCTGTTGAAAGTTTTTAAACGGTTTATTGATTAAGTCATAGGCTGGTACGAAGCTCAGTGAATTGTCCCAGTTTTTCACGGTGCAAGTGGTGATTGAAATACTGACTACCTCACCGTCGGCTTGAGAGCCGAGAATTATCCAGTCACCGACTTTAACCAGCTTTTGGCTAGCCACTTGAATACCAGCGGCAAAGCCTAAAATCGAGTCTCTAAAGATCAATAAGATCACCGCTGAGGCAGCCGTTAGGCCGCTAAGCAAATAAGTTGGCGATTTATCTAATAAGGTTGATATTGCGATAATTGAGGCAACGGCGATAACAGCAAGTTTCAATAATTGCATCACCTGTTTAATCGGCATATCACGAGTGATTTTTCGGTGCTCAAGCAAGTCGTGCAATGCGTTTAAGAGACTAAAGAGTAGCTTAGCACTATAGATCACCAACACAATATTGGCGAGTTTTAGCCATACTGTTTCTAAGGTGGGGTGTGCAATAAACTCAGTGCTCTTAAGGGCTAATACCACGGGAATAAAGCGTAATAAATTAATAAACAGCTGGTGTTTGAGTAAGTAGGTCGCCATCGCATGATGCATTCTAACGATGGCTTTGCGAATGAGCGGAATCACACAAGAGACGGTGACTATGTGCAATACGCTTATCGCGAGGACGAGTAAGGCGAGTCTGAGTAATGGAAAGCCAAGAGAGTCAGCCGCTAACCCAAGCTGGTGTTGACCGACTTCGAGAAGCCATTGGTTAAATGATGCAATGTCGATCATGGTGAACAGTCCTTACCTTGTCTTTGAGTTATATTTACAAAACGAGGTAAATTATTGCTGGTAAATGAAATATTAGCAAATATCAGATATTTGCTAATATTGTTGGGTAACGCTAAAGAAGAATTAAACCATCTTTTGACTGAGAAAAACTGGTTTAGCAAAGAAGGCTTAGCGTATTTCGGTGCTATTCTCTGACGAGTCTAACGCTTGCTCAACCAACTGCGTTAACAAGGTGATCTTGTCACTATCAAGCTGGTGTTGCTGTTGATGCGTTAACAGTTCATGACAAATATTTAATGCTGCAATCAGCGCAATATTTAATAAACTGGTGGTTGGCTTTTTTTGTTGAATCGTTCGCATTTGCTCATTAAGCAACGCAGCTGACTCAAGCAAAGCCGATGCCTGCCCATCAGGACAGGCAATAGTTAAAGGCTTATCGAGCAGAGTAATTTTTAACTCTTGGCTCATTATGCCTCTTCTTGCTCAAGGCGACCAACGATGGCATTGATTTTCTCAAGGGTTGCTGCGTGCTTTTCTTCTTGCTCTAACGCTTCAAGTTGTAATGTTTCATTGTCGTCTTCAAGTTGCTTAACTTGTTGTGCTAATTCTTCGTTTTGGCTTGCTGCTTGTGCAAGATCTTGGCTCAATGAGCTGTTTTTAACGATAAGTTGTTCGATAAGTTGTTCTAATTTTGGCAGTGCAGAATTTAGCATGATGTTTTCCGTGACGCTTTAAAAGTGGCGAATGATATATACACGACCTAATTTAATAAAAATGCGTCCTAAAAGCCAGTAAACAAGGGGATTATTAGCGAATAAGGGTTAATTTAATACCAAATAATGATCCTCTGAAGTTTTATTCGGGCTAATTCGCCTGAAATAGCAGTGCTAAACCCGCTTTAAGCTTCTCTTCATCCATTCCTGCATAGCCTAAGCGAATGAAGCGATCTTGGTTTTGATGAGGGGGTAAGCAAAATAGGCCT
Source organism: Psychrobium sp. 1_MG-2023 (assembly GCF_030689115.1). Lineage (NCBI taxonomy): Bacteria > Pseudomonadati > Pseudomonadota > Gammaproteobacteria > Alteromonadales > Shewanellaceae > Psychrobium > Psychrobium sp. 1_MG-2023. The sequence goes on along the minus strand of NZ_JAUYVJ010000006.1, from coordinate 25,003 downwards.
TCGTGCTGGAGGTAAATACCTTGATTCTTTGCTTTAACGGCGAGTTGTGCGGCACTTTGATTGATTTCAACCCACATTGCCATGCCGCCATCGGGTTCGTTAAATGCCACGACTTGGCCAGACGCTTTATAATCGTTTAGCAATTGTGTCATGAAGTCTCGACGCTGGTGGTATGTTTTGGTGACTTTACGCAGGTGACGCTCAAACGCACCTGATTTCATCCAACGTGCGATTGCATCCTGCATTGGCGTGCTTACTTTATGATTCATAATTGTTTTATAGCCTATCACTGCGTCAGATAGCTGCTTGTCTAACGCCATAAAACCAATTCTTGCACCGGGAAACATCACTTTAGAAAAGGTTGATAAATAGATGACTAAGCCGCTAGGATCATCGCTGGCCATGGGTGCTAAAGGTTGGCAACGGTAATGAAACTCATGATCGTAATCGTCTTCGATGATCGCGATATTATGGCGCTGTGCGATACGATAAATTTGATGGCGACGCGCCATCGTTAAGGTCACTGTGGTTGGGTATTGATGCAGCGGAGTCAAATACAGCAGTTTAATTGGTTTGAGGTGCTGTTGCTCAATGATCGCTTGCTCAAATGCCGCTGGAATGAGGCCTTGTTCATCTTGCGCTATGGCGACTAGGTTAGCGCCAGCACTGCGAAAACTTTGCCATGCAGGCGCATAGCCCATTGCTTCAGTGGCGACACTGCTGTGCTCATTTAATAATAATTGCGACAAAATGTAGAGCGCTTCTTGTGAACCATTGGTGATCAAAATTTGACGGCCAGTCAAGGATCGAGTACGGCGCAGATAAAGACTAACTTGTTCTATTAAATCAGGAAAACCAGCATTATTGCCATAATGTAAGTTAGCTATATTGGGGCGTGTTAATGACTCACTGACGTAGCTTTTAAAGTCATTGAACGGAAACAGCGCAACATCAGGTGTGCCTCCTGCAAAATTATATGGGTAACTATCAGAAGACTCCAGATTGGGCGCTGCGATCGCTCGTGTGAATTGCCAATTAAAACCACTAGATTGCTTTTTATCTGCTAATTGTTGCGTGGTGTCTGAACTATCAATGGGCAGTAATTTACTGACGAAGTAGCCTTTTCGTGGCTCGCTATATAGCCAGCCCTGAGCAATCAACTCTTGATATGCCGCCATGACCGTGTGGCGATTTAACGATAGTTGCAATGCCAGTTCGCGTGCCGATGGCAGTCTTTCTTGTGCGGTGAGTAACCCACGTTTAATCGACTCGCGAATGGCGCTGGTCAGTTGCAAGTATTTAGCTTGGCCTGATGCTTTGGTCATTAACGCCTGTAAGTTAAGTTGTCTCACTGGTCTAGCTTTCTTGTTTAATCTGGTTGTTTTTAATATACCAAAGTTGCTGGAAGATAATGCAATATATTTCAACGGGAGAAGCCAGATGTTACAACCGCAATCTATTGAGTTAGCGACAGATAAAGTCATTTTAAAACCACTTACTCAAGCACACTTAGATCAATTTTATCGTGCAGGTCGTTGCCCCTCATTGTGGCAGTGGGTGAAACCTAACCCCTGCCAGAGCATCAATGACGCCGCGGCATGGCTTGATATCGCTTTGACTAAGGTTGCCTCAGGTGAACAGGTTGCCTTTGTGATTATTGACCGCTTCAGTGGACAATTGGTGGGAAGTACTCGTTTATGTAGTATTGATTTGGAAAATAAGGGCATTGAAATAGGGTTTACTTTCATTGTTCCTGAGTTTCAGCGCAGCCACATTAACACTCATGCGAAGTATTTATTACTCAATTATGCTTTTGAAACCCTTGGTGCAATTAGGGTGCAGTTTAAAACCCATCAACACAATCAGAAATCACGTAATGCTATTCGCCGACTGGGCGCTCAGTTTGAAGGAGTGTTACGTCAACAGCGGTTATTTGAGAACGGTGAAACAAGGGATACAGCGCTTTATAGCATTATTGATAAGGAGTGGGCTGAGGTAAAGAAAGGTTTAGAGAGTTGCATGTTAGCAAAGACTACCGGACAAGCTCGTAGCACAAAAGTCGGCCTTGAACTAACCCCTAAACAAGCTTCACTAATTGAAAATTACCCGTTAGCGCACTTAATGGTTGCATCCAGTGATAATTTACTGGCTCAAGTGATCCACATACCGTTGATTTATGATCGGAATAGCCATCGCTTGATTGGGCATTTAGCACGTGATAATAAGCTCGTTTGGTTATTGGAAAACTGCCCTACAGTCACCTTTATTTTTCACGGCGCTGACACCTATATTTCACCAACGAAACATCCAGAACAGCGAGTGCCGACATGGGATTATCGCATGCTACAAGGAGAGGGGTTGTTTAGATTTTTAAGCGCTGGTAAGGAATCGTTACAGTCATTGATCCAGCAAGTCGATTTTTTGGAGCAGCAAAGCTGGCACATTGAGCAGTTGCCAAAGCAGGCGATTGACCAAAAGTTGGATTTTATTCGGTGCTTTGAGATCTCTCTGGCTAAGGTTGAGCTGGTGGAAAAACTTAGCATTAACACAACGCTTGAGCATCGACATTCGATAGCCAAGCGGCTGATAGCCGAGGGTAAGAAAGAGCTTGCTTCGTGGTATCAAACCTAAAAATTAATCGTACTTTATTGGGTGTATATTTTATACTTATCGCTATCTTACTTTAATACGTTAAAAGAATACCGTCATGACCGATACCTATATTATTAACGGGCTATATTGCAAAGATCACTACTTTGAAGTGCCATTAGATCATGCTTGCTCCGAAGGGCAGCAGCTTACCGTCTATGTGCGCGAGATAGCGAGTAAACAAGCCCAGCAGCAACAGTTACCTTACCTCGTCTACTTTCAAGGTGGACCGGGTTTTGGTGCCGGGCGTCCAATGGGACTTGATGGTTGGATTAAAGCGGCTTCTGCCCATTATCGGGTGTTGTTATTAGATCAACGTGGAACTGCTAATAGTTCACCAGTGACGGCGCAAACATTGGCGCATTTGACTAGTGAGGCTCAAGCAGCGTATTTAAGTCACTTTCGTGCGGATAATATCGTGCGTGATGCCGAACTGATACGTCGACAGCTCATTGGTGATGAAAAGTGGTCTATTATTGGGCAGAGCTTTGGTGGTTTTTGTGTGCTGCGCTATTTATCAAGCGCACCCGAAGGGCTAGCTCAGGCGTTTATTACTGGTGGTATTCCATCGTTAGCTCGCTGTGCTGATGATGTTTATCAAGCGACGTTTGCTCGGGTTGAAGAGAAAAATAATCAATTTTTTAGCCGTTTCCCCAAAGCGCAAAGTATGGCTAAGGCGGTGGCAGACCATCTATTCGTTCACGATGAGTTGTTACCTGATGGTAGCTCGTTGACCGTAGAGAAATTTCAATTATTAGGTATTCATCTTGGAATGACCGGAGGTCATGAAGGGTTGTATTATCTATTAGAGCAAGCGTTTGCTGATGTTAATGGCAAGCGCGAGTTGAGTTATATCTTTAAACATCAATTCATGTCATTGCTTGACTATGACACCAATCCAATTTTTGCATTCTTACATGAGTCAATCTATTGCCAACAATTTGCTTCTAACTGGTCAGCACACCGTGTGCGAAAACAAGCCTATCCCCAGTTCGATTATTTAAACCCTGAGCAGCGTTTTTTATTTACTGGCGAAATGATCTTTCCATGGATGTTTGAGCAGTTTGCTAACCTAAAGCCACTTCAGCAAGCGGCGCAATACTTAGCAGAGAAAGATGATTGGCCGATGCTTTACGATCTCGATGTACTTAAAACTAATCAGGTGCCCGTGGCTGCGGCCATTTACTTTAATGATATGTATGTCGATATTAATTACAGTTTAGAAACGGTGGCGCAAGTACAAGGGCTAGAAACGTGGGTATCGAGCGATTATGAGCATAATGGTATTCGGGTTGATGGCGAGCTGATTTTTAATAAACTGCATGGTTTGCTTAATCCATAATATTCACTTGGTGAAATCTTTAATTACGCAGTCAGTCGTCTTGAAAGTGTTTTATTCAGAGTCTCGCTTGAATTGTTAAACACGAGGCTCCGGCTAAAACATGCCGGAACCACGATTTTTAGGTGTCCATTAGTCATCGCTCAGATAGTGTTGAAATGTAAAGGGCTACGGTAGAATACTCAAGGGTTCTACCTATATTTCACGTTCTTTCGCCACCAGAAAACCCTAGCCTATAGTTTGACTCAAAAGCGATATTTTTCAGTTGGTAGCTGTGTTACATTAAGCGTAATTTCTTATTCTAGCTAGTGTTAAATCGACTCATGCAAACACGTTCGTTGATCCGAATTTTAGGCCTCTTAATCACTATCTTTAGTACCACATTGTTGGTGCCAGCACTAATTGCTGCGATTTATAATGATGGTGGTGGTGTTGCCTTTGTTAAGTCGTTTATTGTCTGTGTGCTTATTGGTCTAGTGTGCTGGTACCCTAATCGTGATTTTAGACGAGAGCTGAAAGTACGCGATGGCTTTGTCGTTGTGGTGATGTTTTGGTTGGCCCTAGGAAGTGTAGGTGCAGTGCCGTTTCTCTTATCAGAACGGCCTGATATGAGCATTACAGATAGTGTGTTTGAATCATTTTCTGCATTAACAACCACAGGGGCCACCGTGATCACCGGCCTTGACGATTTGCCAAAAGCGATACTGTTTTATCGCCACTTGCTGCAATGGCTCGGCGGTATGGGTATCATCGTATTAGCCGTTGCGGTACTACCGATGTTAGGTGTCGGTGGCATGCAGCTGTATCGTGCTGAAACACCGGGCCCGGTTAAAGACTCTAAGATGACCCCAAGGATTGCCGAAACAGCGAAAGCATTATGGTATATCTATCTGGTATTAACTACGTTATGTGCCCTTGCATACTGGGGGGCCGGAATGAGTGGTTTTGATGCGATATGTCACAGTTTCTCGACCATTGCTATTGGTGGTTTCTCAACACATGATGCCAGTATGGGCTATTTTAACTCACCATTAATCAATGCCATTTGTGTCGTGTTCTTATTAATTTCTGCGGTTAACTTCAGTTTGCATTATGCGGCGATTATTAGGCCAAATAGGATGTTAAAATCTTACTTTGGTGATCCTGAAATGCGTTTGTTTTTGATGTTTCAATTCGTATTGGTTCTGATTGTCTTTGCAGTCTTATATAAAGAGAACATTTACCTGTCCGTTGATGAAGCTTTTAATCACGCATTATTCCAAGCTGTTTCTGTTTCAACGACTGCGGGCTTTGGTACAGAAAGCTTTAGTAGTTGGCCATTATTTTTACCTTTGTTACTGATTTTTGCTTCTTTCATGGGCGGTTGTGCTGGCTCGACGGGCGGCGGGATGAAGGTGATTCGTATCGTATTGCTATTCTTGCAAGGGGCACGTGAACTTAAACGTTTGGTGCACCCGCGAGCTATTTTTGCAATTAGATTAGGCAATAAAGCTTTGCCCGACCGTGTTGTTGATGCGGTGTGGGGGTTCTTTGCTGCTTATGCGCTTGTTTTTGTTATTTGTATGCTGGCACTATTATTCACTGGCCTTGATGATATTACCGCATTCAGTGCCACAGCTGCGTCATTAAATAATTTAGGACCAGGGCTAGGGGAAGTGGCCGCTCATTATGGCAATATTAATGACCCTGCTAAATGGATTTTAGTAGTCGCGATGCTCTTTGGTCGTTTAGAGATCTTTACCTTGTTAGTGTTATTTACGCCTGCATTTTGGAAAAATTAATCAATATGTCTTTTACCTTATTAATATATTCGACCAGCGATGGTCAAACCCTTAAGATTTGTCAGGCGATTGCCGATAAAATGCAACAGGAGCAACAAGCGGTTAAGCTATTGTCACTAGATGACGCGGACAATGTTGATTGGCAAGAGGTCGATAAACTGATTATTGGCGCGTCCATTCGTTATGGTCATTTTAATAAGCAGGTTATGGCATTTGTAAAACAGCATCAGGAGCAAATTGAGCAACGTCCGAATGGTTTTTTCTGTGTCAACTTAACGGCGCGTAAGCCTAATAAGAATACTCCTGAAACTAATGCTTACATGAAAAAATTCATCAAGCTTTCACCATGGCAGCCTCAACTACAAGCGGTCTTTGCGGGAGCGCTGCTCTATAGTAAATATCGTTGGAGTGATAAGTTGATTATTCGTTTAATCATGAAGATTACGGGGGGCGTGACCGACACTTCACAAGATATTGAGTATACTGATTGGAATAAAGTTGAACAGTATGCAGAAGAGATCATTGCCCTTAGCTAGCGTGAGTAGTTAACCTTCATGAAGCCAGTAGCTCCTGACAATAAGCACCATTTAATTCAATATATTGCATCTCCTGCAAGTCATTATAAATGGTGGTTTATTGCTGGTGGTTTAGCGGTGTTTTGCATCAGTTTCTTAATGGGACAGGTGCTATGGACAGAGCTGAAAACACAGCTGATGTTGATTAGCTTAATTGGTTTAGTGTTATTGACGGTAGGGGTTGCTAAACACTGGGAGCCTCGTCATAGTTTAGCCGTTAGCCAAAAAAAGCTGCGCTATTTTCACCGCTATGGGCAATGGTCTATTGAGTGGCACAATATTCAGCGTATTTTTATTCCAATTTTTCGCCATGATTTAGAGCAGCAAGAGCTTCCCTATATAGCAATAAAGCTTAAAGATATGGAACGTATCGCCAGCAGTATTTCACCACGCCTTGCCAGCCGTTTAGTTCACGAACAACGCAGTCTTATGGTACTCGCTGTTCAACAGCAAGAAATCACACCTGAACAAGCCGTCCTTAACCTTACTCCTTATAAAATGACTCAAGGGTATGAGATAACTGGCCCTATCGCCGCTTGGCTCCATCAAATGAAAGCATTGGAGCAAGCTTATGGAGCTCACCTTTTCCTTCCTCAAAGCGCGTTTAGCCAGCAATGTGAAGATGTCATGCTTGCCCTAAAAAGCCACTTATAAAATAATTTATTAAGCCAATATATAGTGGGGCATGTAAAAGTAGTTTCAATTAATGTCTAAATTTTTTACAAGCAATTCGTTTTTTTATCCAATTATTTTTTGTCTATATTAATTGTTTGATTATTAATGCTATTTATCTCTTGGAACAACTTATGCTGTGACGCTGTTGTTTCGGTTGAAGCTCGAAATTTGGTGACTGCCGAAACTAATTGTATAAAAATAAATTTTATTTATTTTTAATTGTTAAATAGATAAGAAGGATATTTATTATGAATATAAAGCAGAAGGCGTTAGTAATAACCTTTGCTAGCCTTTTACCACTGAGCGCTGTTGCTGGTGATATTCTAATGACAGGGCATGATGTATTATTGCACAACAACCAAACGGGGGCGGGTTCGAGTTTTTCCAATGTTGCAATTGATTACTTAAGGGGGGTCGGCACAACGACGCCAACCGCTTCAGGAAGTTATGACATTGGCCTTGTTCGAGATCCTGGTGGCTTAGCTAATACGACAGTATTGGATGATTATGGTGCTTTTAGTACGTTTGATATTTCAACGGTAACACCTGGTGCTGCTGGCGAGGCGACTTTTAGTACATTCCTTGCAGGTATTGATTTATTGGTAATCGCGAGTCAGGCTAATTGTGGTGGCTGTGCTTTGAGCTTGACAGGATCAAATACGCTTAATTCATTTGATACTGAAATAGCTTCATTCTTTAATGCAGGAGGAGATATTTGGGCTAATTCAGGTGCAAATGTATCAACATACTATGATTTCTTACCACCAGCGGTAGCGGCCTCGGGCCCTTCAATTTCGGGTAGCACAGGTTTTACTGCAACGGGCTTAGCAATAGGGTTTGATAATTCAATGCTAAATGGGCACCAAACCCACAATAAGTTTACAACCTTTGATAGTAGCTTTACTATTTTTGAAACTCGAAGCTCTGAAGTAATCACCATTGGCTTACGTGGTGGCACAATTGATGGTGGCGGTATTATTATCGAGCCACCGGAAGGTTCTACGGTTGGTATTCCTGAGCCTGGTTCATTGGCTCTTGTTGGATTAAGTTTATTAGGATTTGGAGCAGCGCGCTATTCAAAGCCGAAATAACCGGTTAGCTAAAGATTTATTGCATGAATAAGGAGGGGGCATATAGCCCCCTTTTTAATGGTATCGGCTGTAGACATTGAAGAGCTGCTACAAGAAGAAAGCGCTTGGTGAGAATAGACGCTCGATATCACCAATATGCTTCTTATTGATTAAGAACAAGATGACGTGATCTGCCGACTGTATTTGTGTTTTATCATGGGCAATTAAAACATCATTACCACGAACGATTGCACCAATGGTTGCACCTGGCGGTAGTTTTATGTCCATCACGCGTCGACCAACCACTTTTGAGGTCATAGAGTCACCATTGGCTATCGCCTCAATCGCTTCTGCTGCACCACGGCGTAACGAATAAACATTACTGATATCACCACGACGCACGTGGGATAACAACGCTGAAATGGTGATTTGCTGTGGTGAAATGGTGATATCAATATTGGTATCTTCCATTAAGTCAGCGTAAACCCCGCGCTGAATGAGCACCATGACCTTTTTGGCCCCCATACGCTTAGCCAGCATTGATGACATGATATTCGCTTCATCATCATTGGTCACAGCGATAAATAAATCGGTTTGCTCGATGTGCTCTTCACTTAAGAGCTCATGATCGGCACCATCACCGACAAATACTGTAGCATCGGTGAGTTCTTGAGAAAGTCGCTCTGCACATTTAGGGTTGCGCTCAATCAGTTTAACTCTATGATTACCTTCAAGTTGTTTGGCAAGGCCTGCACCAATGTTACCACCGCCAACAATCATGATTTTTTTATAATGATTCTCAAGCTTCTGCAATTCACTCATAACCGCACGAATATGGCCTGTTGCTGCAATAAAGAACACTTCATCATCAGCTTCGATGATGGTGGTACCTTGGGGGCGAACTGGACGACCTTGACGGAAAATAGCGGCGACTCGAGCATCAACGTTAGGCATGTGTTCACGCAGGGCTGACAGGGCGTGGCCAACTAGTGGTCCACCGTAATAGGCTCGAACTGCGACTAAACTTACTTTTTTATCAGCAAACTGTAATACCTGTAAAGCACCAGGGTAGTCGACTAAACGGCGAATATAACCCGTTACAAGGTTTTCAGGGGCGATCAATTCATCGATAACAAAGCCGCCTTTCATGGGCTTGTTAGAGTGATTGTCTTTACATTGCTGCTTGCTGGAATAAAAAAGCGATCGCGCGTAATCAATGTAATCTTCATTTCGAATTCGCGCGATTTTTGTGGGCAAATTAAATAAGGTATAAGCAACCTGACATGCGGTCATGTTGATTTCGTCTGAGTTAGTCACGGCAATTAATAAGTCCGCATCGTCAGCACCCGCTTCAAGTAATACTTGAGGGTGCGCAGCGTGGCCATATACCGCTCTTAAGTCTAATTTATCTTTGAGTTCGGCTAACGCATCACGATTACTATCCACGAGGGTAATATCGCTATCTTCACCGACAAGGTTTTCCGCAAGGCTACCACCTACCTGACCTGCACCTAAGATAATTATTTTCACAGACTTTTCCTTAATCTTTCCAACTATGCTTTTATGCTTTGGTTAACTTCGCGTAATAGAAACCATCGACATCATCTTGTCCGGGTAACAACTGCAAGCCCGGTTGTTGTGGTGTGTCATCTTGGTGTAATGGCTGTAAGCTTGCATCGGTGTGTTGCTGCAAAAATTGTTTAATTTGTTCACTATTTTCATCGGGCAGCACTGAGCAAGTTGCATAGACGAGTGTACCGCCAGATTTTAATAATGACCAACAAGCTTCAAGAATTTGCTTTTGTAGCTCAACAAGTTGCGCGATATCACTATCACGACGTAACCACTTGATGTCAGGATTTCGACGGATAACCCCTGTAGCAGAACAAGGTGCATCTAATAAAATGCGATCAAATTGTGCCCCTTGCCACCATTCTTGAGGTTGGGTGCCATCGCCACAAATAAGTTGTGCGTTTAACCCGATACGATCTAAGTTTTGTTGAACCCGCTCTAAGCGTTGTTGATCGCAGTCAAGCGCAACAACCTCAACTCCTTGAGCGCTTTCTAGGATATGACAGGTTTTTCCACCAGGTGCAGCACAGGCATCTAGTACTAACTCGCCCGGCTGAGCGCCTAGGATTTCAGCTGCACGTTGGGCTGCACCATCTTGTACTGAACAAGCCCCTTGATCAAACTGTGGTAATTTCCCGACTGGGCTTGGTTTTACTAGCTTAATACTATTATCACCTAACACGCCAGCGTGTGCTTCAATTTCTAATTCAGCTAATTGAGCTAGATAGTCGTCGCGTGTTTGCATACTCGCATTATTACGCAACCACATCGGAGAGCGTTGGTTGTTAGCTTCAAGAATTTGTTGCCACTGTTTCGGGTAAGCTTGGCTTACTCGTTTGATGAACCAGCTTGGATGGCAATATGCTATCGGGGCCTTCGTAGGCATTTCTTGACTTAGTGATTCGTGTTGACGCTGAAGATTGCGTAAAACGCCATTGATTAGACCTTTCAATTTAGGGCGCTTTAAATCTTTGGTTGCTTCAACGGTTTCACCGAGGGCTGCATGGGCTGGAATGCGTGTGTGCAGCAGTTGATAAGCTCCAACTAGCAATAAATAATGGATAACACGCTGCTTACCTGTCATTGGTTTATCCATCAAACGATTGATGTAGAACTCAAGTTGAGGCAGTTCACGCATGATGCCATAACAAAGCTCTTGTAAGAGCGCTTTATCTTTAGGGTTGGTCAATCGGCCTTGGGCAGCAGGAAGCGCTGTTGCTAACGATTCCCCTTTATCTAAAACTGCGCCGATTATTTGTGCGGTGACTGCACGTAAATTCATTGATTAAACCTTTAAATTACAAAACTGTGTCAGGAGCAAATAATGCTTTACGACTGTTTAAGACATCACTAATTGCCATTGCTTTTTTGCCTGGGAATTGTAATTTCTCTAAATTGATTACGCCATCACTTGTAGCGACTCCAATACCGTGTTTATCGGCTTTAACGATGGTGCCTGGTGCTTGAGATGTCGTTGTATCACTTAAACTCGCTTGCCATACTTTTACCGCCTGATCGCCAAGTTGAAAGTAAGATACAGGCCACGGGTTAAAGGCACGAACACAACGTTCAATATGAGTAGCGCTGTCATGCCAGTCGATTCTTGCTTCATCTTTTGATAGCTTTTCGGCATAGTTTGCAGCGGCATCGTCTTGTGGCTCGGCAATTAGCTTGTCTTGCGCTAATAAATCAATTGCTTCAACTAATGCATGCGGGCCTAATTCGGCGAGACGTTCGTATAAACTGCTACTGGTTTCGTCACTGGCAATATCAAGGGTGGCTTTGTGGAGCATCGGGCCTGTATCTAGACCGACATCCATTTGCATAATCGTTACACCGCTTTGTTTATCTCCAGCCCAAATTGCGCGCTGAATTGGTGCTGCACCGCGCCAGCGTGGCAGTAATGAACCGTGTACATTGATGCAGCCCAATCGAGGAGCTTCTAAAACTTCAATGGGTAGGATTAAGCCATAAGCGACTACAACCATCAAATCTGCATTAAAAGCTGAAAGCTCTGTTTGAGCATCGGCATTGCGCAATGTTTTTGGTTGCACCACCGGTAAATCATGTTGCTGAGCTAAGACTTTAACAGCGCTAGGTTGTAACTTTTTACCGCGACCTGAAGGTGTGTCTTCTTTGGTGTAAACTGCAACAACTTGGTGTTGTGAGTTTAAGAGCGACTCTAGGTGCTTAGCAGCAAAATCGGGTGTTCCAGCAAATATAATACGTAGAGGTTGCAATGAATTACCCTTCTTTAGCTAATAGCTTGGCTTCTTTTTCTAGCTTCTTTTGGATGCGCTGGCGTTTTAATGGCGAAAGGTAATCAACAAATAGTTTGCCGTCTAAATGGTCAATTTCATGCTGAACACAAATCGCCAGTAAACCACTTGCCTCAAGTTCGAAAGACTCACCGTCACGATCTAGTGCTTTTACCGTGATGAACTCTGCGCGTTCAACACTGGCATAAGTGCCTGGTACAGATAAACAACCTTCTTCATTTTGCATTGAACCTTCACGACGAATAATCTCGGGGTTGATCAAGATAATAGGCGTATCCGCATCTTCGGAACAATCCATTACAACAATGCGTTGATGAATATTTACTTGTGTTGCCGCTAAGCCAACGCCTTTTTCGTCGTACATGGTCTCTTGCATGTCATCGATGATCTTTTGCACTTGAGGGGTTACTTCACTAACTTCTTTTGCGACAGTGCGTAATCTTGGGTCAGGAAAGCGTAAAACGTTAAGGATAGCCATAAATTTTCTCGTATCTTTTACCTAAGCTGCTTAGGCATATTTTTAATCTGTGATATGCTTTTATTTTAAACATATAGCAACCGCTTTTACAGGTTTATCTGGTTTAAGTGGGAGTTATCGCAACTTCATTGTTGAATTATCCAGCTTGGGTTGCTTAAATATATTTATAAAACGCTGTTATCCCAATTAATTACACAAGGATGTTGCTATGTTGCGACTGGTTTTTATTTCATTGGCTTTCTTGTTCATTGCAAATAGTCATGCTGATGTATTACAGGTCAAGAAAAACTCACCAACTGAATATATCGTGGTGAAAGGCGATACCTTATGGGACATTTCGGCAAAATTTCTTAATACGCCCTGGCGCTGGCCTGAACTTTGGGGCTATAACTCGCAAATCGCCGATCCTCATTGGATTTATCCTGGCGATAAAATTAGTCTAATTTATGTCGATGGCAAGCCTCGTTTAATTGTTAACCAAGCCAAGCCTGCCTTGACGATGACACGCCATGGTCGAAAGAGTAATAAACGTCGTCCTATTCCAACGGTGGCATTAAAAGATATTGAACATTACTTAACCCATCAGCGCGTAGTTGCAGCGAGTAAAGTTGATGAACTGCCGATTTTAGTTGGTAGTGAGCGAGATGCTATTTATTATCAAGAGAGTGATATTATTTTTGCTAATCAAACTTTAAAACAAGGCGTTAAGTATGGGATTTACCGCAAGGGGCGTCACTTTATATCACCGCAAACACAGCAACATCTAGGACAAGAGTTAGAACTTGTTGCTACTGCTCGCGTTACAATGTCCGCTGCTATTAGCCGTTTAAGTTTGTTGTCGGTGGAAAGTGAAGTCAGTAACGGTCAAGTGATGATGCCGCTAGTGGAAGATGATTTACCACTGTACTTCATGCCAAAAGCTGCATCTAAGCATATCCGTTCATCGATTGTCGGTTCAGCGGAGCACTTTCGAGAAGCGGGGCAAAATGATGTGGTCATTATCGATGGTGGTACTCAGCAAGGTATTAACGCAGGCAGTGTTTTTTCAGTATTCCAGCCAGGAAAGATTCAATTTGTTGGTGAAGATGGAGAAGTAAGGGACCCTGCAAACTATCGTCGTTACGATAAAGTGAAAGCATACTTTGTTGACGATGAAGTACAACGTTTACCGAATGTTTACCGTGGGCAGGTGATGGTTTTCAGAAGCTTTGAAAATATCAGCTATGCTTTAGTGACCAAAATTGACCGACCTATTCGTACAGGTGATGATTTAATTAACCCGTAACTAAAATACAATTTAGATACACGGTGTTCTCCTTTGCGACTAGTTTCGGCGCATGGAGCTAAGGAGACACTCATGGATAGAACTACTCAATTATTAATCTTAGATAGCCTGCCGCAACTTGGCGTTTATCGACTTGAGCAAAAACTACGCGGATGCTCACCGTTTGACTTATTTACATTGTCGAAAGCTGAGTTAGCTAAACTTGGTTTTAACAATAAACAAATCGATCACCTTACAAAACCTCCTCTCAATAAATTGTCCGCTGTATACCAATGGTTAGCTCAGGATAATTTGAATAAGATCATTAGTTATTACGATGATGATTACCCTGTACTGTTGAAAGAGATTGGATCACCGCCATTACTATTATTCTGCCGTGGTGATTGTCGTTTACTATCGGATAAGCAAATATCAATCGTAGGTAGCCGTGCAGCGACAATTTCTGGTCGAGAAAGTGCGAAGCGTTTTGCTTATGAATTAGTTGGGGCTGGGTTTACCGTGACTAGTGGTTTGGCTGCCGGTATCGATAGCTATGCGCATCAGGGAGCTTTGGCGGCTAATGGAAAAACCATTGCTGTGCTCGGGAGCGGTCTTAATAATATTTACCCTAAGACAAATCAGGGACTAGCGAAGCAGATTGAACAGCAAGGGTTATTAGTTTCAGAGTTTTGGCCTGATGTGCCTCCGCTTGCTCCACAGTTTCCCCGACGCAATAGAATAGTGAGTGGTTTATCGTTGGGGGTTGTTGTCGTTGAGGCCGCAAACCGAAGTGGTTCGTTAATAACTGCGCGTCTCGCGGTAGAGCAAAATAGAGAGGTTTTCGCTGTTCCTGGCTCAATAAATAATCCAAAAGTGTCAGGTTGTCATAAATTAATTAACCAAGGTGCTAAACTTATAGCTACAACGGCCGATATTTTAGATGAGTTACCTGTAAATAGTTTGTCGCAGGTAGCGCAGCAACATAAGAATGTTGACCGTTTAGCCTCTCAAGCTCAATTTCCTTTTGATATTGTATTAGACAATATTGGGTTTGAGGTTACATCAGTCGATCAAATTGTTTTACGTACCGAAATCACTATAGATAAAGTATTAGAGCGATTATTACATTTAGAGCTGTCTGGTTTTATTACTTCTGTATCTGGTGGTTATATCCGAATAAAAGGAGATACGTGATGTTCAAATGTCTTATGTATTTATTTGAGAACTATATTCATAGCGAGATGAATGTGATGATGGATAATAAAGTGCTCACTGAAGAATTAACCGAAGCGGGCTTTCAAAAAGAAACCGTCTATAAAGCCTTGGCTTGGATTGAGCGCTTAGCATCAATGCAAGATAATCAAGATTATGTGCCGCTCGGAGAGCATGGCCTTAGCTCAATCCGTATTTTCACCGAGCAAGAAATGATGCGCCTTGATCTTGAGTGCCGTGGCTTTTTACACTTTTTGGAATGTATCAATGTGTTAGGCCCTGATACCCGTGAAATGGTCATTGATAGAGCGATGGAAATTGAGAACAAAGAGTTCTCGGTTGATGATTTAAAGTGGGTAATCTTAATGGTGTTGTTTAATTTACCCGGGCAAGAGCGAGCTTTTACACAATTAGAAGGGATCATGTTTGACGAGGGCGGTGGCGTCGTTCATTAAGCTTTATAAAAAGCACTTATATAAGAGTCACTAACATTAAACTGTAATGTTAGTGATTTTTTTTGCCTAATTTTAATATAACTAATTTCTCTTTAATTGTTGTTACATATTCTGTTTGGGTATAAGCTTGCAGGAAATAGCAGCAATATGACCGAGAAAAGTAATGAATGATGTAATGCAAAAAATAGCTGAGAAGAGCACCTTAAAAGCAGGCGAAGTTGCTTTGGTTGGGGCTGGGCCAGGTGATCCTGAGTTATTAACGATTCGTGCATTACGTATTATCACACAAGCGGAAGTGGCTGTTTATGACCGCTTAGTTAGTGAAGAAATCATGAATCTATTGCCAGCTTATTGTGAAAAAATTTATGTGGGGAAAAAGCAAGCGAAGCATCACTTGCCTCAAGAGGGGATCAATGAGGTTCTAGCGCAGCAAGCATTGGCAGGAAAAAAAGTGCTCAGGTTGAAAGGAGGTGATCCTTTTGTCTTTGGTCGTGGTGGTGAGGAAGCTGAATACTTATTAGAGCGAGGCGTTAGCTGTCATGTTGTTCCTGGAATGACTGCGGCTTCAGCTTGCACGACCTATGCAGGCATTCCATTAACTCATCGTGGTGTTGCTCAAGGCTGTAGTTTTATCACTGGCCATTTACAGAGTGAAGGTGAGCTTGATTTGCCTTGGACATCATTAAGTAATGATAGTCAAACCGTCGTTTTCTATATGGGAATTAACTCGTTACCTATCATCAGCCAGAAGCTAATTGAGCACGGGCGTTTAGCATCGACTCCCGCAGCTGTTATAGAAAAAGGTACCTGCCCACAGCAACGTACTATTCGAGGTAATTTGGAGTCATTACCGGACCTAGTTAAAGCGCATAATATTAAACCGCCAGCGCTTATTGTTATTGGTCAGGTTGTTGATCAATTTGACCCTGCACATGTTAATGAAAATGGATATTTGCAGCCTATTGTGAATCGTGATGCTTAAAAAGGGTTAATGATGAATTATTTTCCAATTTTTGTTGATGCAAAGACACTTGATGTTTTAATTGTGGGTGGGGGCGAAGTGGCCACCCGTAAAATGGAATTATTATTAAAGACCCCTGCAAGTATTACGGTTGTGTCTCCTGATCTGTCTAATGGTATTGCAGCGCAAGTCGAGTTAGGCAGGGTAACTCATTTAGCACAATATTATGATGAGGCCTTATTACCAGGTAGGCAGTTAGTGTTCGTTGCAACCTCAGATTCGAAAGTTAATCAACAGATTAGCAAACAAGCAAAGCAACTTGGTATCTTTGCTAATGTTGTCGATTCTCCAGAGCTTTGCCATTTCATTACACCGTCAATTATTGATCGCAGCCCGATGGTGTTTGCAATTAGTAGTGAAGGGGACGCACCCGTGCTGGTGCGTTATTGGCGTGAACGTTTAGAGACGTTGATCCCGAATACATTAGGGAGTTTAGCTCGATTTTCTGGGCGTAAGCGCAAGATTATAAAGGGCTTACTTGATAGTGTGTCAAAGCGTCGAGCTTTTTGGGAGCGTTTTTTCTTATCGAGTAAAATTACTGATGAACAAGAGCAAGAAGCAACTTTCAACCAATTAATTCAACAGGTTGATAATGACGCTGTCACACTAGGTGAGCTGTATGTGGTAGAGGCACCGACGAATTCAGATCGCCTTTCGTTAGCCGCATTACGTTATATGCAGCAAGCAGACTTTGCTTTTTTTAATCAAGATGTTGGTGCCGATGTTATTGAGTTAATCCGTCGTGATGCCGAGACTGAACTTGTTGATGATGTATTTTCTTATGAACGATTAAGCGCATTACTTGAGCAAGGTGAGCGAGTGTGTATTCTGAGTGCTGAACCTGTTCAACCAGAAGATCAAAGATGGAAAAGGCTACAAGCGGATTATGTGGTAAACTTTTTTGCCAGTGCTCCTAGTTTAGAAAAAGGCTAAAAATGAAAATATGGGTTGATGCCGATGCCTGCCCGGTTGTGGTTAAAGAGATACTTTATCGTGCGGCTCATCGCACTCAGACAGAAATGACATTAGTTGCTAATCAGGGACTATCTGTACCGCCATCACCGTATATTAATACTTTGCGAGTAAGCTCTGGCTTTGATGTTGCAGATGATGAAATTGTCTTAAGATTAGCCGCAGGGGATTTAGTCATCACGGGTGATATCCCTCTGGCCGCTGAAGTGATTGAAAAAGGTGGCCAAGCATTGAGTCCACGAGGTGAGCTCCACACGACAGAAAACATAAAGGCACGGTTGAATATTCGAGACTTCATGGATACGATGCGCTCAAGTGGCGTACAAACTGGTGGCCCTGCGCCATTAAGCCAAACCGATCGTCAAAATTTTGCAAATCGTCTTGATACCATCCTAACCAAGGCGAAAAGATAATGCGAACGCTTTAACGGCGTCCCTGATTCTACTTTTTCTCTATCTTCGTCTAAGCTTATGTAACAAAGGAACATAGGCTAACGCATGGATAATCAACAATATCGTTCTGACATTGACGGCATGAGAGCTATTGCCGTTATTGCTGTTGTTATTTTTCATATCAACCCTCAGTTATTGCCAGGAGGCTTTTTAGGGGTTGATATGTTCTTTGTCTTATCGGGTTATCTTATAACCCAGCTACTGCTCAAAGATATCAGTCGTACTGGGCGTGTTGATTACGTTAGGTTTTACCGACGACGGGCGCAACGATTGTTACCAGCCCTGTTATTAATGCTTACTGTGACCTCTGTAGTGAGTTTTATTATTCTAGCGCCAAATGACTTTTTTAATTATGCACAGTCGTTATTCGCCGCCTTGTTTTCAGCATCTAACATTTATGCCTACCTGTTTGTCGATACTAGCTATTTTGCCAGTGATAGTGCTGAACTGCCATTACTGCATCTATGGTCATTAGGTGTCGAAGAGCAGTTCTATTTTATTTGGCCACTGGCATTAAGTGGCTTAGTGTGTCATCGCTATGTTAGCCAATATCGGTTAGCGATAGTAGTGGCCGTTGCTTTACTCTCACTGTTGTTAGCGCAATGGTTGTTATCGTCGTTTCTAGCGTTGACCTATTACATGTTACCGACGCGAGCTTGGCAGCTGATGGCGGGAGGAGCTTTGGCATTGGCCATTGACCAAGGCTATTGTACTCGCTTAGGTAAATCCACCCTGTTGAGCATGGCGATGATTGGGTTGCTGCTGATCTTTTCAAGCTTATTTTTGATTGATGAAGGGGATGCTATTCCCGGTTTTGGTGCACTTCCAGCGGTGCTTGGAGTTGTCTTGTTACTTGCTTCTGGAACCACATCTCAAACGGTGGTCCATCGCTATTTAGCGTCAACCATCATGGCGGGGATTGGCCTGATTTCATACTCTGCTTATTTGTGGCATTGGCCACTGTTGGCATTAATGAAATATGCTTTTATTGAAATAACGATAACGATAGGCATTGCGGCTTTCTTGTTAACCTTTGCGTTAGCACAACTTAGCTATTACTTGGTAGAGCAGCCACTGCGGGTACTAACGTTACCAACTCGTCAGGTCTTTGTACGTTATTTTTTCGTACCCACAGTAGCCTTATCGATTGTAGCTGTGGGCTTTACCTTTATTATTCGCTATCAACTTAATTATTTTTATTCATGGGATGCCTACAAGGCTGCAATAGATATTAAGCCGGCGTGGCGTTATCAGTATAATTGTCAATATACGACGTTTAACGCAAGTTCATTAACGGAAAGTCGTTGTGTTTACCCAGAAAAAGAGCAACCTAAAGTGCTATTGCTAGGCGACTCTAATGCCGCTCATTATTTAGGAATGCTCCGCGTTTTTGCACAAGAGTATAACTTCTCGATCCGTAATATTACGGTGAGCTCGTGCCCGATTTTATTTTTAGATCAGCCTATCGATTGGCCTAAATTCAAAGTGCGGGAAAACTGTCAGCATTATCGTGATCAAGTAAAACCTTTTATTCAAGAGTTTGATACGGTCATTATTGGCGGGGCGTGGACAAGCTATGAAAAACATGGGGGGCAGGGATTTAGAGATGATTTGGCAAAGAGTATCGAGCATTTATCATCACAGGTTAACAGGGTGATAGTACTTGCACGAATCCCTTACTTTGCTGCGTTTAATAGTGAGTGTGAGATTAGGCGGGTTCGATTACCTCATCTGGAGTGTAGCCCGCTGCGCTTTAGTATTCCAACTCAAAACTATGCAATAAATCGTTTTATTGAGCAGCAAACGGTGAATCATGAAAATGCCTATTATTTTGACCCTCGTAATGAACTATGTGATGAAAAGCACTGTACGCCGTACTTGGGAGGCTTCCCTGTCTATTATGATGAAGGTCATTATAGTTTATTGGGTTCAAAGCTAATTGGAGAGGCGATGATTAGAAATAATAACCCAATGTTAAGTGTATTTAAGGGCTTAGGTGGACTGGAGCCCAGTCTAGTCAAGCCAGTGCGAACACTGGCTCAAATAAAGTGATGTTCTGCTTACATCTTTTTCACGTATTGAGTGATGATCACGATACGTGTTCCATTAACACGACCTTCGATGTGCTCTGGGTTTGGGGATAAAGAGATACCGCGTACTGCGGTTCCACGTTTTGCGGTAAAGTTTGCGCCTTTGACCACTAGGTCTTTTATAAGAACGACATTATCACCAGCTGATAATACGGCCCCATTACTATCAAGATGTGGCTCTTCATTATTTAACTCGGCACTGCCTTTATTAGCCCATGCAAGCGTCTCATCATCTAGATAAAGCATATCAAGTAAATCTTGTGCCCAAGTCTCACCAGCGTTAATTAGGCGTGTTAGCATACGATAAGCCATCACCTGAACAACGGGAACCTGACTCCACATGCTGTCATTTAAACAGCGCCAGTGGTTTACATCTAAGCGCTCAGCTTGAGTGATTTCATCATGGCACTTATCACACAACAATACGCATTTATCTGAATGGGCTTCTGTAGGTGGAACTTCGTAAACGGTTAAGTTGCTATTACTACTACACAGCTCGCATTGTGAATTGCTACGTAGCTGTAGTGTCGCTTCGATACTCATGATGGTTAGCCTAATTAATGGAAATACGCCATTGGGCGTTGATAAAGAGTCCTAGTATACTCCTACATCGCTTGTAGGAGTATTAGTTGCTTGTTTAAGGAATCAATTTATTTCGTATTGAGTTGCTCGATAAACTTATTCGATTCAGCAATAGAGCTGTTGACTTCATTGACTAAGACTTTAATTTCTTTCTGGAGAGTTTTAAACTCTAAGCCAATGGCGTTGATCGCACTGGCATTTAGATTATGTTTTAAATACAGCACATTATCTTTTAGTGAGTTTAGTACTGGTGCCATTTTTGACTCTGAGCGGCGCATTGATTTCACTAGCTTAGCGTAGGAACGCTTGGTGCTGCGTAACTGTTGTTGGCTGCTGCGCTTGAAACTATCGCTAGTGTATTGAGTTATTTCTTCTTCCCACTCGTCAAAAAGTGCGGCGGCAACATGTTCTATTTTACCAATGCGTTTTGACACATTATCTGCGGCATCTTGGCTAGCAATATATTGATCATTTAACGTGTTGTAGACGTCTTCGATATCACCGCCATCAAAATTTATCAGTGTGCTTAGCTCATCTAATGCGGAGGTGAATTGTTGCTGCGCATCATCTTGTGCGTCACGGGCGTCTTCAACTCGATCAACTAAAATATCACGTTTATGAAAACCAACTTTTTCCATTGCGCTGTACATCGCAGTCTGACAACCGACTAAGCTAAATAGTGCAACTGATATGATCAGGGACTTTAACATTCACTTTATCCTTATTATTGATAGTGGTAGCTGCTATGCTTATAGCTACTTCATTGAAATTATTTTCTTCATTCTATATAGCGGTTTAGCATAAAACGATATGTGGCTAAATACTATTACAATACAAAATATTGTAACAAATTTATGTGGATTGGTATGATAAGAAAATATTAGGACTTTTATAAAAGGTTAACCAATTGGATAATTCTTTCTCATTAAACAAGGTTGTTTCACGTTTCTCTAGCATCCCGCATTTGTTGGTGCATATCTTTCAGCGCGCTAAACAAAATAAGTTGAGGATTGTCGCAGGCTACCTCGCTTACATTTCATTATTGTCAATCGTCCCTTTACTATCGGTAGTGTTCTCTGTTCTGTCCGCTTTCCCAGTGTTTAGCTCAATGCGAACACAAATTGAAGGTTATGTGTATGAGAATTTTATTCCTGCGGCGGGGGATGTGGTCCAGCAAAATATTGCTGAGTTCGTTGATAACGCTTCAAAGATGAGTGCGATCAGTATTGTTGCTTTGGTTGTAGTTGCGCTGCTATTGATTTCAAATATCGATAAGATGTTGAATCAAATATGGCGCAGCCCACGGAAAAGGCCGCTAGTGATATCATTTTCGATCTATTGGATGGTGTTAACACTCGGCCCATTATTCTTAGGTGCTAGTATTGCTATTTCTTCTTATGTATTAAGCCTTGGAGGGCTTGAAGAAGGCGTGTTTAGTGGTGTGATGTCATTCTTCTTACGGTGGCTGCCTTTATTCTTCTCGGTGTTGGCATTTTTGATGGTTTATCTGATGGTACCTAATGTCAGGGTTAGGTTCTTAGATGCCTTGGTTGGTGCGATTGTGGCTGCACTTTTATTTGAGTTAACCAAGAAAGGCTTCGCGTTATATGTCAGTAATTTTCCATCGTATCAAGCAATTTATGGTGCGTTAGCTGCCATTCCAATTTTGTTTGTTTGGGTTTACTTATCTTGGATTGTGGTGTTAATTGGCGCTGAGCTAACGGCTGGCTTACCTGAGTTTTATGCTGGAGAAGAAGCTGAAGAGCCAGATTTGGTTCCTGTTCTTGATGAGCACGACTCCGCTCAACCTTCACACTTAACTGAGGTGGAAGTAGATGCACAACCTATATCCAGCGATAAAGCCTTATAGCGAAACCTTTGTTAATGTTTCGTTATTACATACGCTGTCGGTCTCCCAAAGCGGTAATCCAGAAGGGATCCCTGTTATTGTGTTACATGGGGGGCCGGGAGGAGGTCGTTCGCAACGATTATCTCAATTTTTTGATCCAGCACGCTATCGTATTATTTTATTTGATCAGCGCGGTTGTGGTAAATCGTTGCCATACGGTGAATTAGCAGAGAATAATACGGAGCAATTGGTTGAAGATATTGAAAAAGTAAGGAAGCGCTTTGGTATTGACAAATGGTTAGTTTTTGGTGGCTCTTGGGGGGCACAATTGGCCCTTCGTTATGGCTTTTCTTACCCTCAACACATTCATGCGTTTGTACTTAGAAGCCCTTTTCTCGGACGGCGACAAGATTTGGAGTGGCGTTTCTTTCCACAAGGGGGCGCTGCACAAGTTTATCCTGATCACTATCGAGATTTTAGCCATCCGCTGGCTGTTGAGGATAGGAGCGATCCTATTGAAGGCTATCGGAGGCTGTTCTCTGAAGCTAACGAATTTGAACAGTTAAGTGCGGCAAGGCAGTGGTCAATTTGGAAAGGGGGGCTTTCTCACCTGTTGCCCCTACATGATGCCAAGCACCGTTTTGGGCAAACCCAACAAGCATTGGCTTTAGCCAAGATAGAAAGCCACTTCTATAGTCATCATTGCTTTATGCCTGAAAACTTTATCGTGGATAATATTGATAAATTAGCGGCGATTGCGGCTGTTTTAGTTCATGGACGTTATGACATGGTATGTAAACTCGAAGGGTCACAATTACTTGCCGAAAAGTGGGATAACTGTCAGCTACAAATTGTACCGGGTGCTGGGCACTCTAGTGGAGAGCCGGGCGTGATCGACGCACTAATTCAAGCAACAGATAAAATGGCCGACTGGCTATACTAATAATAAAGAGGTAGGAATGATTGCGCTAATTCAGCGGGTTAAGCAGGCCAAGGTTGAAGTTAATAACCAGGTCGTTGGTGAGATAGGTCAGGGCTTATTGGTTCTGTTAGGAGTAGAACGAGAAGACACGCCAGCATTAGCGGATAAACTTGTTAAAAAGGTCACTAGCTATCGTGTATTCAATGATGACGAAGATAAGATGAACCTAAGCTTGAACGATATTTCAGGGCAGTTATTGGTAGTATCCCAATTTACTTTGGCTGCAGACACTAAAAAAGGTTTAAGGCCGGGCTTTTCATCGGCTGCAACTCCTGCACTTGCTGAGTCGTTATATGAGCACTTTGTTGAGCGTTGTAAGGTGATAGATATTGATGTTCATACGGGGCAGTTTGGTGCAGATATGCAGGTGTCATTAACTAATGATGGCCCTGTAACGTTTTCTTTGAAAGTATAGAGGCTGACAATGCAGTTAACATGGCAAACCGTACCTAGCGATAATATGTTGTTATGCCAGTTTATGGTGAACTACGAGCTTCGCCAAGGGCAGTATATCGTTGCTTTTAATGAGCAAGAACAGATTGTTGCAGCAGGTATTTTATTTCAACAACATGACCATGAAGCACAGGTTGATGTGGTTGTGACAGAAGCATCCCGTGGCCAAGGTGTTGGTCGTGCGCTGGTAAAACGCTTAATGAAGCAAGCTAGTGATGATGAGTTTGAACGTTTAACCGCACATAGCGCGAATGGGTTTTGGCAGGCGCTTGGCTTTAGTCAGGTTGGTGTGGATGCATTTGCCTGTATTCTCCCTCAGGCAGTGAAAAGGCTGGTATCAACTTGGCATGAGGGTATTCCGCTCACTGAATTCATGGGGTTGGATATTTCGCAAGCGACCAAAAAGCATGTGACCACTTCTGCAAACATGAAAAATTGTATTAATGTTCACCAAAGCATGTTTGCTGGTGCGATTTATTCTCAAGCCGTTTTAACTGGCTGGGGGTTAATCCACTTGCGTTTACAGTGCTCAGGGCTTAGTGGCAGTATCGTTTTAGCGACAGGGGAGATTAAGTATCGTCAACCTATCGTTTCTGACCCGAAAGGGGAAGTTGACCATTTGATCGAAATGAGCAGTTTGTTGCCACTGAGTAAAGGAGAAAAAGTGAGCATTGAGTTGAGTGTTAATATGCACAGTGGCGATAGCGATCAAGCAGGCGCAGTTTTTAATGGTCGTTATGTTATTTTGCCAAAAACCAAATAGCTAACTCTGAAGTTCAGGCATGCCTTTAGCCGAAATCGCCCTAGTTAATACAAGGTGAGATCCTGAATAAAACCCTTTCAGGACGACGAGGTGGGGCACTCCACATCATCGTCGTTCCGGCATGCTTGTAGCCGGAATCTCTCTTGTTATCACAAGGCGGGATCCTGAATAAAACACTTTCAGGACGACGAGGTGGGGACTCCACATCATCGTCGTTCCGGCATGCTTGTAGCCGGAACCGCGCACTCAACAGCCACACAAAGTTCCTGAATTAAACCCTTTCAGGATGACAGGTTGTGGCACCTTAACCTAGTCGTTCCGGCATGCTTTTAGCCGGAATCTCGCACTTAACAGCCACACAAAGTTCCTGAATTAAACCCTTTCAGGATGACAGGTTGTGGCACCTTAACATCGTCGTTCCGGCATGCTTTTAGCCGGAATCTCGCACTTAACAGCCACACAAAGTTCCTGAATTAAACCCTTTCAGGAT